>CAZNNH010000113.1:0-20299 GCA_964574335.1 uncultured Acidobacteriota bacterium | reverse complement strand
CGGAGGCTACCTCGGAACCCGGCCATGTCCCCGAGGGTGTCCGAGCCGGTTAGAAACCGGATTCGGGGACACGATCCGGGTTTCCTTGCGCACCGGAGAAACCCGGTCATGTCCCCGAGGCGTCATTGCACGTCCACGTAGTGCTTGCCCAGGTAGATCCGGGTCGGCTGGCCCTCGGCGGTCACCACCTTGAGCGGGGCCGGCTGCGCCATCATGGCGTCGTGAGGGGCCGTGCCCTCGGCGACCTTGTGGCCGGCCACGTCGTAGAAGACGACCTTGCCGGCGCCGCCCTCGGCCTCGGGCTTCATCAGCCCGAACCCGTAGGCGCCTACCGCCAGCTCGGCGCCGCCGACGTTCACCTTGGCCTCGGTGATCATGAAGGCCAGGTACTTCTGCTGGATCTCGGTGCCGTACCCGGAGGTGTCGAGCAGCCCCACCAGCAGCCTGCCGCCACCGTCCTTCTCCAGCAGGGCGGCGTTGCGCTTCTGGGTGGGGATGGCGTTGCCTTCGAGGTAGAAGTGGTCGACCATCGCCGCCTCGAACGGCTTGCCGGTCACGGCCTTCATTGCCTCGCCGGCCACGCTGGACTGCGCAGCCAGCACCAGGGCGAGTGCCCACAGCATCTTCCTCATCGAGACTCCCTCCCTCATTTCGGCACACCCGGTCGGATGGTGCGATGAGCTGCCATTATCCCACGCCGGGAACGGGGTCGAAAAACCGGGGACACAATACGGGTTTTCGCCGAATACCCACCCCGGGTGTTCCGGGTCACAAAGTCAAAAGTCTAGACCTGACCCCCCTGGAGCCAGTTGCAGAGGCGGTCGGTGGCGGTGGTGACCTGCTCGCAGTAGGTGCGCAGGAAGGTCTCGTCGAGCTCGCGGTCGGCGGGGACGCCGCGGGCCGCCACCAGCGCCCGGGCACCGTCGAAGTCGACGTAGGCGATGCGGCCGGTCAGCTCTTCCCTGGGGCGGCCGAAGGCCTCGCCGGGGAGGAAGGCGACCCCGGTGTCTTCCAACACCTCCTCGCAGAGCTGGGCGCTGCTCTCGATGCCGCGCCGCGCCAACTGGTCGCTCCCGGCCGCGAACTCCGGGAAGAGGTAGAAGGCGCCGGCCGGCGACGGCACGAAGGCGCCCGTTGCCTCCAGGCGCCGGGCCAGGAGACGGCCGAGCCCCCGCAGGATGCGTCGCGATTGGAAGAGGTAGTGCTCGATCTCGGACCCGCCCTCGAAGGCCCGGGCGGCCGCGAACTGGATCGGGGCGCTGGTGGAGGTGAAGGTCTCGCTGCACACCACCGCCATCGCGTCGAGCAGCCAGCGCAGGTTGCGGGGGAAGGTGAAGGTGCCGAGCCGCCAGCCGCCCGCGCCGCACCACTTGCTGAGGCCGCTGCTGACGATGGTCCCTTCCGGATAGTAGCGGGCGATCGAGACGTGGGTCCCCTGGTGGTCGATCTCCCCGTAGATCTCGTCGGAGAGCAGGATCACCCGGTAGCGCCGCGCCACCTCGGCCAGCTCCTTCAGCGAGTCGACGCTGTAGGTCTGACCGGTGGGGTTGGCGGGGTAGTTGAGCACCACCAGCCGGGGGCGGCTCGGGTCGTCGCGGCAGGCCCCGTCCAGCTCCCGCGGGAGCAGGGGCCAGCCGTCCTCGGCGGTGGTCGGCACCCAGCGGATCGGCCGGCCGATGATGTGGGCCTGCGGGGCGTAGGAGACCCAGCTCGGGGTGGGGATCACCAGGTCCCCGTAGAAGACGAGCTGGAGGATGAACATCAGCTCCTTGGAGCCGGGACCGATCAGCACGTCGTCGCGGTGCCGCTCCAGCCCCTGGCGGCGCTGGTAGTACTCGGCGATCCGCTCCCGCAGCGCCGGCAGGCCCCGCACCGGCAGGTAGTCCTTCTCGTGGGCGGAGACCCGGAGCTGCTCGACCACCGGCTCGGGGACCGGGAACGGCGACTGTCCCAGGCCCAGCCGGTAGACGTGTCGGCCCTCCTCGCGGAGCCGGTTGCTCCGCTCGTTGATCTCCAGCGTGGCCGACGGCCGCAGGCCGCGGACGTTCAGGTTGAGGTTGACCTCGGGGTCGCTGTTCGCCACGGTGTCCCTCCCCCGGCCATCCTACCGCAGCCGGGAGGATCGGCTCAGCGAGGGTGTCGCTCTCTCCGGGCCTGCTCGCGCTCCTCGATCACGCGACGGTGTACGCGCGCGTTCTCCTGCCATGGCTTGCGCTGGAAGTAGCTGTCGGTGAGCTGGCGCACCTTGGGCGAGAGCAGCAGAAGCGCCAGCAGGTTGGGGAGGATCACGATCCCGAGGCAGACGTCGCCCAGGGTCCAGGCCACCGACAGCGAGACCACCGCGCCCAGGAAGTGGGCGGCGACGAAGAGGATCTTGTAGGGCAGGACCGCCCTGGCGCCGAACAGGTAGTGGGCGCAGCGGTCCCCGTAGTAGCTCCAGGAGATGGCGGTCGAGATCGCGAACAGCAGCACCGAGAGGAGCACGATGTGGTGCCCGAAGTCGCCGATCGGCGACAGGCCCTCGCGGAACGCCAGCATGGTGAGGGGGGCGGCGTTCTCCACGGCATCGGCGTAGAGCGAGGTGTAGGCCGGGCTCGAGTCGGAGCGCGCCGCCACCCCGTCCGGGCGGGCCAGCCCCTCGGCCGGGAAGATGGTCCCGGTGAAGGGCCGGGTCTCGTCGGGATCGGTGAAGAGGCGCTCCACCGCCACCTCGTGCCAGGCCAGCCGGGGCTCGTCGTCGGCGGCCGGCCGCACGAACCCGTCCTCGACCCGGATCTCCGGCGGCGGCGCCTGGGGCGCGTAGCGCCCCTGGTCGTTGCTGGCGATGTACGAGATGTCGCCGCCCCGCAGCGTGATCTCGGTGGGGAAACGTTCGTGCCAGACGCCGGTCAGCACCACCACCAGCCCGGTCATGGTGCAGATCACCAGGGTGTCGATGAAGGGCTCGACCAGGCCGACCACCCCCTCCGACACCGGCTCGTCGGTCTTGGCGGCGGCGTGGGCGATCGGAGCCGACCCCTGCCCGGCCTCGTTGGAGAAGAGCCCCCGCTTGACCCCCCACATCATGGTGACCACCACCGCCCCGACCCCGGTCCCGGCCACCCCGGCGGTCGGGTTGAACGCCTCGCGTACGATCAGCCACAGGCTGGGCAGCACCCGGTCGGCGTGGAGGAGCAGGATGGTGAGGGCGCCGGCGATGTAGATGGTGGCCATCAGCGGGGCCAGCACCGACGTGACCCGGCCGATCCGCGAGATGCCGCCCAGGATCACCAGCGCCACCAGCGTGGCGGCGGCGGCCCCGCTCAGCCAGGTGGGGACGCCGTAGCTGGTCTGCAGGGTGTCGGCGACGGTGTTGGCCTGGATGCCGTTGCCGGTCAGGAACGCGGTCAGGCCGAGCATCACCGCGAAGAAGACCGCCAGCGGCTTCCATCGCGCTCCCAGCCCCCGCTCGATGTAGTACATGGGCCCGCCGGAGACGGACCCTTCCCATCGGTTCGGGTCCTTGTCGGGACCGACGTCGCGGTAGAGCTGGGCCAGGGTGACCTCGGAGTACTTGACCGCCATGCCGAGCAACGCCGTCATCCACATCCAGAACAGCGCCCCGGGCCCGCCCCAGTGGATGGCGATCGCCACCCCGGCGATGTTGCCGATGCCGACGGTCGCCGACAGGGCGGTGGTCAAGGCCTGGAAGTGCGAGACGTCACCGGGCTCGTTGGGGTCGTCGTACCTCCCGGTGGTGACCGCGAAGCCATGGCCGAGCCGCCGGACCTGGATGAAACCCAGCCGCAGGGTCAGGAACATGCCGGTGCCGAGCAGGGCGATCACCACCAGCGGCACGGTCTCGCCCCCGACCGGGACGCCGAAGCCCCAGATGTAGTAGCTGAGGGTGTTGACGACCCGGTCGAGTAGCTCCATCACGCCCTCCGTCTCCTTGGCATGGCGAAGCTTGCATCGTACCCGAGATGCAGGGCCGGGTCAGCCCGAGCTGCGCTACGATGGGTCGGACGCGCGATGAACCATCAAGCAGGTGACGCCGCGGCGGACCTCGACCTGACCGACCCGATCCCGCTGTTCCCCCTGCCCAACGTGGTCCTGTTCCCGTCGATGCCGGTGCCCCTCCACGTCTTCGAGCCGCGGTACCGCAAGATGGTCGAGGACCTGCTCGCGGCCGAGCCGCGACGCCGGCTGATCGGCATGTGCCTGCTGCGACCCGGCTGGCAGGAGGACTACCAAGGTCGCCCCCCCGTCTTCGAGATCGGATGCGCCGGTCGCCTCGAGCGGTGTCGGCCCGCCGCGATTGGCCGCTTCGATATCGTGCTGAAAGGAGTGGTCCGCTTCCGGATCCTCGAGGAGCAGGCCGGCCAGCCGTATCGGCTGGCCAGGGTCGAGCCCCTCCCCGACCCGCCCGCCGAGGGCCCGGGCCTGGAGCGGGCCCGCCGCCAGGTGCTGGCGGCGATCGGACGGGCGATGGACGGCCCCTCGGTGCTGGTGCTCCAGAAGGAGCTACCCCACGACGTGTTCGTGAACGCCCTTTGCCAATCGCTCCCCCTCGACCCGCTCGAGCGGCAGTCGCTGCTGGAGTGTGGGTCGGTCCCCGCCCGCTACGAGCGGCTGCTCCAGATCCTCGGCTTCAAGCGGCTCGAACAGACCTACGGGCGGTCGGCCGACGGCCCCCGCCACTGACCCGCTTGCCGGGCGCCGCTTCTGGGCTCGCCGGTGAGACCCCGCCACGCCGACTTTGGCCGCCGAGCCTGCGTCATACAGATGAAAGGCGTTCCCCGGTCAACGCGGGGAGCTTGAAGGAGCGAGCCTATGACGCGAGGAATCGGTATCGGGATCGGGGTGCTGAGCCTGCTGGGCGCCGGGCTGGCGATCGCCGCCCCGGCGGTCAGGGCCGGAGAGGAGCGCCAGGTCAAGGTGGTCCGGATGGGCGACGGCGCCTTCCTGGGCGTGCTGCTCCAGGACGTCGGCGCGGAGGACCTGGCGCGGCTCAAGCTGAATCAGGCCCGCGGCGCCGTGGTCGAGAAGGTGGAGTCGGGATCGGCGGCCGAGAAGGCCGGCGTGGCCAAGGGCGACGTGATCCTCGGCTTCGACGGCGAGAGGGTCCGGAGCGCGGCCCAGCTCTCGAGGCTGGTTCGGGAGACGCCGCCCGGGCGCGAGGTGTCGATCGACGTCTCCCGCCAGGGCTCGTCGAAGCAGCTCACCGCCACCCTCGAGGAGCGCCCGGGGGGGGCGTTCGCCCATCGTTTCCACGTGGAGGTCCCGGACCTCCAGGTCGGGGAAGGGGAGCCGCCACTGCCTTCGCAGCCCCTGCTGCCGGAGACGGGCGCCGAGCACTGGCGAGGCTTGCCAGGCAACCTGCACGATTTCGTCTACCGCTTCGGTCGCGGACCCGCCAAGCTGGGGATCACCTACCAGGAGCTGACGGATCAGCTCGCCGAGTACTTCCAGGTGAAGCAGGGCGGCGGCGTGCTGGTCACCGAGGTCACGGAGGACGGCCCGGCGTCCCAGGCGGGGCTGAAGGCGGGGGACGTGATCCTGGAGCTGGCCGGCAAGCGGATCGAGAGCAGCCGAGACCTGCGGCGTGGGGTCGACGCGGCGGACCCCGGCTCGACGGTCGAGGTCAAGGTGCTACGGGACGGCCAGCCCAAGACGCTGAGCGTGACCATCGGTGGAGAGAAGGAAAAGGCCGCCCCGAAAGGTCCCACCGCCTAGGAGAGACGCGCGGAGTCCGGGCGCCGGTCCACCGGCGCGAGCTCGTCAACCTGTATCGTCGACACTCTCGGGCCGGGGGCTCTCTGGAGCCTCCGGCCCCTCCTCTGTGGCGATGCCGCCGGAGGCCGCCTGAAGCGCCGAGACGAGGCGGGAGGCTCCCAGCCAGAGCGCCGGCGCCAGCGGCCCCGCCAGCAGCAGGTTGACACCCGGCACGCTCAGCGTCACCACCGCTGCCGCTCCCAGCCCCACGGCCTCGGGCCGGAAGCGCCGGCAGAAGGCGCGTCGCTGTCGGCGGTCCAGGCCGCGCCGGATCAGGGGGGCATGGACCAGGCCCTGTCCCAGCACGACGGCCCCGATGGCCACCGCCAGAAGCGGGCCGAGAAGCGGCAGCAGCGCCGAAAGCGGGGCCAGGACCATCCAGGCCAGCAGCACCAGGGCGCCCCGCCACCACTGCCCCAGCGCCCAGCCCTGGGGCCGGCCGGCGACGGCGGGGGCCGGATCGTCGCCCTCGACCCGCCGGACCAAGCGCTCGAGCAACACCGCCGAGACCAGCAGCGAGAGCACGAGCCCGAGCAGGACCCCGGCCAGCGCGAACCCGCCGGCCCAGCCCAGAAGCATGGAGCTCTCGAACCACTCGGGGAGCTTCCGTGAGATGGGGGCCAAGAGGTCGAGGACCCGGGAGAAGACGAGCACCGCCAGGAAAGCCCCACCCACGACGAACGCCAGCGCCGTGGCCGCCGGCAGCAGCGAGATCGGCCAGAGTGCCGGGCGCCTCAGCTCGGCCAGGCCGGCCAGCAGGTGATAGGCGCCGGCTGCCACCCGCAGCATCGCGCCAGGGGCGGCCTCTCCGGCGCCGTCGGGGTGGGGCTCCGCGCTCACGCCGGGAGCCTACCAGACTTCTCGCCCCGCCGAGACCCCAGGGGAAAAGGCCCCGCCATGATGCAGGGCGGCGCCGGAAGTGCCAGAATCCGGTCCATGCTCGATGTCTTGGCCGTGATCCTGGGGGGAGGGCGCGGAACCCGGCTCGATCCCCTCACTCAGTATCGTTCCAAGCCTGCGGTGCCCATCGCCGGGAAGTACCGGCTGGTCGACATCCCGGTCAGCAACTGCCTCAACTCCGAGCTCCGCCGCATCTACGTCCTCACCCAGTACAACTCCGAGAGCCTGAACAAGCACGTCAGCCTGACCTACAACTTCGACATCTTCTCTTCGGGGTTCGTCTCGCTGCTGGCGGCCGAGCAGACCGCGGAGAGCCCCGAGTGGTTCCAGGGGACCGCCGACGCCGTGCGCCAGAGCATGCGCCACCTCGACAACCATCGCTGGGGCGAGATCGTGATCCTCTCCGGCGACCAGCTCTACCAGATGAACCTGCTGGCGGTGCTGGAGGCGCACCGGGAGGCGAAGGCGGACGTCACCGTCGCCGTCAAGCCGGTCCCGGCCGAGGCCGCCTCGGGCTTCGGCATCCTGAAGCTGGACCGCGACCGCCGCATCGTCCACTTCGAGGAGAAGCCGGGGCAGGACCGGATCGGCGAGCTGACCTCGGAGGTGCCCGGTCTGGGCGCCGCCTGCTACGCATCGATGGGGATCTACGTCTTCACCCGAAAGGCCTTGAAGGCGGCCCTCGAAGACCGCACCCTGGTCGACTTCGGCCACCACGTGATCCCCTGGGCGGTCTCGACCATGCCCGTGCTGGGCTTCATCCACCACGGCTACTGGGAGGACGTGGGGACCATCCAGTCCTACTACAACGCCAACATGGCGCTGTGCCAGGCGATGCCGCCCTTCGACTTCTACGAGGCCAGCCGGCCGATCTACACCCGCCCGCGGTTCCTCCCCGCCTCCAAGGTCGAGAGCTGCACCCTGCGCAACGCCCTGGTCTCGGAAGGCAGCATCCTGCTGGGCGCCGAGATCGAGCGCTCGGTGATCGGGATCCGCAGCCGCATCGGCAAGGGGACCCAGATCGCCGACAGCCTGCTGCTGGGCGCCGACGACTACGAGACCATCGACGAGATCTCGCGGGCCTCCGAGACCGGCCGGCCACCGATCGGGATCGGCGACGGCTGCGTGATCCAGCGGGCCATCGTCGACAAGAACGCCCGGATCGGCCGGGGGGTGCGGATCCTCAACCAGGCAGGGCTGCGGGAAGGCGAGGGGCCCGGCTACGCGATCCGCGACGGCATCGTGGTGGTGGTGAAGAACGCCGTGATCCCCGACGGCACGGTGATCTGACCGCGGCTCAGCGCTTGTCGGATCGGACCGCCTCGATCTTAGACTCGCGCTCGGAGACGAGCCGCTCGCGATCGCGGAGGTAGTCGGCTTCCAGCGCCTCGCGCGCCGCGTAGTCGTCGGTCGTGGCCAGCTTGGACCGGTGGAGGATCTCCAGCTCGGCCAGCTTGGCCTGGTAGACGCGGCCCACCTCGGCGAGCTCGGCCTTCAGCTCCTCGCTGACCTCGCGCTCCTCGACCCCGGCCTCGCGGTCCTTCTCCTTCAGCCGCGCCATCGCCAGCTCGTACGCGCTCTTGGGCGCCCCATCATCGGACACGACCATAGTCTACATCCCCCCCGCGGCCGGGATAGAATGGCAGACTCACGGGGAGGAGAGGGTGGAAGCACAGCCGACCACGATCGGGCCGTACCGGATCATCGAGAAGATCGGCCGGGGGGCGATGGGCGAGGTCTTCCGTGCCGAGGATCCCAAAAGGGGCACCCACGTCGCGGTCAAGGTGATGGCGTCCGAGCTTTCCGATCAGGAAGAGCTGGTCGAGCGCTTCCGGCGGGAGGCGCTGTCGGCGGCCCAGCTCACCCACCCCAACATCACCCAGGTGCTCGACTTCGGCGAGGACGGCCAGCACATCTACATGGCCATGGAGCTGCTGGAGGGGGCCGACCTCACCGCCCTCATCGAGCGTCGCGAGCTGGGCGACCTGGCCCGCTCGGTCGGCATCATGTACCAGGTGGCCGCCGGTCTGGCCTTCGTGCACTACCACAGCCTGGTGCACCGGGACCTCAAGCCCGGCAACATCCACGTCGCCCACGACGGCCGGGTACGGATCATGGACTTCGGGCTGGTGCGGCTGACCGACTCGGAGATGACACGGACCGGCATGGTGATGGGCAGCCCGGCCTACATGTCGCCGGAGCAGATCCGGGGCGAGAAGGCCGACGCCCGGTCGGACGTGTTCTCCCTCGGTTCGGTCTTCTACGAGCTCTTCGCCGGGCGTCGGGCCTTCGACGGCAAGAACCTCCCCGAGATCTTGATGAAGATCATGAACCAGGAGCCGGAGCCGCTGGCCAAGCTGGCCCCCACCCTGCCCGGCCCGGTGGCCGGGATCGTCGGGCGCTGCATGCGCAAGGACGCGGAGAAGCGCTACCAGAACGGCGGGGAGCTGTTCGCGGCCCTCGAGGTGGCGCGCGCCGCTTACGGCCCCAGGCGCCGCGCCTAGCCGACGACGGGCACCGGGGGCCTCCGCCTAGGCGCCCTTCTCATAGGCGGCGATCTTCTCCTCCTTGGAGAGCAGGAAGGCCAGCTCGTCCTTGCCGTTGAGCAGGCAGTAGCGGGCGAACGGGTCGATCGGGAAGCGGGCGGTGGTCCCGTCGGCCAGGGTCAGGCTCTGCGCCTCGAGATCGACCCGGACCACCTGGCCGGGGCTGGCCAGCAGCTTGGCGTGGACCGCCTCTTCGACCACGATCGGGAGCAGGCCGTTCTTGAGCGCGTTGTTGCGGAAGATGTCGGCGAAGCCGGTGCTGACCACGGCCCGGAAGCCGTAGTCGTGGAGCGCCCAGGGGGCGTGCTCTCGCGACGAGCCGCAGCCGAAGTTGTCGCCAGCCACCAGCACCCGGGCCTCCCGCGCCGCCTCCTGGTTGAGCACGAAGTCCGGCCGGGGCTTTCCCGCCGAGTCGTAGCGCCAGTCCGAGAAGAGCTTCTCGCCCAGGCCGGTCTTGGTGGTCCCCTTGAGGAAGCGGGCGGGGATGATCTGGTCGGTGTCGATGTTGTCGATGGGCAGGAGCACGGTCCGGCTCTCGAAGGAACGAATCGGCTCGGTCATGAGAGGAGCTCCCGGGCGTCGCTGATGCGCCCCGTGACGGCCGCCGCGGCGGCGGTTTGCGGGCTGGCCAGGAAGGTCCGGCTGCCTTTGCCCTGGCGCCCCTCGAAGTTGCGGTTGGAGGTGCTGACCGCGTACTGGCCGGGCTCGAGCTGGTCGCCGTTCATGGCGATGCACATCGAGCAGCCCGCCTCGCGCCACTCGGCGCCGGCCTCGCGGAACACCCGGTCGAGGCCCTCGGCCTCGGCCTTCTGCTTGATCGGCTGCGAGCCGGGGACCACCAGCGCGCGCACGCCGGGGGCCACCTTGCGGCCCCGCATCACCTCGGCCGCCTGGCGCAGGTCGACGAGGCGCGAGTTGGTGCAGCTCCCGATGAAGACCACGTCGATCTTCCGGCCCAGGAGCTTCTGCCCCGGCTGCAGGCCCATGTAGTCGAGGGCCTTCTGGAGCGAGCCGTTGCCGGAAGGCTCGGGCACGGCGCCGGTGATCGGGATGCCCATGCCGGGGTTGGTGCCGTAGGTGATCATCGGCTCGAGCGACGCTGCGTCGAAGCGCTCGGTGTGGTCGTAGCGCGCCTCGGCGTCCGACGGGAGCCGCCGCCAGCGCTCGAGGGCCTTCTCCCAGGCGGTGCCCTGGGGGGCGTGGGGCCGGCCCGCCAGGTACTCGAAGGTGGTCTCGTCCGGGGCGATCATCCCGGCCCGGGCGCCGGCCTCGATCGACATGTTGCAGACCGTCATCCGCTCGTCCATCGAGAGCGCCTGGATCGCCGTGCCCTTGTACTCAAGCACGTGGCCGGTGCCGCCGCCGATGCCGATCCGGGTGATCACCGCCAGGATGACGTCCTTGGCGCTGACGCCGGGGCGCAGCTTCCCCTCCACCTCGATCGCCATCGTCTTGGGCTTCTGCTGCAGCAGGCACTGGGTGGCCAGGACGTGCCCCACCTCGCTGGTCCCGATCCCGAAGGCCAGGGCGCCGAAGGCGCCGTGGGTGGAGGTGTGGCTGTCGCCGCAGACGATGGTTTTGCCGGGCTGGGTGTGGCCCAGCTCCGGACCGATCACGTGGACGATCCCCTGGGTGTCGCTGCCCAGGGTGTGGAGGGTGATCCCGAACTCGCGGCAGCTCTCCTCCAGGGAGCGGATCTGGGCCGCCGCCTGCGGGTCGGTGATGGGGATGGTGCCGTCCGGTCCCCGCGGCGTGGTCGGCGTGGAGTGGTCCATGGTGGCCACGGTGCGGTCGGGCCGGCGCACCCGGAGCCCGCGCTCGCGCAGCAGGGCGAACGCCTGGGGCGAGGTCACCTCGTGGACCAGGTGCAGGTCGATGTAGAGGACGGCCGGGGTGTCCGGCGTGGCCTTTTCGACCACGTGGGCGTCCCATACCTTCTCGAACAGCGTGCGCGGCGTCATCGGGCGGTTCTCTCCTCGCTCAGTGGGTGGAACGGCAACGTCAGGCCCCGACCGCGGCGGACGGCCCCGCCGCCTCGGCATCCTGCAGGCGCAGCAAGTGTAGCTCGAGACTGTCGGCGAGCGCCTCGGCGCTGGCCTCGATGATGTTCTGGGAGACCCCGACCGTGCTCCACCGGTCCTCCCCGCAGGCCGCCTCCAGCAGCACCCGCGTCTTGGCCCCGGTGGCCGACTCCGGGTCCAGGATCCGCACCTTGTAGTCGACCAGGTGGACCTGGCGCAGGCTGGGGTAGAGCGGCTCCAGCGCCTTGCGCAGGGCCCGGTCGAGGGCGTGGACCGGCCCGTCTCCCTCGGCGACCTCGTGCACCACGGTACCGTCGACCCGCAGCTTGACCGTGGCCTCCGAGAACATCTCGCCGTGGCCGCGGCGGCGCTCGCCGAGGACCACCAGGTCCAGGATCTCGAAGGGGGACGCGTAGCCCTCGCGGCCCCGGCGGATCAGCAGCTCGAAGGAGCCCTCGGCGGCCTCGAACTGGTAGCCGTGGTTCTCGAGCTCCTTGACCCGGGCCAAGAGCGTCGTCTCCTCACCGTTGAGCTGCAGCCCGAGGTCGCCGGCGCGGACCCGGACGTTGACCCGGCCCGACAGCTCCGAGACCACCACCTTGCGGGAGTTGCCCACCGTCTCGGGGGCCACGTGCTCGTAGCTGGCGCGCACCCGCTCCACGGCGGCGACGTGCACCCCGCCCTTGTGGGCGAAGGCCGAGGCGCCGATCCAGGGGGTCCGGCTCTCGAGCCGCATGTTGGCGATCTCGGCCACCGCCCGCGCCAGCTCGGTGAGTCGGGGCAGGCTCTCGTCGGAGACGCAGCGGTGTCCCATCTTGAGCTGGAGGTTGGGGACCACCGAGACCAGGTTGGCGTTGCCGCAGCGCTCGCCGATGCCGTTGATCGTCCCCTGGACCTGGGTGCAGCCGGCCTGGACCGCGGCCAGCGAGTTGGCCACCGCCAGCTCGCCGTCGTTGTGGGCGTGGATCCCGAGCCGGGTGCCCGGGATCGCCGCCTTCACCGTCGCCACCGTGTCGTACACGAAGCTGGGGAGGCTGCCGCCGTTGGTGTCGCACAGGGCCACCCAGTCGGCGCCCGCCTCGGCCGCCGCCTTCACGGTAGCCAGCGCATAGGCGGGATCGGCGCGATAGCCGTCGAAGAAGTGCTCGGCGTCGTAGACGACCTCCTTGCCGTGCCGCTTGAGGAAGCCCACCGAGTCCCGGACCATGGCCAGGTTCTCCTCGGGGGTGGTGCGCAGCACCTTCAGCACGTGCAGCAGCCAGGACTTGCCGAAGACCGCCACCGCGGGGGTCTCGGCCTCGAGCAGCGCCCTGAGGTTCTGGTCGTCCTCGGGGCGGGTCCCCGCCTTGCGGGTGCTCCCGAACGCGGTCAGCTTCGCCTGGCCCAGGCGGAGCTGCTTGGCCCGCTGGAAGAACTCCGAGTCCTTGGGGTTCGAGGCCGGCCAGCCGCCCTCGATGTGGTGGACGCCGAAGTGGTCGAGGAGCCGGGCGATCTTGAGCTTGTCCTCCACGGACAGGCTGACACCCTCCCCTTGCGTCCCGTCGCGTAGCGTCGTGTCGAACAGCTGGACATCCATCGGCTCTTCCCCCACAAAGCAAAAGCCCCGAGGCGTGTCTCCTCGGGGCTTTCGGATCGTCGCTATGGCGCTTCGGCTTGCCTAGCGTCCCGGGCCCCCCTTGGGCCCGATAATGGCGATTCCGGCACACGCCGGCCGGCCGTTGGTCGCCGGTCCGGGCTGGGAAACAAACACCATTATCCTTCCACGGCCATTATAAGGTCGCTCAGGTGGTTGTCAATTGCGCGGGGGACACGATCCCCGGGCTTGGGGGACACGATCTCCGGCCTTGGGGGACACGATCCCGATCCCCCGGGCAGAACGGAGGGATCGGGTCATGTCCCCCGAGACGGTCAGCCAGACCGGAGGGAATCGGGTCATGCTGGCCTTGGGGGACACGATCCCGATTCCCGGGCCGAGACGGAGGAATCGGGTCATGTCCCCAGGGGGGCGATGGTGTTGGCGTAGAAGCGGAGCAGGGGGGCCTGGCTGCGGTCGATCTCGAGTCCCGACTCGGCGGGGCGCACCACCCGGCGCATGGTCAGCATCACCAGGGCGCGGTCCAGGATCTCGGCGCTGGTGCGCTCGTCGCCGATCACGTGGGCGCCCCGGCCCCTTAGCCGCTCCCGGAGCCGGTCGAGGGCCTGCTCCCATTCCTGGCGAGTGATCCGAGCATCAGGATGATCGAGCAGCGCCGTCGATGCCAGCGCCACCGCCGTCACCGGCATGATGGCGCCGATCCGCTGCATCACCAGACGGGCCAGCTCCTCGAGCTTCGGCAGCCGCTCCTCGCGGGGCAGCTCCAGGATCCCCGGGCGCTCCGCCAGCCAGTCGTCGACGCTGACCGGGGCGCCGAAGCTGACGCAGGCGCGGCCATAACGTCGAGCCCGCCGCAGCAGGAAGCGCACCGTGACCTTGGCCACGTAGGAGGCGACCTCGCGGACCTGCTGCCGGCGGGGGAGCCGCTCCTCCTCCGACTGCAGCTCCCGCAGCAGCGACCGGTCCTCCAGCACCCGGTCGTAGTTGATGGCTACCGGGATCACCTGCAGCGGTCGGCCGCGGTCGGGCCCGCGCCGGGTCCTCACGATGTGGTCGAGCAGGCCCAGCTTGGGGGGGCGCAGGCGGCCGTCCCGGCTCAGGCTCCCTTCCAGGAAGATCCCCTGCGTCACCCCGTTGCGGGTGATGAGCTGGACGTACCGCTCGAGCACCTTGTGGTAGAGGGGCTCACGGTAGCGGCGCCTCACGAAGTAGGAGCCGAAGCTCTTGAAGACCGCCTCGAGAGGCCAGACCCGGGCCCACTCGCCCACCGCGTAGGAGATGGCCACCTGGCCGGAGAGCACGTAGGCGACCACCACGTAGTCGGCGTTCGAGCGGTGGTTCATGAGGTACAGGACCCCGCTGTCGCGGGGGATGGCGTCGAGGGCGGCTCGCGCCTCGTAGCCGACGCTCACCTTGTAGAAGAGGGGGATCAGCAGCCGGGCCACCGCGTAGCCGAAGCGGTAGTACGAGAGCAGGTTGAACGACGGGACGATCTCGTCCACGTAGGCGCGGACCCGGCCCAGGGCCCGCCCCCGACTCTCGCCGGTCTCTCGGGCGTGCCGATCGACGGCGGCCTCGATCTCGGGATCGGCGAGCAGCTCGCTGCGGATCCGGCTCTTGGCGGTGCGCTTGTAGCGGTCGATCCGGGACCGGAAGTCACGGCGCACCGAGCGCAGCGAGCGCCAGGTGACCTTCCGGATCGCGATGCGGCCCAGGATCAGGGCGGCGCCAGCAGCCAGCAGCATCGTCAGCAGCTCGAGCATGGACATGGGACGAGCGAAGCTACCCCGCCGCGCCTGGCCCTGCAAGCGGCGCTGGCCGGGGCTGTCTTGACCGGGCCTGGCGACGCGGATATCGTCCGGGTGGTCTCCTGGATCCGCTCGAGAGAGAGCGTGTGGCCGCCGCCCTTTGGTTGCCTCCGGTCCGGTCTGAAGCGATGGCGCGACGTGACCCCGTTCGTGAGGCGCTCGAGGAGCTGAAGGGCCACGCCGTCGAGCCGCACGCGGCCGCCGCCCAGGAGGCGTTTCGTGACGCGCTCCGAAAGGGGCCGGCCCTTCTGGCGAGCTGCGCCGCTCGCCTGGCCGCCGAGCACGAGGTCCGGGGGCTGAGGCCGGAGCTGGAGGCGGCCTTCTCGAGGTTCATCAAGGACGGAGCGCGCACCGACCGGCAGTGCGTGGCCAAGCTGGCGATCGTGGACGCCCTCGACCGTCTGGAGCACGACCGTCTGGAGCCCTTCCGGACCGGCGTGCGCCTCACCCAGGTGGAGCCCAGCTACGGGGGACCCGTCGACAGCGCCGCCGCCGTGCGGGGCCGCTGTGCGGCCGCGCTGGCGCGGGCCGGCGATCCGGGCGTCTACCGCGAGCTCTCGGCCTTGCTGTTCGACCGCTGGCCCGAGGCGCGCGCCGGGGCGGTCTCGGCGGCCGCCCTAGCCGGGGGCGTCGATGGGGAGCTACTGCTGCGGGCCAAGCTGCACGCCGGGGACGAGGAGCCGGCCCTGCTGGGCGACTGTCTGCGGGCCCTGCTGAAGCTCGACCCGGACGGGGGCTTCGCCCTGGCGGCCGAGCGCCTTCTCGGCCCCGACGAGGAGCTGGCCGCCCAGGCCGCCCTGGCCCTGGGCGAGTCCCACCATCCGCGTGCCCTGGAGGCCTTGCGGCAGGGGTGGGAGAGGGCCATCGGGAACCTCGCCCGGCGCGAGCTGCTGCTGCTGCCGATCGCGCTGGTGCGGTCGGCCGCGGCCCTCGATTTCCTGGCCGAGGTCGAGCGGGAGGGACCCTCGCGCCTGGCAGCGGCGGCGCGAGAGGCCCTGCGTGGGGTGGGAGCCGGAGGAGAGGCGGGACCGGGGCGATGAGCGCGGCGAGGCATGGGGGGATCCGCCAGTCGTGGCAGAATGCGGGACCATGAGAATCCTCGGCGCCGCTCTCCTGCTCTCCTGCTTGTGCCTGCCGGCTCGGGCTGCCGACCGGGCGGAGCTGCCTCGCAGCACGCCCGAGGCGCAGGGCCTTCCCTCCTCGGCCATCCTCGCCTTCGTCGAGGCGGCCGAGCGGGACATCGACGCCCTGCACAGCCTGATGGTCCTCCGCCACGGCCAGGTGGTGGCCGAGGGGTGGTGGGAGCCCTACCGGAGCCAGGACCCGCACGTCCTCTTCTCGCTCTCCAAGAGCTTCACCTCGACGGGAATCGGGTTGGCGATTGCCGAGGGGCGGCTGAGCCTCGATGACACCGTAGTGTCGTTTTTCCCCGACCAGGCCCCGCCCGAGCCTTCCGAGAACCTGAAGGCGATGCGGGTGCGGGACCTGCTGGCCATGAGCGCCGGTCACCATGCCGAGGACATCGCCGATTTCTCCTACGATCCCTCGGACGTCCCGCTGACCCGGGCCTTCCTGTCGCTGCCGGTGGCCCACAAGCCCGGCACCCACTTCGTGTACAACACCCCCGCCTCCTACATGCTCTCCGCCATCGTCCAGAAGGTCTCGGGGACGACGCTGCTCGAGTACCTGCGCCCCCGCCTCTTCGAGCCGCTCGGGATCCGGAACCCCTCCTGGGACCTGAGCCCGGACGGCGTTTGCCTGGGCGGCTTCGGGCTCCACTTGACGACGGAGGACATCGCGCGGTTCGGCCAGCTATACCTGCAGAAGGGGGTGTGGCAGGGGCGGGCGATCCTGCCGGCCGAGTGGGTGGCCCAGGCCACCGCGCGGCAGATGTCCAACGGCTCCAACCCGCACAGCGACTGGGAGCAGGGCTACGGCTACCAGTTCTGGCGCTGCCGCCACGGGGTCTACCGCGGCGACGGGGCCTTCGGCCAGTACTGCATCGTGCTCCCCGACCAGGACGCGGTCATCGCCATCACCAGCGGCGTGGGCGACATGCAGGCGGTGCTGAACCTGGTTTGGGGACATCTCCTGGCGGGGATGTCGCCCGAGCCCCTGGCCGCCGACGGGCCGGGCCAGCAGCGCCTCTCGACGAAGCTGGCCCACCTGAGGCTGGCACCGCCCGCCGGTCGCGCCGATTCCCCGCTCGCCAGGCGGGTCTCGGGGAGGCTCTACCACCTGCCCGAGCACGACGGGCCGATCCAGGCGGTGGGTCTGGAGGTCGGGAAGGAGACGTCGCTGCTGGTTCGGGTGGGTGGCCAGGACTCGAAGGTCCCGTGCGGCCACGGCGAATGGCACAAGGGCGGTCGCCTGCCCCTGACCGGACGGCACTACGACGGCAGCCCGATGCCGGTGGCCGCCAGCGGGGCCTGGACCGACGACCACACCTACACCGCCCGGGCCTGCTTCTACGAGACGCCGTTCTGCACCACGCTCCGCCTCGAGTTCCAGGGTGAGGTGCTGCTGTTCGACCAGCAGGTGAACGTCGCCTTTGGACCGACGAAGCAGCCGCGGCTCGTGGGTCGTCTGGAACGCTAGCCGCCGCCTCCTCCGGTCAGGACCCCGAGGGTCGACCCCTGACGTCAGGAGGCAGGTCGGGACCGGCCGCGGCCTCGACGGCGAGCCGGTCGCAGCGCTCGTTCTCGGGGTGGCCGGCATGCCCCCGCACCCACTGGAACGAGACCTCGTGTTCCTGGCACAGGTCGAGGATCCTCTGCCAGAGATCGGCATTCAGCGCCGGCTCCCCGGTGCGCCGCCGCCAGCCGCGCGCCTGCCACGACCGCGCCCAGCCTTTCTCGATGCCGTTGGCCACGTACGCGGAGTCAGTGACCACCCGCACCCGGCAGGGCTCCTTGAGCGTCTCGAGCCCGACGATCACGGCCATCATCTCCATCCGGTTGTTGGTGGTGTGGGCGTAGCCCCCCGACAGCTCGCGACGGTGCTTGCCGAACTGAAGGATGGCCCCATATCCGCCCGGACCCGGGTTGCCCGTGCAGGCGCCGTCGGTGTAGAGGGTGACCTGCTTCTTGCCGGGTCTCTTCGCCACGATCGGGCAGCCTGAGGCCGCTGCCCCGGCTTGTCAAACCCTCGCCGGGAGACGAGCTACACTCGGGAATGCCACGCTGTGCCTTCCTGACCGCCGACGGCCTCGAGGGGTTCGTCACCGACGACGATCTGGTGATCGCCCCGCTCCGCGAGGCGGGCGTCGAGGTGGAGCTGGTCCCCTGGCGGGCCCGCGTCGACTGGGGCCGATTCGATGCAGTGGTGATCCGCACCACCTGGGACTACCAGGCGGCGCCGGACGAGTTCCTGACGGCGCTTCGGGCCATCGACCGCTCCGGGGCCCGGCTGGCCAACGACCTGGCCCTGGTGCGGTGGAACCTGCGCAAGACCTACCTCCGCGACCTCGCGGCGCGCGGGGTGACGATCGTGCCCACCCGCTTCGAGTCGGGGCTCCGAGCCGGCGAGCTGCGAGGCCGCTTCGACGAGCTGGGGACCCGTGAGCTGGTGATCAAGCCCGTGGTTGGCGCCAACGCCGGCGACGCCTATCGGCTCACCCCGGAACGGCTGGAGGCGAGGGCGCTGGAGCTGGAGGCAGTCTTCCGGGATCGGGGCTTCCTGGTGCAGCCTTTCATCCCGAGCGTGGTCGAGGAGGGGGAGCTCTCGGTCGTCTTTTTCGGCGGCCGCCACAGCCACACCATCCTCAAGACGCCGAAGCCCGGGGACTTCCGTGTCCAGGAGGAGCACGGCTCCACCGTCCGCGCCGTGGAGGCGGGAGCGGAGCTGCTGGCCGCCGCCGACCGCGCCATGGCGGCCCTCGACCGGCGGCCGCTCCAGGGGCGCGTGGACCTGGTCCGCCTGGCCGACGGAGGCTTTGCGGTGATGGAGCTGGAGCTGATCGAGCCCGCCCTCTACTTGAGGATGGACCCGGGCGCTCCAGCCCGGTTCGCCGGGGCCCTCGAGGAGTGGCTGGACGGCTCGGCTCGGCTCAGAAACGGAGCCCGACGGCGCGGGTGAGCCGCTCCATGAAGGGCGCCGAGGCGGTGCAGAAGCCGACGAACCGCTTCAGGAAGTCGGCGCGCAACGCCGCGCGGTCGTCGAGATGGGCTCCCACCACGAAGTCCTTGCGCCTGATCTCGTCGATCAGCGGGTGATCGGGGTCGAAGCCGCTCGGCGGGCGCTTGAGCGTCTCGCCCTCGAGCTGGCAGGCGCGCCGGAAGGCCGGCGCCTGGACCACGGCCCGCCACTGGTCCGGCCGCTTGGCGATCCAGGACCGGATGGCCCGCAGAGCGGTCGCGTCCGGGTGCCAGATCCCGGCTCCGAAGAAGACCTGGCCCGGCTCGAGATGGAGGTAGAACCCGGGGGCGTGAACGTCCTTCCCCTTGAGGTGGCGGAACTGGGCGGCGGCGTGGGTCTTGTAGGGCGACTTGTCCCGGGAGAAGCGGGTGTCGCGCTGGATCCGGAACATCGACCCGCCCACCGGACGCGTTTCGGCCACGAAGTGGCGGCTGATCGAGCGCAGCGGGGCGGCGAAGTCCTCGATGAAGCGGAGCAAAGGGGACTGGACGTCCCGCCGGTAGCGCTCCTTGTTCTCCTGGAAGAAGGCGCGGTCGTTGTTGTAGCGCAGCTCCTCGAGGAAGGCGAACAGCGCGGGGGTGAAATGTGGTTGGGCCAACGGACCTCCTTCAGCCGATGATACGAGGACAGTAGAATACCGTCTGCCGACACGGTCCGTCGGCAAGAAGGAGACAAGCCCATGCAGACACCGATCCTGGCCCTGTTCGCGCTCTCCGCGTTGGCGCTGGCCGCGGGCGATCAGGTGGGCTCCGGGAAGGACGCCGTGACGATCGTCCCCATCGAGCACGCCAGCTTGATCCTGACCTTCGACGGCAAGACGATCTACGTGGACCCGGTGGGCGGCGCGGAGCGCCTGGCCGACCAGGCCCGCCCGGACCTGGTGCTGATCACCCACACCCACGGGGACCACCTGGACGTGCCGACGCTGGAGGGCGTGGTCACGGCCACTACCCGCATCGTCGCCCCGCAGGTGGTGGCCGAGAAGCTCCCCGAGGGGCTGCGGGCCAAGACCGAGGTGCTGGGGAACGGCCAGAGCGCCGAGATCCTCGGCGTCAAGGTCGAAGCGGTCGCCGCCTACAACCTGACCGAGGAGCACCTCAAGTTCCACCCCAGGGGGGTGGGCAACGGCTACGTCCTGACCCTCGGCGCGACCCGCGTCTACGTAAGCGGCGACACCGAGGACACCCCCGAGATGCGGGCGCTGAAGGACATCGACGTCGCCTTCCTGTGCATGAACCAGCCGTACACGATGACGGTGGAGCAGGCCGCCGACGCGGTGCTGGCTTTCAAGCCCAAGGTGGTCTACCCGTACCACTTCCGCGGCCAGGGAGGGAAGAGCGACCTGGGCCGGTTCAAGGAGCTGGTCGCGAAGGACCCGGGGATCGAGGTCCGCGTGCTCGACTGGTACCCGCAGTAGTCGCAGCGTTCCCGCGGGTAGGTGCCGCCGCGCCGCCGCCGGTGGCGCGGCGCGGCGGCGTGCGTGAGAGATCCCGAGGCCCCGTGACTGGTGGGTGACTATCGCCCACGAGATGGGCGATC
>CAZNNH010000112.1:18056-20436 GCA_964574335.1 uncultured Acidobacteriota bacterium | reverse complement strand
CTGACGATCAGCGGGCCGTTCCGGGTCGGGGAGCGGAAGTCGGGCGCGTGAGCTCGCTCGGCCTCCCGGACCAGACGGCCCGGGAGCCTCCCGAACCGGCGACCTGTGCCGGGTGCGGCACCGAGCTCGGGCCCTCGTTGCTGTCCTGCCCGGTCTGCCAACGGCTGGTGCACGCCGACCGGCTGAGGGCCCTGGCCGCCGAAGCCGAGCAGGCCGCCGAAGCGGGCGACGACTCGGTGGCGCTCGCCAGGTGGCGCGCGGCGCTCGAGCTGCTACCGCCCAGAAGCCGCCAGAGCCTTCGGATCGGCGAGAGGGTGGCCGAGATCAGCGCCCGCGTCGACCGGGCCGACCAGGCACGGCCACAGCCTTCCGGGCCCCCACCGGGATCGGCCTGGGCGAGATGGCTCGCGCCGTTCGGGGCCGCCGGCCTGCTGCTGTGGAAGCTGAAGGTCGTCATCGCCTTCGCGCTGGGCAAGGCCAAGCTGTTGCTCGCCGGCTTCACCAACGCCTCCACGTTGCTGACGATGCTGGCCTCGCTGGCGGTCTACTGGACCGCGTGGGGCTGGTGGTTCGCCCTCGGCCTGGTGCTCTCCCTCTATGTGCACGAGATGGGTCACGTGGCGGCGCTGCGTCGTTACGGGATCGCCGCCTCGGCACCGATGTTCGTCCCCGGCTTCGGGGCCTTCGTTCGTCTCAACCAGTACCCGAGCAGCCCACGCGAGGATGCCCGCGTCGGCCTCGCTGGCCCGCTGTGGGGGCTGGGTGCCACCCTCGCCGCGCTGGCCCTGTTCCACCTGACCGGGCAGCCGTTCTGGGCCGCCATCGCCAAGGTGGGGGCCTGGATCAACCTGTTCAACCTGCTCCCCATCGGGCCACTCGACGGCGGGCGGGGCTTTCGGGCCCTCTCGCGCCACGACCGGTGGCTGGCGACGGCAGCCGTGGGCCTTGGCTGGCTGGCCACGAAGGACGGCCTGCTGCTGCTGCTGGCCCTAGGCGCCGTGCTGCGCTCGCTCTCGGCGACGTCTCCCCGGGAGACCGATCGCCGGGCGCTCGTCGAGTACGTCGGGATGGTGGCGGCTCTGTCGTGGATCGCCACGCTCACTACAGCAACACCGCTGTGAGGAGAGGGCCCGACCCGACCGCGTAGCCGCCGGGTGACGGCACGCGTCTCCCGCCCCCGGCCTGGCGGCCACGACCGGTATCAGGACCGAGCCGGCGTCACTCCGTCGGCTCGGGGGGCTCCTCCTCGGACGTCGCCGCCGGGTCCCGGCGGATCCACGAGAACAGCGAGAAAGGTCGCTCCGGCGCCCGGGCGGCTTCGATGGCTGGAGGGGACACGGGGTCGGAGGGAGGTGCGGCCGTCGCCTCGGCGCGGCCGGCCTCGTGGGCCTCGGGCGTCGCGTGCTCCTCTTCGTTCTCGTCCCCGGCGTCCATCTCGTCGCCGTCGGTCTGCTCGGCAGCCGTCTCGTTGGCGGCATCGGGCGCTCCCGAGGCGGACCCCCGGGTGCGGCGCCCGCGACTCCGCCGCCGGCGTGTCGGGCGGCCGTTGGCGGCCTCTGCTTCGGGGCCGGTGGCCGTCTCCGCGCGGGTCTCTTCGGTGGCCGGCCGCGAGACGCTGGCCACTTCGACCTTGGGGGTGGGCCCGGTGATGGCCTCGGCCACCAGGTCCTCGATGATGAAGCTGCCCGAGCGCTGGTCGCGACGCAAGGTCACGATCCCGCGCCGCCGGGCGTCCTCGAGGAGCTGGCTGAAGGTCCGGAAGCCGTAGTAGGACTCGTTGAAGGACGGTCGCTTGCGCTTCATGGTCTCCTTGACCATGGAGCCCCAGAGGATCTCCTTGTTCTCGCGCTGCAGGGCGACGATCGCGTCCACCAGCAGGCCGAAGCACTCCTGCAGCTTGCTCGGCACCGTGGCCATCTGGGCCAGCGGCCGCTGCTGGCCGCCGCGTACCAGGTCCTCGTAGAAGATGAACTCGTCGCAGTTCTCGATCAGCAGGTCGGAGGTCGAGTTCTTGACCCCGAAGCCGATCACGTACTTGTTGTTCTCCTTGAGCTTGGAGACGAGGGGCGAGAAGTCGGAGTCTCCCGAGGCGACGACGAAGGAGTTGATGTGCTCCTTCTGGAACGACATGTCCATTGCGTCGACGACCAGCCGGATGTCGGCGGAGTTCTTGCCTCCCACCGACTTCTGGGGGACCTCGATCAGCTCGATGGCGCACTCGTGGAAGCTGCGCTTGTAGTCGGAGTAGCGGCTCCAGTCGGCGTAGGCCTTCTTGGCCAGGAGCTTGCCCTTGTCCAGCAGCCGCTCGAGGATCAGGTTGACGTCGAACTTGCGGTAGTGGGCGTCGCGCACGCCGATGGCGATGTTCTCGAAGTCGATG
>CAZNNH010000112.1:0-17956 GCA_964574335.1 uncultured Acidobacteriota bacterium | reverse complement strand
GAACTTGCGGTAGTGGGCGTCGCGCACGCCGATGGCGATGTTCTCGAAGTCGATGAACAGGGCGAGGCGTTGCTCGTCCTGGGCGTTTTCTGCCAATCCATTTCCTCCTGGGAGGTGGGTCTGACACCTCCGGCCCTGGACCCACGGGGTCCCCGGACGGAGGCGCCCGGGGGGACCCCGGGGCCACGGGGGAAACTCAGACTACCATACGAAGTCTCTAGCCACAAAGGAGTTCGCCGTGCTGACCATCGCCACCTGGAACCTGAACTCGATCAAGGCCCGACGAGATCGCCTGCTCGGCTGGCTGGCTCACCGGCAGCCGGACGTGGTTTGCCTCCAGGAGCTCAAGGTCCGGGAGGAGGCCTTTCCCTTCGCCGAGCTGCAAGCGGCGGGCTACCACGCCGCCGTGCTCGGCCAGAAGACCTATAACGGCGTCGCGATCCTCTCCCGAGAGGAGCCGGAGGGGATCCTGAAGGGCATGGACGACGGTGTCGACGATCCCCAGGCACGCCTGGTCGCGGCCCGGGTCCGGGGGATCGAGGTGGTGTCGGTCTACGTCCCGAACGGGGGCGAGCTGGGGTCGGAGAAGTGCGCCTACAAGCTCGAATGGACCCGGAGGCTGCGCGCCTGGCTCGATTCTCGCTTCGCCGCGACCGATCGCCTCGTGTTGTGCGGCGACTTCAACGTGGCGCCGGAGGCCCGGGACGTTGCCGATCCGGAGGCCTGGAAGGAGAGCGTCCTGTTCCATCCGGAGATGCGGGCGGCCCTCGAGCACGTCCTTGGCTTCGGCCTGGTCGACACGTTCCGACTCCGCCACGAGGAGCCCGGCCTCTACTCGTGGTGGGACTACCGAATGCTCGCGTTTCCCCGCAACCAGGGGCTGCGGATCGACCACGTCTTCGCCACCCGAGCCCTGGCCGAGCGGTGTGTGGACGTTTCTATCGACCGGCAGGAACGGAAGGGCAAGCAGCCCTCCGACCACGCGCCGGTCCTTGCGGTCTTCGACGTGTAAGAGACTTGACAGCCGGGCCGGCGGGACGCATCATGGCGAACAGAAGGCGAAACAAATATGTCCGCGCTGACCCGCACCCACCTCGAAGCCCTCCTCGAACAGCGCCGCCTTCCCGTCCTGGGGCCAGCGCCCCCGCGTCACGCCCCGCTCCCGACCGGTATCTTTCCCATCGATAGAGCCTTGGCCGGCGGGATCCCCAGCGGCCAGGTGTCGGAGATCCACGGTCCGGCCTCCTCGGGGCGCACCGGCCTGGTCCAGGCCCTGGTGGCTCGCACGACGCGGGAGGGGAGCCTGGCGGCCTGGCTGGACCCGGGAGATCGCCTGGACCCGGCCACGGTGTCGGCGGCCGGCGCCGACCTCGCGCGGCTGCTCTGGCTGCGCGGGGGAGGTGGTGAGCGAACGCTGGAGAGGTCCCTCTCCGCCCTGGGAGTCCTGCTCGGCTCCGGGATCTTCCACCTGGTCGTGCTGGACCTCGCCGGGTTGCCTGCCGCAGCCCTGCGCGTGCCGGGCGCGACCTGGATCCGTCTGGGCCGCATGATCGAGGACACGGCGACGGCCCTGGTGCTGCTGGCGGGCAGCCATGTGGCCTGTGGTCCCCGGGGGGCGTCGCTCGCCCTGGACCGCGCCGGTCCCCGCTGGTCGGGGGCCCCCGGTCCGGCGCGTCTCTTCCAGGGCTTCGAGGCCCAGGGGCGCGTGGGACGGCACGTCGTCGAGCCGGCCGCCTTCGCGCTCCAGGCCATCCATTGAGCGGTACGCTCGCTCGGTCCAGACCGTGTTCGGCGCCCTTCACGTCCCCGGCTCTCTCCCGAGGGCAGACGTCCTGCAGGAGGTGGCCCGGACCTTCACGCCACGTTTCGAGCTGGCCGAGCCCGACCTGGTGCTGCTCGACCTCGACGGCATGGGACGGCTCTGGCCCTCGATGCGGTCGCTGGGCGAGGCGCTGCTCGAGGCGAGTCGTGGGCATGGCCTCGTGGACCCCCAGGTCGCCCTGGCCTGGACGCGGATGGCGGCCCGGATTCTGGCCCGATCACGCCCCGGCCTGACCCTGGTCCCCGCCGGAAGCGAGCCGGCCGCCCTGGCCGATCTACCACTGGCCCACCTCGCTCTGCCCGAGGACCGCCTGAAGCTCCTGCAACGCTGGGGACTGCGGACCCTCGGTGACCTGGCCCGGCTCCCGGCGGTGGGGCTGGCGGAGCGCCTGGGACCCGACGGCCCGCGCCTCCGCCGGCTGGCACGAGGCGAGGACGAGACGCCGCTGGTCCCCGCCTTGCCGCCCGAGTCCTTCGAAGCCACGCTGGAGGTGGACTGGCCGGTCGAGGGGATCGAGCCACTCTCCTTTCTGCTCTCACGGGTGCTGGAGTCGCTCTGCAAAGGGCTGCGCACTCGAGGCCGCCAGGCGGCCACCCTGACCCTCGACCTGTTGCTGACCGACGGACGGCATCATCGATGCGTCCTCAGCCCGGCGGTGCCTTCGGCGGAGGCCCGGACCTGGCGGACCTTGCTGCTGCTCGACCTGGAGGCGACCCCTCCCGGCGAAGCGGTGTTGGCGCTCACCGTGCGCGCCGAGCCCACCCCGGCGCGAGAGGTCCAGCTCTCCCTGATCGACCCGGCGCTGCCTTCTCCCGAGAAGCTCCTCTCGACGATGGCCCGGCTGTACGAGTGGACCTCCGAGGGCCGGGCCGGGGCGATCACGATCCTGGACACCCACCGCCCGGGCGGCTTCGTGCTGGGGACCTTCGCCCCGGGCACGTTGCCTCCCTCGCGTTTGCGGTCGCCGCTGTGGCCCCGGGTGGCGCTCCGGGCCTTCCGCCCCCCGCGGCCCGCTCAGGTGAGGCTCGAGCGGGGAGAGCCCACCCACCTGACCGCTCCCGGCATCGCCGGTCCGGTCCGGGACCGTGCCGGCCCCTGGCGCGCCTCGGGGGACTGGTGGGACGTGGCCTGGAGCCGTGAGGAGTGGGACGTGGCCCTCGATGGCGGCGTCTACCGGATCTTCCGCGATCGTATGCGGGGAGAGTGGTTCGTCGAAGCAGAGCTCGATTAACCACCGGGTGGTGATGCCGGGGTGACCATTCTAGAATGGCCGCCTGAGATGCACAGGCCCGCCCACCTCGGCGCGCTGGCGTTGTGCACGGTGGGCCTGCTCGGCCTGGCCGGCTCGGCCTGCCGGTCCCTGTCGGCCCCTCCGCCCGCCGGGCTCGAGCCACCTCCCCAGGCCGCGCCGACGCCCGAGCCCGAGAAGCTCGAGCCGCGCCTCGAGACCCGGCCCCTGGTGGTCACGGCCTGGGTCGAGCCCCGCCACCTGCCGCCGGGCGGAGGCCAGGTGCAGGTGATGGTTCGCGTGCGCTGGCGGGGAGGCCATCCCGCCCAGGGCGTCGAGGTCCGGATCAGCACCAACCGTGGGACCCTCTACTCGAAGGGCCGGATCCTGACCACCGACGCCAGCGGGCAGACCCGTGACCGTCTCACCACCCGGCGCACCGCCATGGTGACCGTCAACGCCGGGGGGACCCGGATCAGCTTCCCGGTGCCTGTGCTGCCGAAAGAGGCGGCAGGGTGACCACCCTTCACCAGCCAGACCCGGTTCTGGTGCGGGAGCTGACGGCCCTCCTCTCACCCAACCGGGTGCTCAGCCGCCCGATCGACCGGCTCGGCCGCTCGGCGGACGCCTCGATCTACCGGATGATCCCGGAGGTGGTGGTCCGCCCGAGCACCGATGAGGAGGTCGCCGCCCTCCTCGCCTACGCCACCGAGCACGGACGCCACGTCACCTTCCGCGCCGCCGGCACGTCGCTCTCGGGGCAGGCAGTGACCGACGACATCCTGGTGGAGCTGGCGCCGTTCTGGAAGCGCTTCGAGGTGCTCGATGCCGGGACCCGCGTGCGCTCCCAGCCGGGCGTGGTGCTGGGACACATCAACCGGCACCTGGCGCGCTTCCGCCGCGGTCTCGGTCCCGACCCGGCCTCGGTCGAGGCGGCGATGGTGGGAGGCGTGCTGGCCAACAACGCCTCCGGGATGTGCTGCGGCGTTCGCCAGAACAGCTACCAGACGCTCGAAAGCGTCCGGCTGGTGCTGGCCGACGGCACCGTGGTCGACACGGCCCGGCCCGACGCCGATCCACACCTGCGAGCCTGTCGCCCCGACCTCCACGCCGCCCTGTTGGCGCTCCGTGACGAAGTCCGCGCCGATACCGGGCTGGCCAGCCGGATCCGGCGCAAGTTCCAGGCCAAGAACACCACCGGCTACTCGCTCAACGCCCTGCTCGACTTCGACTCGCCGGCGGAGATCCTGGCCCACCTGATGGTCGGCTCGGAAGGGACCCTCGGCTTCGTGGCCGAGGCCACGCTGCGAACCGTCCCGGAGCCGCCTTTCCGGGCCACCGGGCTGCTGTTCTTCGAAGCGCTGACCGAGGCGGGGACTGCGGTGGGCCCTCTCGCCGCGCTGGAGGCGGCGGCCGTCGAGATCATGGACGCGGCATCGCTGCGCTCGCAGCAGGAGGACCGGGAGTACCCCTTTCCGATCGGCGACCAGACGGCGGCGCTGTTGGTCGAGCTACGCGCCGAGGACGAGAGCGGGCTGGGGGATCGTATGGTGGCGGTCGAAGCGGCGCTGCGGCGGTTCCGGCTGCTGACGCCGCCCCGCTTCTCTCGCGACCCGGCGGAGCGCGAGCGACACTGGCGCTTGCGCAAGGGGCTGTTCCCGGCGGTGGGGGCGGTGCGCCCGGTCGGCACATCGGTGGTGATCGAGGACGTGGCGGTCCCGGTCCCGCGGCTGGCCGAGGCCATCGCCGACCTGCAGGAGCTGTTCGTCCGACACCGGTATCCCGAGGCGATCGTGTTCGGCCACGCCAAAGACGGCAACCTGCACTTCGTGGTGGCCCAGGACTTCGGCCGCCAGGAGGCGGTGGACGGGTACGCCGCCTTCATGCAGGAGCTGGTCTCGCTGGTGGTCGACAAGTACGACGGTGCGCTCAAGGCCGAGCACGGCTCAGGCCGGAACATGGCGCCCTTCGTGCGCACCGAGTGGGGCGACCGCGCCTACGAGGTGATGCACAAGATCAAGGCCCTGCTCGACCCCCACGGGGTGCTGAACCCGGGGGTGGTGCTGAACGACGATCCGAAGGCCCACCTGCGCCATCTGAAGCCGCTCACCGCCGTCTCGTCCACCGTCGACCGCTGCATCGAGTGCGGCTTCTGCGAGCCGCGCTGTCCCTCCCGCGAGCTGACCCTCTCGCCGCGCCAGAGGATCGTGGTGGCGCGCGAGCTCGAGCGGCTGGCCGGTCTCGGCACGCCCGAGGCCGGGGCGGTCCGGCGGTCCCTCGAGCGCGACTTCGTGTATGAAGGCCTCGAGACCTGCGCCGTCGACGCGATGTGCCAGACGTCGTGCCCGGTGAAGATCGATACCGGCGCCCTGGTCAAGCAGCGTCGCCTCGCCACGCACGGCCCTCTGGCCCGACGGCTGGCTGGCGTCACCGCCCGTCGATTCGCCACGACCGCCTGGGCGGCCCGGGCCGGGCTCGCCGCCGCCCACCGGCTCCGCGCCTCGCCGGGCGGGGCCCGCCTCGTCGCCCTGGCGACCGGCGCGCTGCACGCGGTTGCTCCGTCGCTGCTGCCGCGGTTGCCGCCTTCGTTGGACCTACCGTCGGCCGCCCCGCCGTTGCCGCCGGTCCACCCTGCCCCGGCGTCCCACCGTGTCGTGTACTTCCCGAGCTGCCTGACCCGGGTCCTGGGCCCGGATCCAGGTGAGGCCGGCCTGGCCGAGGTGACCCTCGAGACGCTGGCCACCGCCGGCTTCGAGGTGCGCTATCCGGAGCCCCTGGGCTCGCTCTGCTGCGGGATGCCGTTTGCCAGCAAGGGTTTCCCGGAGGCGGCCGAGCGGGCGGCGACCGCCACCCTCGAGGCCCTGTGGCGGGCCAGCCGGGAGGGTCTCGACCCGGTGGTCACGGACACCTCACCGTGCGGTGGGACGCTTCATGAAGCCCGGCGCCTGCTGGGGGAGCGGGGCGCCCGGCTACGGATCATGGACTTTTCGACCTTCTGGGCCTGCGAGGTCCTCCCCAACCTCGGCGCGACGCGAAAGCGGCCCGGGGTCTCGGTCCTGCACCCCACGTGCACGCTGGTCAAGGCGGGCGGGCTTCCCGATCTGCTGTCGGTTGCCCAGGCCCATGCCGAGCGGGTGGTGGTTCCCATCGCGGCGGAGTGCTGCGGCTTCGCCGGCGACCGCGGCTTTCTGGTCCCCGAGCTGACCAAGAGCGCCACGCTCGCCGAGGCCGAAGAGGTCCGCGCCCTGGCCGAGGCTGGGGCCGGCCTCTACTCCACCTGCCGGACCTGCGAGCTCGGGATGAGCCGGGCGGTGGGCCACCGCTACCGTTCGGTGGTCCACCTGGTCCGCGAGTCCCTGCTCCGGTAGAGGCCCGAGTGCTCGACCCCTTCCTGGACTGGCTGACAGGGTTGCCCATTTTTGCGCGCTACGGGACCCTGATGGTGCTGTCGGCGCTCGAGAACGTCTTCCCGCCGGTGCCCGCCGACCTGGCGGTGGCGCTGGGCGCCTTCCTGGCCGCACGCGGATCCGCCTCCGCGCTGGGGATCGGCGTCGCCTGCTGGGGGGCCAACACCCTCTCCGCCGTGGCCGTGTACGCCCTGGCCCGGGTCTACGGCGAGGGTTTCTTTCGATCCGGATGGCCCCGACGCCTGCTCCCCCCGGAGACGCTGGACGTGATCGGGCGGGCCTATCGCCGCCACGGCATGCTCGGGATCTTCCTGAGCCGGTTCCTACCCGGCTTTCGCGCCGGCGTCCTGCCTTTCGCCGGCGTGGTGGGCCTGTCACCGCTGCGGGCCCTGCTGCCGGCGGCTCTGGCGTCGGCGATCTGGTACGCCCTGATCGTCTCGGCCGGCGCGCTGCTGGGCCTCCGCTGGGAGCGGCTCCGGGCGCTGCTCGAAGGGGCGAACCGTGGCCTCGGCCTGGTCTCAGGCGTGCTGCTGGTGGTCCTGCTGGTGTGGTGGGGCCGCCAGCGCCGAGGCCGGCGGCCCGGGTCGGGCTAGCGGATCCTCGAAAGCGCGTCCTGAGCGCAGCGCTTCACCTGGCCCTCCAGCCACTGCTGCTTCATCTGCTCCTCGGTGAGCACCGTCGGCCACTCGGTCTGGTTCTCCACCAGGTGGCGCAGCATCGGCACCGCCGCTCGGGCCACCGAACCCATCTTGGCCAGCGCCTGGCAGGACTCGAGCTGGATCTCGCGGTCCGGGTCCCGCAACAAGCCGGTCAAGGCCGCCGCCGCCTGCTCGGAGCCCAGCCGGCCGAGCTTCTTGATCACGGCGATCCGGGCCTCGGAGCTGGCCTTCTGGTTCCTCACCTGGTCGAAGAGCTTGGCCGCCTGGTTGGCCTGCTCCCACTCCCTCTGGGCCTGATCGAACTGCTCCTGGGCCTTCGCCGCATTCTCGGCCACGGCCTTGCGATACTTGTCGATCGCGTCGACCAGACCGTTGACGTTGCGCCCCGCCTGCTGGGCCTTGTTGGAGAACTCCTCGGCCTTGTCCATGTCCTTGCTGAAGTAGTGGCACCAGGCGATGCCGTTGTAGGCCTCGCCGGCGGTCTTGGGCTCGACCTGGATCGCCTTGTTGAAGGCCGCGATCGCGGCCGGGAAGTCCTTGGCGTACGACAGTGCCCAGCCCAGGCCGATCGCCGCCTGGAAGTTCTTGGGGTCGAGCTCCAGCGCCTTCTTGTAGGCGGCGGCCGACTCCGCGGGCCGCCGCGGATCCATGTTCCGGTAGATCCAGCCCAGGTTGGTGAAGCCGGCCGTGTCCTTGTAGCCCGGGGTCGACGTGACCTTCTTGAGGACCTCGATCCCCTCCTCCTGCTGGCCCGCCAGGCCCAGCAGCAGTCCGAAGGTCTCCTGGTAGTCGATGTTCTTGGGGTCCAGCTTGACCGCCTGGCGGTACTCCTCGGCCGCCTTCTCCGACTCGCCCACGTACTGGAAGTCGGTCCCCAGCGCGGCGTGGGCCAAGGCGTTGCCGGGCGAGTACTTGACCGCCTGCTCCAGGGAGGAGGTGGCGTCGCCCCACTGGCCCTTGCGGATCAGGATGGTGCCGAGCATGAGCTGGGCGTCGCCGCTCTGCGGGGCCTTCTCCACCAGCTTCTTGGCCAGGTCGAGGGCCTCGTCGAGCTTGCCGCTCCCCACCAGGGCCTGAATCAGGGCCACCTGGGCGGGGGCATAGGCGGGATCGGCCTCGAGCGCCATCCGGTAGTGGCGCTCGGCCTGGGCGGGGTTGCTCCCCGCCTCGAAGATCTTGGCCACCAGCACGTTCACCAACGGGTTCTTGGGGTTGTTGAACGCTCCCATCTGGGCCTGGGCGATGGCGTCACTCCAGCCCGCCTTGTTGTCCGCCAGGATCGCCGTCCCCAGGATGGCGAAGGCCTCACCCGCTTTCTCGTTCGCCTCGGTGGCCTGACGCGCCACCGTCACCGCCTCGGCTGCCCGACCGCTCGCGATCAGGGCCAGCGCCAGCCGCGTGCGCGCCAGGTTGAGCAGGCTGGCCCGGCACAGCGCGCATCCCGACGACGGGGCGGTCGAGACGGCCTTCTGCAGCACCTCCACCGCGTCGGCCGGGCGGCCCAGACCCATCAGGGCCTCACCGAGGGCGATCTGCGCCGAGCGGTTCTGCGCGTCCATCTTCAGGGCCTTCTCGGCATCGGCCTGGCCGCCCGGGTAGTCCCCCACCCGGACCCGCGCGCGGGCGCGGGCCGCCAAGGTGTCGGCGTTCTCGGCGAGCTGCACCGCCTCCTCGGCGTGGCCCAGAGCGACCTGACCGGAGGACACCCTGAGGTCGAATGCCGAACGCGCGGCCAGCACCGCCGCCCGCTGCTCGCCGGTGGCGGCGGCCAGGCAAGAGTCCAGCGCCTGACCGGCGGCGTCGAGATCTCCCAGCCGATCGTGCAGCCGGCTCAGCACCATCAGCGCCTCGGGCCCCGGGTTCTGGTCGACGAGCTTCTCCACCGTCTTCAGGGCATCCTCTTGCTTGCCCTTCCGGAGCTGCTCGTCCGCCTTGGCGACCGCGTCGTCGAACTTCTTGTCGGCCCAAGCTGTAGCCGCGCCGATCACCAGGATTGCCGCCGTGAGTCTCATCCTCATCTCAATATGTCCTCTGAGTAGCCCTCGCTGCGAGAGAAGCAAATATTATACCACCCGCGCCGGCCATCACAACCGCTCCGGGCCCCGGATCTCCCTCACCCCACGGGAGGTGGTCGACGGGCCCGAAAACTCCGCGGCGGTCATGTCCAGGATCCGGCAATCCTGTCGCGGTTTCGACACGGCGGCCCGTCCGCGCCTTTCCTCCAGGGCCGGCAACCGCCAACGCCACAGCCACTTCGGCTCGTGTCGCCCCGATGGAGAAGGACGGCACGCGAATTGCTCTGGGGATAGGCATGATGCCGATGAGGGTTGCATTCCTAAAGGCTTTTCCAACCTAAAGACCATCCCGCTAGAGAACCCTGCCCCCCTAATGAGGGGCCATCCTTCCAAGTCGTTGAAGGGCGCCGTGAGGCGCCCTTCCCTCTTCTAGGGCTTCTTACCGCCGCCGCCGTCCCAGGAGACGGGCTGAGACCCCTCTTCGGTGCCGGCGCGCCAGGGCGCTGGGCCAGCCCGCTCCAATCGCCGACCCGTCGCGGTCAGCGCCCGCTCGGTCCCTTCAAGTACTTGAGCAGCTCCGAGTCGGTGGACAGGATCAGCCAGGTGTCCTGATCGAGCCCCTTCTTGAGCGTCTCCATCGAGCGTGAGAACTGGTAGAAGTCGGCGTCACGGCCGTAGGCGGCCGCGTAGATCGCAGTCGCCTTGCCGTCGGCCTCGCCCTTGAGCTGCTCGGCCTGCTTGTAGGCCTCCGAGGTGACCTTGAGGATGTCGCGCTCCTTCTCGCCTCGAATCTCGGCGGCCCGGCCCTGTCCCTCCGAGCGGCTCCGCTCGGCGATCCGTTTGCGCTCGGAGATCATTCGATCGAAGACCTTGGTCTGGACGCTCTCCACGTAGTTGATGCGCCGGAAGCGCACGTCCATCAGCTCGATGCCGAGCTCGCCCGGCGTCATCTTCGCCGACTCCTTCCAGATGGTTTCCGCGATCTTCTCCCGGCCGGTGGTTACCGGGGCCATCGCCTCGGCGGCGCCGATCCCCTCCAGTTCCTCGGTCACCTCGAACTTCCGATCGTGCCAGCGCACGATCTCGATCAGGTTGTGCTTGGCGACCTCGTCGCGGGTCTTGCCGTCGATGATGTCGTCGAGGCGGCTCTGGCCGCCTCGCTCGTCGCCCACCGCCTGGTAGAAGCGCAGCGGGTCCACGATCCGCCAGCGGGCGTAGGTGTCCACCCAGATGTACTTCTTGTCTTTGGTCGGGATCTCGTTGGCGTCGCCGCTGTACTCGAGCCAGCGCTTGTCGAAGCGCCGGACCTCCTGGAGCACGGGGAGCTTGAAGTGCAGCCCCGGCTCGGTGATGGCGCCGCCGACCGGGCTGCCGAGCTGGACCACGATCGCCTGCTCGGTCTGGTCGAGCGTGTAGACCGAGGAGAGCAGGACGATGGCCGCGACGGCGATCAAGATCAGGGCGAGGGGTCCTCTCACTGGCTCACCTCCTTGCGCGAGCCGTCGAGTTGGAGCAGCGGCAGCACCCCGCGCAGCTTCTCGTCCAAGATCAGCTTGCGGCCCAGCTTCGGTACCAGATCGCCCATCGTCTCCAGGTACATACGTTTGCGGGTGACCTCCGGAGCCTTGCGGTACTCGGCGTACAGCGCCTCGAAGGCCTTGGCGTCGCCCTCGGCGTTGTTGACCCGCTCGAGCGCGTAGCCCTCGGCGCCCCGGATCATCTGCTCCGCCTCACCCTTGGCCTTCGGCACCGCCTGGTTGTACTCGGCCCAGGCCTCGTTGATGGCCCGCTCCTTCTCCTGGATCGCCTGGTTCACCTCGTTGAACGCGGGCTTGACCGGGTCGGGAGGGTTGACGTCCTGCAGCACCAACTGCAGGACCTCGATGCCGATCTCGTAGGACGTGCAGAGCTTCTGCAGCTCGTCCTTGGCCTGCAGCGCGATCGCCTCGCGGCCGATGGTCAGCACCTCGTCGACGCTGTGGTCGCCCACCACCTGGCGCATCACCGCCTCCGACATGTAGCGGAAGGTGTCGGGGACGTTCCTCACGTTGAAGAGGAACGCCTCGGGGTCGTCGATCCGGAACTGGACGATCCACTCCACCACCGCCACGTTCAGGTCGCCGGTGAGCATCACCGCCTCCTGGGTGACCTCGGGGGAGGTGGTGTCGAACTGGGACTGGACTCCCGCGCGCAGGGTGCGGAAGCCGAACTCCATCTTGAGCTGCCGCTTGACCGGGACCTTGGTGACCTTCTCGACACCGAAGGGGATCTTGAGGTGCGGTCCGGGGTCGGTGGTACGCACGAAGCGGCCGAAGCGCTGGACCACGCCCACCTCGTCGGGCTCCACCTGGTAGTAGCCGGTGATCAGCAGCAGCAGCCCGGCCAGCACCACCGCCACTACCAGCAGAAGCCGCGGCGACGGGCGGGGCAGATGGGGCAAGCCCCCATCCGCCCCGATGTCGATCGGGCCCTGCCCCCAGCCTCGTCTTGCCATCGATACGCCTCCCTCACGACGCTTTTCCGGCCGTTCCACTCCGGGGCTTGGTGCTCAGGGAGGGCGGGGCGGGCACCGTCGCGAAGGTCAGTATACCAGCCGGCTATGGCCGGGGCCGGCGCGTCTCGACCAGGGCCCGCTCGGGACGGATGAAGGTGTGGGCCTGCGCCTCGTGGTGGATCCGCTCCACCTGCTCGACACCCAGCTCCGCTGCCGCCCGCAGGCTCTCCAGGTGCTGGCTGGTGCGCGAGGCGGTGCTGTTGTCGCAGCACAGGGCCACCGGCACGCCGGCCTCGAGGAAGGCGTGGATCGGGTGGCGCTCTCCACGCTTGACCGCGCCGGTGTGGTAGTTGCTGGTCAGACAGCACTCCACCGCGATCCGGTCCTTGGCCAGCCGGCGCAGCAGCTCCTGGTCGGTCACGGCGGAGCAGCCATGGCCGATCCGCCGGGCCCCCAGCTCGTCCACGGCCTGCCAGACGTAGTCGGCCGGCGCGTCCTCGCCGGCATGGACGGTGGTACCCAGCCTACCCAGCCGTGCGATCTCGTAGGCGCTGCCGAACAAGCGGGGCGGGTTGCCCCGCTCCGGGCCGGCGATGTCGAAGCCGACCACGCCGGTGCGGGTGTGGAGGTGCTGGGCTTCGGCCAACGCCTGCCGGGCCAGGATCTTGGCGATGTGGGGGCCGTGCTGGCGCATCGCGATCACCACCAGCCCGAGCCGCATCGGGTGGCGCTTCTGGGCCCGGTTCATCCCCGACAGCACCGCCCGGATCGACTGACGCGGGGTCAGCCCGGCGTAGGTGTGGATCACCGGCGAGTAGCGTAGCTCGAGGGTGGTCACGCCCGACGCCGCAGCCGCGTCGACGATGGCCTCGGTGACGCGGCTGATGTTCTCGTAGAACTGGGTGATCCAGAGCGGGTAGTGCATCTTGTCCAGGTAGGCGAGCAGGGTCCCCTCCTCGTCGTCCTGGACCTCGAGGCGCCGGCGCATCTCCTCGAGCGACGCCACCGGCTCGAGACGGTTCTGCCGCATCAGCTCCCAGGTCACCTCGGGCGGGATCGACCCGTCGACGTGCTGGTGCAGCTCGACCTTGGGGATGGCGCGGATCCGCGCCTCGAGCTCGGCAGGATGCTCCATGGCGGATCGTACCAGAACCCAAAAACCCGGGGACACAATACGGGTTCATTCCGAAGACCCGTATGGCGTCCCCGGTTTCTCCAGGCCTTCCTAGCCGAGGTTCTCGGCCGCGAACTCCCAGTTGAGCAGGTTGTCCACGAACGCCTTCACGTAGTCCGGCCGCTTGTTCTGGTAGTCGAGGTAGTAGGCGTGCTCCCAGACGTCGATGGTGAGCAACGGCTTCTTGCCGGCGGCCAGCGCCGTTTCGGCGTTCGACGTCTGCATCACCTGGAGCGCCCCGCCGTCGAGCACCAGCCACGCCCAACCGCTCCCGAACTGGGTGACGGCGGCCTGCGAGAGCTGCTCCTTGAGCTTGTCGAAGCCGCCGAAGGCCTCGATCTTGCTCATCAGGTCGCCGGTGGGCTTGCCGGCGCCCTTCGGGCGCATGCTCTTCCAGTAAAAGGCGTGGTTCCAGGCCTGGGCGGCGTTGTTGAACAACCCCTTCTTGTCGGCCTTCGAGGCGGTCGCCTGGATGATCTCCTCCAGGGAGGCGTCGGCCAGCTCGGTCCCAGCCACCAGCTTCTTGGTGTTCTCCACGTACGCCTTATGGTGCCGACCGTGGTGGATGTTCAGGGTCTGGCTGGAGATGTACGGGGCGAGGTCGCCTTCGCTGTACGGCAGTGCGGGCAGTTCGATCTTCATGAGCTCCCTTCCATGACCCGGCCCGCGCGACGAGCCTCGGGCGACCGCCGCCCGGTGCGCTCCACGCCTGCCGAGTCAACGTCTTTCATTCTCTGCTTCGAGACAATCATCTTACCTCGTTCCAGCAGGTCGGCACGAAGGGCGAGCAAGACCTCGGCCACGAGCTGATCGGCCTCCTGCTCGGCCGGGCCCTGGAAGGCCGAGACCGCGCTGCCGATGAAGCGGCCCAGCCAGCGCACGATCCAGCTCTCGTGCACGGCCACCTGGTAGTCGCGCATCAGCAGCGTCTGAAGGCCGCCGTCCTCCAGGATCGCTCCCTCCAGGCAAGCTCCGCCGCCCTCGAAAGGCCGACGCAGCGAGGCCTGCATGAAGGGGCGGACCAGGAAGGGGAGCACCCACCGTGGCTGGCTGCGGAACCGGGCCACGAACCCGCGGGCTCGCGGCGTGACGTAGGTCTCGACCGTCGCCTCCAGCCGCTCCACACCGACCCGGAAGAGGCTGGTGCGGGTCACGACGTCGGTCGTCACCAGAAGCGTGCGGGGGATCCGTCGCGGCGCTCCGACCCGTGGCGCCAGTGAGCCGCCGCTCGTCCGCAGGCGCGCACCGAAACGCCCGTCCCGGTGCTCCACCCGCCACCACTCGACGCCGGTGTCGTCGCGGGCCACCACGCAAAGCTCCACCGGGAGCACGTACTTCTCCAGGAAGCGAGCGTAGCGGGGGTGGGACTTTGCCAGCACCGCGGGCTCGAGCCGGCCCTCGAGCTCGAGCGCCACGGCCCCATCCTCCCGCCGACAGCGCAGCGCTTCGAGCGTAGCGACCTGGCCGAGCGCCAGCGTGGTCCGGGGCAGCCCTCGACGCAGGCTCGGACCGAGGTCACCCTCGGGGGCACCCTCGGCCCAGAGCAGCAGCTCGGTCAGCGCGGCGTCGAGCCGCTCGCCGGTGACCGGGCCCACTGCCAGCTCCTCGCGCAGTCGCCAGACGTAGTCGTCGCGCCCCAGCCGCTCGAGGCGGAGCGCCCCACGGTAGCTCGCCGACCGGCGGGGCTGCCCGGCCCGAGGAACCACGCCGATCCGGTACCGCCCCCCGGCCATGCCGCCCCCGAACGTCACCACCCGCCGCTCGCCCTCCGACTCGGTCCAGGCCGACGGGTCGTCGTGGACGCGAGATGGGCAGAACGCGGCTCGCACCAGACGGGGGCGCAGCGCTGCGTAGACCGGGTCCCGCTCCCGCGGGCCGAAGCGCAGAGCGATGGACCCAAGCAGCTCGCCCACCGCATGCCGCGCCTCACCGGCAGAGCCGCCGAGGGCCCGCGCGGCCTGGGCGCAGCCGCCCAGCGTCAACAGCAGGGCGCCCGCGATCCCGAGGCGGCTGGCGGGGGCCAGCTTCCGACAGAAGCGGCGGGAGACGAGGGCTCCCCGCTCCATGCCTGCCACCCTGGCAGGTTAGCACGCCGGCGCGCTCCCGTCGGCCGTCGGCACAGGGCGGCTTGCGATTACACTGGAACCCGAGATGGCTGGGCTGGACCCCAACGCGGCAGCTACCGGCGAGGGCCTCTACGGCCTCTCCTGTCGACCCGAGGAATCGAGGGTGGTCCTGATCCCCGTCCCCTGGGAGGCCACCGTCTCCTACCGGGCGGGAACCGCCGATGGCCCGTTGGCGATCCTTCGCGCCAGCCGCCAGGTGGACCTGCTCGACCGCCAGACCGGCCGGCCGTACGAAACCGGCATCACCCTGCTCCCGATCTCGGACGAGACGCGTCGGCGCAGCGACGAGGCCCGCCGGCGAGCCCTGCCCGTGATCGAGGCCGGCGGGCCGGCCGAGGATCCGGCCCTTCGAGCGGCCACCGCCGAGGTCGACGCCATGGCCGAGCAGCTCCAGGGCTCGGTCCACGACCAGGCAACCGCCTGGCTCTCGCAGGGAAAGCTGGTCGGCGTGGTCGGCGGCGACCACTCGACCCCGCTGGGGGCGATCCGGGCCATCGCCGCGGTTCACCCGGGAATGGGCGTCCTGCAGATAGACGCCCACGCCGACCTGAGGGACGCCTACGAAGGCTTCCGCTACTCCCACGCCTCGATCATGCGCAACGTGCTCGACCGGATCGGCGACGTCCATCGAGTGGTCCAGGTGGGGGTGCGCGACTACTGCGAAGAAGAAGACCAGCTCATCACCGCTCACCCGGAACGGCTGGCGACCTTCTTCGATCCCGACCTCCGGCAACGGCTGGCCGAAGGCGAGACCTTCGTGGCCCTGGCGGCCCGGATCATCGCCGCCTTGCCGCGCTCGGTTTACGTGTCGCTCGACATCGACGGCCTGGACCCCTCGCTGTGCCCCCACACCGGCACGCCGGTGCCCGGCGGCCTGTCGTTCGGCGAGCTGACGACGCTGCTCCGGTGCGTGGTGGAGAGCGGGCGCCGGATCGTCGGGTTCGACCTCAGCGAGGTGGCGCCGGACCCCACCGGCGCCTCGGAGTGGGATGCTAACGTGGGGGCCCGGGTCCTCTACAAGCTGATCGGCTTCGCGCTGCGCTCCGGCCGATGAAGGCGACGCTCGGCACCGGGCCACGATCGCGGAGTAGTCGGGCCTCAGGCCCGGCCGAGGGCCGCCCGCACCGCCTCGGCGATCCGCTGGCCGTGGAGCCTCCCGTTCTCGATGAAGATCTTGTTGTTCTCGACCCCGGCCGTCACCCCTCCGGCCAGGTAGAGGCCAAAGACGTTGGACTCGAGCGTCTCCGGGGCGAGCCGCGGCTTGAGGCTCACGGGGTCGAGCGCCACGCCAAGGCCTCGGAGCAGGTCGTTGTCCGCGTGGTAGCCGGTGAGGGCGAAGACGAAGTCGTTGGCGAGCTCGTCGATCCGGCCGCTCGGCTGGTGTCGAACCCGTAGCCTGTCGGGGGTGATCTCCACCACCACGCTCTGAAGCCGCGCCGCCACCTCGCCGCTCGAGATGCGGTTTCCGATGTCGGGGTCCACCCAGTACTTGAGGCTCGGGCTCAGCTCGCCGCCCCGGTGGACGAGGGTCACTCGAGCGCCGGCGCGATGGAGCTCGAGGGCGGCCTCGGCCGCGGAGTTGCCGGCCCCGATCACCGCCACGTCCAGATCGCTGTAGGGATGAGCCTCGGTGTAGTAGTGGGAAACCTTGGGCAGGAGCTCCTCCCGGGTCACCTTGCGGACCTCGTCCACCGATGGTACTCCCCCCGGGCGCTCTCCCGGCGGGGCGTGATAAAATCAGGCGGAAGGTCGTCGCCGGAGCACCCGCGCCCTTCCCCGGGAGCGAAGATCATGGCCAACAAATCGAGAGCGACGTTCGCCAAGAGACAGCGTGAGATAGCCCGGCAGGAGCGAGCCCGGGAGAAGGCGCAGAAGCGGGTCACCCGCAAGGAAGGCAAGGTCAGGGCGGAGCGGGCAGGCAGCGACGACCCGGACATCGCCGGGATCGTCCCCGGGCCCCAGCCGCTCCCGTACGACCTGCTGCCCGACGACCTCGTCCACGAAGAGCCCGAGGAGGAGGAGACCTCCGAAGGCGGCTAGCCCGGATCCCTCCCAGAGCTCACCGCGTCAGCACCTCGACGCCGTCCTCGTTGATCGCGACTGTGTGCTCGGCCTGCGACACCAGCCTCCTCTGGGTGTCGACCAGCGGCGAGTAGGCGAAGAGCGCCCCGTCCTTGAGGAGGGCCGAGAGCGTCGCCTCCACGGTCTCACGCGGGTGCGAGAGGAGGTGGCGCCGGGCGAACGGCAGACCGCGAAAGGCACGGATGCTGTCGAGCACGTGGGGGTCGGCGTCCACGTCGCCGGTCACCTCCGACCCCAGCCGAAACACCTCGGCCGGGCCCACCTCCCGGACCAGCCCGACTCCGGCGCTGGCGAACGGCTCGATGGCGACCACCTGGCCGAGGGCCAGCGAGCCCGGCTCGGTGTCCGGCAGGACGAGGTTGGCGATTGCCGGCGGGCAGTGCACCGTGAAGCGGGCCACGCCATGGCCGCACAGGTTGTGCATCGGCTCCAGGCCGTGGCGGCGGATCACCGATTCGATCACAGCCGAGAGCCGCCGCAGCGGCACCCCTGGGCCGGCCACCTCGAGCGCCGCCTCGAGGGCGGTCTCGACCGCCGTCACCATCGTCTGGTCTTTGGAAGGCCCCTCCACGATGACCGTGGTCGCCGTATCGACGACCCAGCCGTCGACATGGACGCCGAGGTCCAGCTTGGCCAGATCGCCCGCGCCGAAGACGCTGGCGTCCTCCGGCGAGGGGCAGTAGTGGGCGGCGTACTCGTTGCGCGAGGCCTGGACCGGGAAGGCCAGCTCGCCGCCACGGCGCCGGATCTCGGCCTCGACCCGCTCCACCGTCTCCCGGACGCTGGCGCCGGCCACGATCTGCCGCCGACCCAGCTCGCGGGCGGCGGCGGCCACGCGTCCCGCCTCCCGCAGGCAAGACAATGCCGCCTGCGATAGCCTCATGATCGGTCTATACGCGGCGCCCGAAGTGAATTCGGTCGCCGCTATCAAGCGGGGGGCTCCCGCCCC
>CAZNNH010000111.1:0-20769 GCA_964574335.1 uncultured Acidobacteriota bacterium | reverse complement strand
GTGGCGAGGCGAACCAAGAACCACTGCGAGGCGAACCGATAACGGCCGCAAGAGACCCAGCCAGCACCCTCACGAGGTCGTCCTGAGCCTCGGTGGTGGCATCCCGCGTCCTCTTCGTTCTCGTCTGCTCGGCCGGCATTCTGGGCCAGCCAGTCCTCAGGCGCCCCACAGCGGGGCCATGTTCTCGACGTACTTGTAGCCGGTGCCGGTGTTGAAGACCACGATGGTGTCGTCCGGGGTGAGGTGGCCCGAGGCCTTGAGCTTGCGCAGCGCGGCCACGCAGGCGCCGCCCTCGGGGGCCATGAACAGGCCTTCGGTCCGGGCCGCGTCCTTGACGCCCTGGATGATCTCCGACTCGGAGACCGCCACGCCCGCGCCCCGGCTCTGGTGCAGGGCCCGCAGCATCAGGAAGTCGCCCAGTGCCTTGGGGACCCGGATGCCGTGGGCGTGGGTCTGGGCGTTCTCCCAGAAGGGGGCCTCCTCCAGGCCGGCCTCGAAGGCGCGGACGATGGGGGCGCACCCCTCGGCCTGGACCGCGTACATGCGCGGGCGCTCCGGGCCGACGAAGCCGAGCGTCTCGAGCTCCTCGAACGCCTTCCACATCCCGATCAACCCGGTGCCGCCTCCGGCGGGGTAGAGGATGGCCGTCGGCAGCTTCCAGTCGAGCTGCTCGGCCAGCTCGTAGCCCATCGTCTTCTTGCCCTCGACCCGGTAGGGCTCCTTGAGGGTGGCGCACTCGTACCAGCCGTGCTCGCGGGCTTGCTCGGCGCAGCGCTTGCCGGCATCGGTGATCAGCCCCTCGACCTTCTCCACGTGGGCGCCGAAGGACGCCGTCTCCATCACGAACAGCGACGGGATGTCGGCGGGCACGAACACGTGGGCCTCCAGCCCGGCCTTGGCGGCGTAGGCGGCCAGGGCGCTGCCGGCGTTGCCGGCCGAAGGCAGGCAGACCGCCCGGGCGCCGAGGACCTTGGCCATCGAGACGGCGGCGGAGAGGCCGCGGGCCTTGAACGAGCCGGTCGGGTTGCCGGCCTCCTCCTTGATCAGGAGCTGGGTCAGACCGACCAGGGCACCGAGGCCGCCGGCGGCGAGCAGCGGCGTGAAGCCCTCGCCGAGGCAGATCCGCTGGTCCGGGTCGTCGACCGGGAGGACCTCGTGGTAGCGCCACATGGTGGGGGGGCGCAGCGCCAGGTGGCCGGGCCTGAGGTCGCGGGCGGCCGCCTCCAGGTCGTAGCGGGCGAACAACGGCGCCCCGCACGGACACAGGTTCTGCACCCGGTCCGGCGGGTGGGTGCGCTCGCAACGCGTGCAATCGAGCTGGGTGACCGGCACCACGTGATTATCCCGCCGGCCGGCGGCGGTGCCAAGGGTGAAAGTTCGGGGGTGGCCCCGGGGAGGCGGCTAGACCTCCAGGATCTCTTCTTCCTTGGCCTTGAGCAGCGAGTTGATGTCCTCGATGTGCTTGTCGGTGAGCTTCTGGACCTCGGCCAAGGCGTGCTTCTCGTCGTCCTCGCCCAGCTCGTGCTCCTTGAGCAGCTTCTTGAGGTGCTCGTTGGCGTCGCGCCGGATGTTGCGGATCGCCACCCGGCCGTCCTCGGCGTGCCGGTGGGCGTGCTTGACCAGAGCCTTGCGGCGCTCCTCGGTCAACGGCGGGATGGGGATGCGGATGATCTTGCCGTCGTTTTGCGGGTTGAGGTCGAGGTCGGAAGAGCGGATCGCCTTCTCGATCAGGATCAGGGTGTTGGGGTCCCACGGCTGGATGGTGATCAGCGTGGGGTCGGGGGTGGCCAGGCTGCCGACCTGGTTCAGCGGGGTGAGGGTTCCGTAGTAGTCGACGCGGATGCCGTCGAGGACGGCCAGCGACGCGCGCCCGGTTCGCATCGTGGCAAGCTCCCGGCGGACCGCGTCCACGCTGGCGTCCATGCGGTGGTTGGCGTCCTCGATCATCTGGTTGATCGGCATGATCAGTCCTCCACGATGGTCCCGACCGGCTCTCCCATCACGATCCGCCTCAGGTTGCCCGCGGTCCGGATGTCGAAGACCTTGATCGGGAGGCGGTTGTCCATGCACAGCGAGATGGCCGTGGTGTCCATCACCTTGAGTGCCTTCTGCAGGACGTCGAGATACGACAGACGCTTGAACCTCTTGGCCTTGGGGTTCTTCATCGGGTCGGCGTCGTAGATCCCGTCGACCTTGGTCCCCTTGAGGATGATCTCGGCCTTGACCTCGCCGGCGCGGAGCGCCGCCGCGGTGTCGGTGGAGAAGTAGGGGTTGCCGGTCCCGCTGGCAAAGATGACCAGGCGCATCTTCTCCATGTGGCGGATGGCGCGGCGGCGGATGTAGGGCTCGGCCACCTCGCGCATCTCGATCGCCGAGAGGACGCGGGTGAAGACGCCGGCCCGCTCCAGGGCGTCTTGCAGCGCCAGCGAGTTGATCACGGTGGCCAGCATCCCCATGTGGTCGGCCGAGACCCGGTCCATCCCGCGGGCGGTGTCGGATACCCCGCGGAAGATGTTGCCGCCCCCCACCACCACCGCGATCTCGGTGCCGATCTCGCGGATCTCGCGCAGCTCCGCCGCCAGGTAGTCCATGAACGCTCGGTCGATACCGAAGGCCTTCTCGCCGAGAAGGGCCTCTCCCGAGAGCTTGAGCAGGATGCGCTTGTGGGCGGGTCGCTTGGGCTTGCCGGGCATGGCTCTGGCCGTCGGTCCCTCCCCAGAAGACGGCCCGCTCGCGCTGGGCCGGGGGGTATTCTACTCCGTGGCGGGGGGCGGCGTGGCGGCGGTCTCCTCGCCGACCTTGAACCGGGCGAAGCGCCGCACCACGATGTTCTCCTTGAGCAGGGCGATCCTCTCCTGGACCAGCTCGCCCACGGTCTGCTTGGGGTTCTTGACGAAGGGCTGCTCGAGCAGGCAGAAGGTGGAGTGATAGTCCTTGAGCTTGCCGGCCGCGATCTTCTCGGCGATGTTGGCGGGCTTGCCCTGGGCCTCGGCCTGCGCCTTGTAGATCTCCATCTCCTTGTCCAGGACCTCCTGCGGCACGTCCTGCTTGCGGACGTAGAGGGGAGAGGAGGCCGCGACGTGCATGGCCACGTCCTTGACCAGGTCCTGGAAGTCCTGGGTCTTGGCCACGAAGTCGGTCTCGCAGTTGACCTCCACCAGCACGCCGACCTTGGCGCCGGGATGGATGTAGTGGCCGACCAGACCGTCGCTGGCGGCCCGGCTGGCCTTCTTGGCGGCCGCTGCCAGGCCCTTCTTGCGCAGCAGATCGCGGGCCAGCTCGGCGTCACCCTTGGCCTCGACGAGGGCGTTCTTGCAGTCCATCATCCCGGCTCCGGTCTGCTCCCGGAGCTCTCGCACCATCTGCGCTGATACGCTCATGTTCTTCTCTATGACCCTTCGTGAATGTCGAGACGGCCGGCGGGCCCGGGCTCGACGGGAGTGAGGCGGTTCCCGGCCGCGGCCCGAGGGCCGGTCAGGCCTGAGCCGGCGCCGGCTGGCCCTCCGGGGCGGGCTCCGGGGCGCTGACGGGGACCTCGGGGAGCGGCTCGCCGCTCGGCTGGGCCTCGGGGACGGCGACCCCGCCGGACTCGCGGATCTGCCGCCCTTCGATGATGGCGTCGGCGATGCGGCTGGCGAAGAGCCGGATCGCTCGCAGCGCGTCGTCGTTGCCGGGCACCACGTAGTCGACCTCGTCGGGGTCGCAGTTGGTGTCGACCACGCCGATCACCGGGATCTTGAGCTTTCGGGCCTCCTTGACGGCGATCGACTCCTTGCGGGTGTCGATGATGAAGATCGCGTCCGGGATGACCTTCATGTTGCGGACGCCGCTCAGGTTCTTCTCCAGCTTGGCCCGCTCCTTGTCGAGGCGGGCGACCTCCTTCTTGGTCATCCCCTCGCGACGGGTGCTGTCCGCGATCACCATCTCGATCTCACGGATCCGCTCCAGGCTGCGGCGCACGGTGACGAAGTTGGTCAGGAGGCCGCCCAGCCACCGCTCGGTGACGAACGGCATGCCGGAGCGCTGGGCCTCGGCGGCGATAGCTTCCTGCGCCTGCCGCTTGGTGCCCACGAACAGGATGGTCCGACCCTGGGCGGCCAGGTCGTGGGCGAACTGCAGGGCGCGGTTGAGGTTCTGGTGGGTCTTCTGCAGGTCGATGATGTAGATACCGTTGCGCTCGCCGAAGATGAACTCCTTCATCTTCGGGTTCCAGCGGCGGGTCTGGTGGCCGAAGTGAACGCCGGCCTCCAGAAGCTCACGGATGGTGACGGTGGTGGGCAATGTGACGACCTCCTTGGGTCAGGCCCGGCTCGGGCCGAGCCTTGCCGGCCCCCGCCGGTGGCGGGGGCTCGAAGTTAGCGCTTGCTGAACTGGAAGCGGCGCCGCGCTCCCGGCTGGCCGTACTTCTTCCGCTCCTTGATCCGTGCGTCCCGGCTCAGCAGGCCGGCCTGCTTGAGCTTGGCGCGCAGCTCGGCGTCGAACTCGCAAAGGGCGCGGGAGATCCCGTGGCGCACCGCGCCGGCCTGGGAGTTCACGCCGCCGCCGTGGACCTTGGCGTAGACGTCGAGCTTCTCCGTCGTCTCGGTCAGGGCCAGCGGCTGGTTCACCAGCATCTTGAGCGCCTGGTGCCCGCCGAAAAAGTCGTCGAGGCTGCGGTCGTTCAGCCGGAACTCCCCGCTGCCGTTGCGCAGGAAGACCCGCGCCACGGACGTCTTGCGCTTGCCGGTTGCGTAGTACTGGATTGCGGTGGTGCTCAACGCGTGCTCCTCACTTGACGGTGACGGCCTGTGGCCGCTGGGCCTGGTGCGGGTGGTCGGGGCCGCCGTAGACCTTCAGCTTGCGGAACATGGCCCGGCCCAGCTTGGTCTTGGGCAGCATCCCGCGGACGGCGTCCTCGACGATGCGGGAGGGGTGCTGCTTTCGGGTGGCGGCGGCGGAACGGGTCTTGAGCCCACCGGGGTAGCCCGAGTGCCGGTGGTAGAGCTTCAGCTCCTCCTTGCGCCCGGTGAGGTGGACGCTGTCGGCGTTGACGACGATCACGTGGTCGCCGGTGTCGAGGAAGGGAGTGTAGATGGGCTTGTTCTTCCCGGCCAGGATGGTGGCGGTTCGGGTGGCCAGCTTGCCGAGGACCACGTCCCGGGCATCGATCAGATACCACTTCCGCTCGAGACTCGCGACTGGGGGCAGATAGGTTCGCATCAGCTCTCCGTGGCGCCCCAACGGCGCCCAAGTTGCAAACCTTTACTTTACTCGCCGAGACCGGCCCTGTCAATCCTATCCCCTGTACTTCCGGTAGCTTCCGGGGTCGCCGGCGCCCGGGTCGTCAACCGCCGGTGCGGCCGGCGCGGCGGCGCGTCGCCGGGGCGTGGGCGAGGCGGCCCGGGTAGCGGCAGAGCGGGAGCAGGGCGCAGGAGGGGCAGGCCGGCCGTCGGGCGTCACAGACGGTGCGGCCGTGGGCGATCAGCAGGTCGGTGGCCTGGATCCAGCGGTGGGTGGGCACCAGGGCCATGAGCTGCTTCTCGACGGTCGCCGGGTCGTCGCTCTCGGCCAGCCCGAGGCGGCCCGACAGGCGCAGCACGTGGGTGTCCACGGCAATCCCCTCGGCCCGGCCGAAGGCGTGGCCCAGAACCACGTTGGCGGTCTTGCGCCCGATCCCGGGGAGCTTCACCAGCAGGTCCAGGCGTCTCGGGACCTTCCCGCCATGGCGCTCCACCAGGGCGGTGGCGCAACCCTTGAGGCTCTTCGCCTTGGACCTGAAGAAGCCGGTGGTGCGGATCAGCTCCTCGAGCTCGGCGCTGTCGGCAGCCGCCATCGCCGCTGGGCTGGGGAAGCGCTCGAAGAGCGCCGGCGTGACCAGGTTGACGCGCTTGTCGGTGCACTGCGCCGAGAGGATGGTGGCGACCAGGAGCTGGAAGGCATTCTTGTGGCGGAGGGCGCAGGTCGCGTCGGGGTAGGCCTGCTGGAGGGCGTCGAGGATGCGGGCGGCGCGCTTGGCTTCGGCCCCTATTCCGGCGGCGGGAGGGCGGGCTTTGTGATCCGCGGGCATCGGTGGCGATTATAGCCTGGGCGAGAAAGCCGGCTCAGCGGGCCAGGCCGGGTCGCCAGGGGAACAGCGGCACCTGCGACGCCGGACGCCCCAGCCGGGTGAGGCGGACCTGGATCGCCAGCACGCCGGCGGGCGGCTCGAGCATCGGCTCGGCCAGCAGGGCGGCCACGTGCTGTGCCGTCGCCTCGTCGGAGAGGCCCGGGCAGAACGTCTCGCTCCGCCGCTGGGCGGCGTGGCGTCGTCGCACCTCGACCACGGCGGCGCCGGCGGCCAGGCCGAAGGGGCGCAGCCGCCGGACCGCCCGGGCCGCCAGGGCGCTCACCATCGCCCGCAGCGTCTCGAGGTCGGTGGCGCTGTCCCGAACCCGGGCCTCCTCGTGCACCCAGGAGGGAGGAGCGGCCACCGGGATCGGCTCCTCCCCCAGGCCCTGGGCCGCCTCCTGCAGCCGTGGGCCGGCGGCGCCGAGCGCTTCCTGCACCGCCTCGAGGGGGGCGGCCCGAAGCTGGCCGAGGGTGGCGAAGCCGGCGGCCTCGAGGGCCCGCTCGAGGTGGGGCGGGAGATCCGGCAGGAAGGAAACGGGCTGTCGGCCGAGGAACGACGCCTCGTAGCCCGGGATCACGATCAGGAGGCCGCGGGGCCGGGCCCAGGTGGAGGCCACCCGGGCGGCCAGGCGCGAGCTGGCCAGGCCGAGCGAGGCGGCCAGCCCGAGCCGCTTCTGGATCTCGTCCTTGATCCGCTCGGCCGCCGCCACCGGCCGCACCGTCGCCGTCGAGTCGGGGGAGAGGTCGACGTAGGCCTCGTCGGCGGACGGGCGTTCGACCCGACGGCTGGCCGCCAGCAGGATGGCGGTGACCTCCTCGCTGGCCCGGGCATAGGCCTCGAGGTCGCCGGGCCGGAACGCCGCTTCGGGGCAGAGGGCGCGGGCCCTGGCCAGGGACTGGCCGGGTCGGACGCCGTTCTGGCGCGCCTCGCTGCTGGCCGCGGCCACCAGGCCGGGAGAGGAGGCCTCGCCGCCGACGACCACCGGCCTCCCCTCGAGGGAGGGGTCGTTCGCCCTCTCGACCGAGACGAAGAAGGGGTGGAGGTCGACGTGCAGGATGCGGCGGTCCTTGACGGCTGCGTTCTTGGGGACTCCCTTCACAACCCCAGGGTACGTCAGGGGGGTGCCGGGAGAGGTCCGGGGCGGGGCGTCAATGGAGGGTGCCCTTCGGGGGGCCGAAAGACTCCTGGTAGAGGCGGAGGTTCTCCTGCAGGGCGGTGATCAGGCCGGGGACCATCTGCACCGGCAGCACCAGCTTGGCCCGCACCGGGGCCCTCACGACGTGGTCCTTCTGGGCCTGCTGGATCTCGCGGGCGCCGATCGGCAGCATCTCGCAGAAGGTGAGGGTGAAGTCGAAGGGCGAGTTCTGGATCGAGCAGAAGTTGCTGTAGATGCGGGGCACCGCATCGGCGTCGTCGGGCACCACCGTGAAGTTGACGGACCGATTCTGCTTCTCGTCCATGGGGACCTCCTGCGGGGAGTGTAGCTCACGCCTCCCGGTCAGTAGCGGCGGAGCACGCCGATCACCACCCCCTGGACTTGGAGCCGATCGGCGTCGACGTAGATCGGGTCCAGTCGGGCGTTGGCGGGCTGCAGCCGCACCCGTCGGCCCGGCTCGCGATAGAGCTTCTTGAGGGTGACGTTCTCCCCGTCGATCAGGGCGATCACCATCTCGCCGTCACGGGCCTCCTGCCGGTTCTCGACGATGACGTAGTCGCCGTCGCGGATCTGCTCCTCGATCATCGAGTCGCCCTTGACCTGCAGCACGTAGGTCTCGCCCCGGCCCAGCATATCTTCGGGGACGAAGACCGTCTCGGCCGACTCGATCGCCTCGATCGGGGTGCCGGCGGCCACCCGCCCCAGCAGCGGCAGCTCGACGGCCCGGACCTCCATCTGGCTCGGGACCAGCTCGAGGGCCCGGCTCCGGTTCCACTCGCGCTTGATCCGTCCTTTGCTCTGAAGGTTGGCGAGGTGCTTGTGGACGGTGGCCACGGAGCGCAGACCGAAGTGGGCGCCGATCTCCTCGATGGTGGGGGCATAGCCCTCCCGGGCGATGTGCTGTGCAACGAAGTCGAGGATCTGCTTCTGGCGGCGGGTGAGGTGCACCGATCCCTCCTTCCTCTGAAGGAGAGGATAGGCGAAGATCAGGCGAAAATCAATGCGGGCGCGACCGGTCGACTCGCAACGAACCGTGCGCCGCCGTCGACGGGGCCGAACCGCCGGCGCGCGGGCTCAGCGACGCAGGGGGGCGGCGCTCCGTTCGGGTACCGCCAGCGTGATGACCTCCCGCTGGCGGCCGGGAAGGCCGCGAAGAGGGGTGCGCGCTACCGCTGGGCCTGCCGCCGCCACGTTGGATCGGGCCGCCGCCGCCGCCCCAGTAGGCCCAGCCGAGGGGGATGGCTCCATCGGTGGGGGCGGCGTCGGCCTCGGCGCGCGCCGCCTCGGCCTCGGCGGCCCGGGCCCGCGCCTCGGCCTCGCGGGCTCGCGCCTCGGCCTCGGCCCGCGCCTGAGCGGCAAGGGCGCGCTCGGTCTCCATGCGGACCAGCGCGCTGCGCTCCGCCGGGGTCATCCAGCGTCCCTCGAAGAGGACCAGGCCCTGGGCCCGGTAGGCCTCCTCGGGGGTCACCCAACGGCCGGCGTGGAAGACCCGTCCGAGGGCGGTCTGGGCCTCCGCGTTCTCGGGCTGGATGCGCGCCACGTGCTCGAAGGCCTCGGTGGCCTGAGTCAGCAGGTTCCGCTCCCGGGCCCAGCGCCCGAGGGCCAGCCAGCCCTCCAGGTCGAGGTCGGAGAGCTGCTCCGCTCGTCTCTTGAACTCGGCCAGCGCCGTGGCGCCCTGGCGGATGCCGAGCACCTGATCGACGGGAAGGGTGATCCGGCCCGGACCGACCTCGAGGACGACGTGGGTGGGTGTGCGCTCCACGATCACGCCCCGCACCCGACTGCCGTTGGCCAGCCGCACCTCGTCGGCCGCGGCGCCGCCGGCCAGGAACAGGCAGAGGAAAGCAGCTACGAGCCGCATCGGGACCTCCCGCGTGCCGCCGAGATGATATCGCGAAGGCGATCGCTCTGCCTACAGCCTAGCAACACCCGTGCCGGCCACGCCTCGTCCCGGTCGCCCGGGTGCGCGCTCCAGGGAGCGCCGCTCCGCGCGCTCCAGCCTGATCAGCCGCCTCGACTCGCAGAAGCGGCTGATATCGGCATTCATCAACGAGTCGCGCGCTTCGGGCGCCCCTCTCGCGCGCCACCGTTCTCCCTGTCGCCCGCAAGGCGGGCGGCTCGAGGCTGCGGCCCGAGGAGCTGCCGACGACAGGCGGCCGTGTCGGATCGTTGCTCCACGACGGGCCGCGGTGTCGCATCGGGGCGTCACGGCCGTCCTGGGCCGGGGACGGTAGAATGCGCGGGCGCGGATCCCATGAAGCTGCAGTGGCGAGAGCGGATGCGGAGTCCGGCCCTCACGAAGGTCGGCGGCTGGACGGCGCTTCTGGCCCTGGGCCTTCTCGGGGCCGGCGGTGCCGCCCGAACCCCCGATGGGTGGCTGCTCGGGGTCCCGACCGCAGCGAGGGTTGGATGGGTGCTGCTGTCGGCGGCGGCGCTCTGGTGGGCCACCCGAGGCGCCGCGGTCGGCCGCTGCCTGGGCTTCCTGTGGCTGCCGCTTCTGGTCCTGGCCGGGGCCCCCGTGGTCGGGCTGGGAGCGCTGACCGGACCGCCTCTCCTGGCCGTGGCCCTGGCCGGGGCGGCGGCATCGCTCTACGGCTCGGGCTTCCGGCCCCCGCGCTTCCTGCTGCTGCCCGTGGTGCTCGTCGTCTACGCGACGGTGTCGGCCCGGGTCCAGCTCCAGGTCGGGCCGGAGGGGGACGAGCCGCACTACCTGATGGTGGCCGACAGCCTGCTTCGGGACGGGGACGTCTCGTTGGAGAGGGACTACGAGGAGGGCCGGTACCAGGCCTTCTACGGCCGCCCGTTGCGCCCTCACTACCGGGTCCGCGGACGGCACGGCGAGATCTTCTCGCTCCACGCGGTGGGCCTGTCGCTCTTGGTGCTGCCGGCGTACGCCCTGGGCGGCTACCCGGCAGCCTCGTTCTTCATGGCGTTTCTCGGCGCGCTGCTGATCTTCGAGCTCCGGGGGCTGCTGATCCGCGCCGGCGAAAGCGAGGGTGCCGCGGAGGGGGTGGCCTGGCTGGCCGCCCTGAGCCCCCCGCTGATCCACTACGCCGGGCTGATCTTCACCGAGGTCCCGGCCGCGCTGCTGGTGACGGTGGCGCTCCGTCGGGGGTGGGATGCCGGGCGCCTTCGACTGCGCGAGGGCTTGCTGGTCGGGGGCGCGCTGGCGGCCCTCCCCTGGCTGAACGTCCGCTACGCGCCCCTCTCGGCGATCCTCCTCTTCTACGTCCTGGCTGGTCGGCCGCGGGTCCGGGCCGTCGTGGCCACCGTGTTGCCCGGGCTGCTGTCGGCCATCGGCATCGCCGCCTACTACCACGCCCTCTATGGCTTCTTCGACCCGCGCCGGGTCTACGGCCGACATCCGGAGATGTCCCTGGGCACGCTCCCGGAGGGGCTTCCCGGGCTCTTCCTGGACCAGGAGTTCGGCCTGCTGGTCTACGCCCCGGTCTTCGCCTTGGCGGTGCCCGGCCTCCTGGCCCTGGTGCGGCGGCGTCCCCGGCTGGGCCTTTGCGCGTTGGCCCTGGTCGGCGTGGTGGTGGGGGTGGCGGCCTCGTGGCACATGTGGCGCGGGGGCTTCAACCCGCCGGCCCGCTTCCTGGTGCCGATCGTTCCGGCGCTGCTCCTGGGGGTGGCCGCGTGGCTCCGCCGCGGGCTGGGCGCCGGGGGGGCGCTGCTGGTCGGGTTCAGCCTCTTCGCGGGGCTGGCCGGCGCCGCCGAGCCCCATCTCGTCCACCGCGACCGCGACGGGACGGCGCCCCTGTTCCGCAGCGTCTCGGGGGCGGAGGAGTGGACGCGGCTGCTGCCCGGGTACGTCCTCTCCGAGCCCGACCGGAACCGGCTGGCCCTCGTCTGGGCCGCCGCCCTGGCGATCGCGACCCTGCGCCTGGGGCGCCGCCGGCCCGGGGCCGGCTCGATGGCGTCGGCCCCGGCGGGCCTGCTGGTGGCCTGCGCGCTGGCCTCGACCCTGTCGGAGCGCCGGACCGTGGGACGCGATGCGGTGCGGCTGGTCGGCCGGCCGGCGGTCCAGGTGCCGGGCCTCCACTTCGTTCCGCAGTCGGAGGCGGTCTGGGGCCAGGACCTGCCCTGGGGGCCCGACTATCGGCCTCGGGACGGGTTGGCCCTGGTCGGCGAGCGGCTCGAGCTGCCGGCGGGACGCTACCAGCTCCTGCTGCAGGTGGAACGTTTCCCCGGGAGCGAGGCGCCGGTCCTGGAGGTGCGGGGCGAGAAGCACCCCGCCTGGCCCCGGGTGGTCCACTTCCGCGAGGTCCCGGGCGGCCTGAGCGCGCCGTTGACGGTGGAGGCCGGCGAGCGGGCGGTGACCCTGCACCTGCGCGCGAGGACGGCCTTCCGCCTGTACCGGCTCCGCCTGCGCCTTCAACCCTCGGCGCTCTCACCGGTCTAAGGGATTGAAGGGAGGGGGCCGGAGGCAATAATCATGAGGAAGAAAACACTGATGATCGCAGGGTTGCTGGCCGGGGCCAGCGTGGTCGCCTGGGCCCAGCCGCGCGGTTCACAGGGGATGGCGCCCGTGGACGGCGAGCGGTTGCAGGCGAAGCTGGGGATCGACGCCAGCCAGGCGGCGAGCCTGGAGCAGATCCATCGTGACCTGCAAAAAGCCCAGGTCAAGAGCCGGGCCGACCTGCAGGTGGCGCGGATGGAGCTCGAGGAGCTGCTGGCCGCCGACACCATCGATGCCAAGGCGGTCAGCGCCAAGGTGCAGGCGGTGACGGAGCTTCAGGCGAAGGCGTTCCGGGAGCGCGTCGACGCCCGTCTCGCGGTGCGCAAGATCCTGACCGCGCAGCAGGCGCAACAGCTTCGGACCCTGATGCGGCGGCATCGTCGGATGCCTCGCGCCGACCGAGACCGATCGATGCGGCGCCCGGGCCGCGGCATGAAGCCACCCGCCGGTGGGGACCAGGGCGCCGGCCTTCCCGGAGACGGCCAGTCGCGCTAGGCTTGGGGCCGGCGGTCGCGCTGTCGAGATCCCTCGGCCGGTGAGACCGGCCGAGGGAACGCCTCGACCGGCAAGACCGGCCGAGGTGGAGCCTCGACCAAGAGGCGCGGCGGCACCGAGCGCGTGCGCAAGAGCGACCCGATGGCGACAGGTGTCCTGGTCTTCGAGCCGGTGGCGGCCGCTCGATCTCCGGTGGAGGAGCGGCGGCGACGCGACGGCGAGCTGGTGGCGGCTTGCCAGAGGGGTGAGCGCGAGGCCTTCGACGAGCTGGTGGAGCGCTACCAGCGGGACATCTACCGGCTCTGCTTCCGCTACGTCGGCAGCCCCGAGGACGCCGGTGACATGGCCCAGGAGGCCTTCATCCGGGCGTACAAGGCCATCGGACGCTTCCGGGGGCAGAGCGCGTTCTCGACCTGGCTCTACCGTATCGCGGTGAACGCCTGCCTCAACTTCAGGAGCGCTCGTCGCCCGACCTCGACCGAGCTGCCCGCCGATCTGCCGGACCGTGCCGCGAGCACGCTTCTCCGGCTCGAGGAGGAGGAGAGGTCGCGGGAGCTGCGGCGGGCGGTCCTGGAGCTGCCGGACCGGCAGCGGGCCACGCTGATCCTCAAGGTCTTTCACGAGCTGACCCACCAGGAGGTGGCCGAGATCCTCGGCTCGAGCGTCGGCACCGTGAAGGCCAACCTGTTCCACGCCCTCGCCAATCTCAGGAAGCGGCTGGGCGCCGGGTCCGCGCCGCCGGGTGCGGAGACAAAGGCGGCAGCGGACCGGAAGGGGTCGTAGATGATGTCCAAGCATCCGTCGGAGGTCGACCTCGTCGACCTGCTGGAGGAGGGGGCCGAGCCCGCGCTGGTCGGCCACGTGTCGGAGTGTCGCCCCTGCCGCGAGCGGCTCGGCGAGCTGCAGCAAGGGCTCGAGCTGGCCCGGGAGCTGCGGGTGCCGGAGCCCCCGCCGCTGTTCTGGCAGGGGCTGCGGAGGAACGTGCGACGGGAGATCGGCCGGCCGGCGGCGCCCCGCGGCTTGCTCGCCTTCGGGCCCTACTGGGCGGCGGCGGCCGCCGCGCTGGCGATGGTGGCGCTGCTTGCGCCCGGTCCGGGACCTAGGAGCGTCGGGGGCGAGGCGTTGGCCTGGAGCCCGCTGCCCCCGGCGAGCGAGGATGTCGGTCTCCAGGTGCTCTCGGCGCTGGACCTGGACGACGACCTGAGCGCGGTGGTCGAGTGCGGCTGGCCGAGCTGCCTGGCCGAGCTCTCGGACGAGGAGCGTTCCGCCGTGGCCGAGGAGCTGCGCGAGGAGCTGAAAGGGAGGGCACTGTGAGAAGGGGATGGGCGATCGTGGCCGCCCTCGGCATGCTGGCGGCCACCGCCAGGGCGGCCGAGCCTGCGAGGCGGAGCCGGCCCTCGCGCGACGAGGCCTTCAAGATGGTCGTGGCCTACCTCCTGAGCAACCTCCAGGAGCGATTGGGGCTGACCGACGAGGAGTACCTGCGGGTGCTGCCGCTGGTCCAGCAGCGACAGAACCACCGTCGCGACATGTTCGAGGGACGCGAGGAAGCGATCGGCCGCCTCCGTCTGCTGGTGAGGCGAGGCGAGTCGGGCGACGAGCTCAAGGCGGCGATCCGCCAGCTCGACGGCGTCGAGAGCGAGGGATCGAAGCAGTTGGCCGCGGACCTTTCCGCCATCGACGCCGAGCTGAGCGTGGCGCAGCAGGCCAAGTACCGCCTGCTGGAGCTGGATGTCGAGCGCCGGGTGCGCGAGCTGGCGCGCCGCCACCTCCGGGAGCGGGCCCCGCGGCGCACCCCGCAGCCATCGCCTGACGAGTCGCCCGAAGCGTCGACCGGCCCCTGAAGAAAGCACTTGGTGGGCGTTGCGCCGGCCCCTATACTTCAGCCGGCGATGCCGACGACCGAGCCCCTGACCCACGAGACCGAGCCGCCGAGCCCGGCGCCCGAGGCGGGTGTCGCCAGGCGCTGCCGGGTGCGTCTGGTGGTCCGCGACCCCGAGACCCTGTTCGCGTACTGGACGCTGGGCGAGGACGTCCGTGAGGCCTTGTGCCGGGAGCTGGGCGAGCGGGTGGCGGCGCTGGCCACGGTGACGCTGCGCCTGTTCGACGTCAGCAGCGGGTCCTCGCGGCTGCTGATCCAGCGCGGCATCGGATCCGCCACCTACCTCCCGGTCGATCCTGACTGGGGCCCCCACCAGGCCGAGCTGGGGCTGCTGCTGCCGTCAGGGGAGTTCCGGCCGGTGGCCACCAGCAACCCGGTGGTGCCGCCCCGGCACGGACCGTCTCCGGAGCCGGCTACCCGGTCGCTGATCTACGGGCCCGAGCGGGTCTCGGTGGCGGCGCCGGGGCCCGACCCGCGCGCCGTGTCGTCCCGGGGGCCGCGGCCTCTGTCTGCCCGCGGGGGAGCCAGCGACACGCTTCGGCCGGTCGGGGCCAGCGACACGTTCCGACCCTAGTGGCCCTCGGCTACTGGTGCCCGGTCCTCCACGCCCACCTTCCCTACGTCCGACACCTCGACGATGACGCGGCGGTCGAGGAGGCCTGGCTCTTCGAGGCGCTCACCGAGTCCTACGTACCGCTGCTGCTGACCCTGGACCGGCTGGTCGAGGACGGCGTGGACTTCCGCCTCACGCTGTCGCTGTCGCCCACGTTGCTCTCGATGCTCGACGATCCGTTGCTGGTCGGGCGCTACGGCCGCCACCTCGACGGCCTGATCGAGCTGGCCGGCGCCGAGGTGGAACGGGCCCGCTGCCAGGACCCGCGGCTCGAGGGGCTGGCCCGTTTCTACGTGGGCGAGCTGCGCCGGGTGCGCGCCGCCTACTCGGAGCGGTACCGCTCGGGGATCCTCGCCGCCTTCTGCCGGCTGCGCGACCTCGGGCGCCTCGAGCTGATCGGGTGTGCGGCAACCCACGGCCTGCTGCCTCTGCTCGAGTCGGTCCCGGAGGCGGGGCGGGCCCAGGTCCTGGTCGGGGTGGCCGAGCACCGGCGGCTTCTCGGCCAGGCGCCGGTCGGATTCTGGCTGCCGGAGTGCGGCTACTCGGCCGCGGTCGAGCCCTGGCTGGCCGAGGCCGGCGTCCGCTACGTCTTCCTCGACGCCCACGGCCTGACTGACGCCCACCCCCGGCCCAGCCATGGCGTGCTGGCCCCCATCGTCACCCCCGCCGGGACGGTGTGCTTCGGCCGCCACCTGCCCACGTCTCGAATGGTCTGGAGCGCCCAGGACGGATACCCGGGGGACCCGGTCTACCGGGAGTTCCACCGTGACGTCGGGCTCGAGCTGCCGGGTCCGGTGCTCGAGCGCGCCCTGGGAGCCGGGACCCGCCGCCACGTGGGGATCAAGTATCACCGCGTGACCGGGGCCACCCGCGATCTGGGCCAGAAGGAGCTCTACGAGCCGGAGCGGGCCCGAGCCCGGGCGGCGGATCACGCCCAGCACTTCCACGCCACGCTCCGGGAGATGCTGAGAGAGGCGGCGCCGACCCAGACACGGCCGCCGGTGGTGGTGAGCGCGTACGACGCCGAGCTGTTCGGCCACTGGTGGTACGAGGGGCCGCACTTCCTGGACCGGCTCTTCCGCTGCCTGGGTGGCGACGCCTCGGTGGAGCTGGTCACGCCCAGCGAGCTGCTCTCCCGGCACCCCCGCTGCGAGGTGGCCCAGCCGCCGTTCTGCACCTGGGGAGAGGGGGGCTACGCGGCGGTCTGGCTCTCCCCGGAGAACGACTGGCTACCACCGCTGCTGGACCGGGCGGCGCTGGAGATGGTCGGGCTGGCGCGTCATTTCGCGAACCCAGACCAACTGCAGCGACGGGCGCTCCAGCAGGCGGGGCGGGAGCTGCTGCTGGCCCAGGCCTCGGACTGGGCCTTCATCATGAAGACGGGGACCACCGTGGAGTATGCGCGGCGCCGGCTCCGGGAGCACCTGGAGCGATTCGGCTCCCTGCGCGACGCGCTCTCCAACGGGCAGCTCCAGCCGGCCGATCTGACCGAGCTCTGGGAGCGCGACCCGATTTTCCCCGACCTCGATCCCCGGGTCTTCGTCTGATGGCCTCTGGCAGGCGCTCCGGGAGTGCCGCCCGGCGCGCTCCAGCCGGGTCCGCGGCCTCGGCGGGACGGGCGACATCGCCCCGCTCAGGGGCGACGTGGACAAAGACGCCCAGGGCCCGTATCTTGAACGAGAAGCGAGGCAGGCGGTCATGGGCAGCGGTGGCGTGCGCCGGGCGGCGGTGGCGGGAAGCTGGTATCCCGGCACCTCGGAGCGGATCTCGGCCGAGGTCGAGTCCTACCTGTCGGCGGTCCCACCCCCCGACCTGCCGGGGAGGCTGGTCGGCCTGATCTGTCCCCATGCCGGGCTCCGCTACTCGGGCCCGGTGGCGGCCCACGGCTACGCCCTGCTCCGTGGACGGCGGGTGGGGACGGTGGTGCTGGTGGGGCCCTCGCACCGTATGGCCTTCCGCGGCTCGGCGGTCTACGCCAGGGGCAGCTTCGAGACGCCGCTCGGGCGGATCCCCATCGACGAGGGGCTGGCTTCGTCGCTCACCGCCTCGGGCCAGTGGGTGTCCGACGATGCCGAGCCCCACCTCCAGGAGCACAGCCTCGAGCTCCAGCTCCCCTTCCTCCAGCATCTGGTCCCCGAGCTGCGGATCGTGCCGGTGGTGATGGGGGAGCAGTCGCGGAAAAGCGTGGAGGGGCTGGCGGCGGCGCTTTCGGCGGCAGCCACGGGACACGACGTCCTGCTGCTGGCCTCCAGCGACCTCAGCCACTTCAACCCTGCGCCCGTCGCCCACAGCCTGGACGCCGAGGTGATGGGCGACGTCGAGCGTTACGCCCCCGAGGAGCTGATGGCCCGCCTCGAGGCGCAGCCCGAGCACGCCTGCGGCGGCGGCCCGATCGTGGCCGTCATGAAGGCGGCCCGGGCGCTCGGCGCCAACCGGGCTGCGGTGCTGCGCTACGGCGACAGCGGGGACGTCGGGGAGCGGGACAAGAGCCAGGTGGTGGGATACCTCTCGGCCGCGCTGTGCGCCGCATGAGCGAGCCTCCCGAGAGCGACCCCCGCGAGCTGCTGGCGGTGGCCCGACGCGCGATCGAGGCGCGGCTCTCCGGACGGCCGTTCCCGGAGGAGCCCAAGCAGGGATGGCGGGGGGAGCCCAGGGGGGCCTTCGTCACGCTCTGGACGAGGCGGGACCGCGAGCTGCGCGGCTGCGTGGGCTACGTGGAGCCCGTCTACTCCCTGGTCGAGACGGTGGCGCGGGCGGCGGTGGCGGCCGCCGTCGACGACGGCCGCTTCGCGCCGGTGGCGGCCGACGAGCTGCCCGCCCTGTCGATCGACGTCTCGGTCCTGAGCCGGCTCGAGCCGATCCGGCCCGAGGAGGTGGTGGTGGGCGAGCACGGGCTCCTGCTCCGCCATCGAGGGCGCAGCGGCCTGCTGCTGCCTCAGGTCCCCATCGAGCACGGGTGGGACCGCGAGACGTTCCTCGACCACACCTGTCTGAAGGCGGGCCTTCAGCCCGGGGCCTGGCGGGATTCCGGGGCGCGGCTCTGGGGCTTCACGGCGGTGGTGGTCGGCGAGGACTGAGCGGCGCCGTCGCCGTGCGCGGCCCGCTACTTGCCGGTGACCCGGACCATCTCGGTCACGGTGGTGACGCCCCGGAAGACCCTCTCCATGGCCGCCTCCCGCAAGGTCCGCATCCCCTCCTCGCGGCCGGCCTTGCGTAGCTCCAGGGAGCCCGAGCCGGTCGCCACCAGCGAGCGCAGCTTGTCGGTCATGGGCAGCACCTCGAAGATCCCGTCCCGGCCCAGGTAGCCGGTCTGGCGGCAGCTCAGGCAGCCGCGTCCCCGCCGGAAGCGGTAAGGCTTGAGCTTCTCGTGGGGCATCCGCATCGCCCGGGCCTCCTCCGGGGTGGGCTCGTACTCCTCGGTGCAGTGGGGGCAGATCACACGGACCAGCCGCTGGGCGAGGATGCCGACCACCGTCGACGTGATCAGGAAGTGAGGGACGCCGAGGTCGCTGAGCCGGGTGACGGACGACGGCGCGTCGTTGGTGTGGAGCGTCGACAGCACCAGGTGGCCGGTCAGGGCCGCCTGCACCGCGTTGTCGGCGGTATCGCCGTCGCGGATCTCGCCCACCATCACGATGTCCGGGTCCTGGCGCAGCACGGTGCGCAGGGTGCTGGCGAAGGTGATGTCGATCTGGGTGCGCACCGCCACCTGGTTGAAGTCCTCGTGGACCATCTCGATCGGGTCCTCGATGGTGATGATGTTGACCTCGGGCTTGGAGAGGTGCTTGAGGATCGAGTAGAGGGTGGTGGTCTTGCCGCTGCCGGTGGGGCCGGTGACCAGGATGATCCCGTGGGAGCGGCCGATGAAGTCGTAGAACCTGGGCAGGTCGTGGGCGGTCAGCCCCAGCTCGTCGACCCCCTTGAGCAGCACGTCCGGGTCGAAGATGCGCAGCACCGCCTTCTCGCCGAAGGCGGTGGGCATGGTGGAGACGCGCAGCTCCACCTCCTTGCCCCCCTGCTCGCGCTTGATCCGGCCGTCCTGGGGCCGGCGCTTCTCGGCGATGTTGCAGCCGGAGAGCAGCTTGATCCGCGAGACCACCGCCTGGTAGACGATCTTCGGGATCAGGTGGACGTCGTGGAGCAGGCCGTCGATACGCAGGCGGACCAGGGTCAGGTCGCGCTTGGGCTCGAAGTGGATGTCGGAGGCGCGCTGCTCGAAGGCGTGGGCCAGGATGCTGTCGAGGGCCTTGACCACCGGCGCCGCCGCCGGGTCCAGCTCGTCCGCCGAGGCGGAGAGGAACTCCTGGTTGCCGATGTCCACGGAGGAGAGGCGGCTGGCGGTGAGCTGCCGCTCGGCGGTGGTGAGGCTGGTCTTGAGGTCGTAGAAGCTCCGGTTGATGGTCTCCACGTCGCCCCGGGTGGCCACCACCCGCTCCACGTCGAGGCCGGTGACCTGGCGGATGTCGTCGAGGGGGAAGGGCGCCAGCGGGTCGTGAACGGCGATGGTGACCTTGTCGGCGCTCCGGGCGATCGCTACCAGCCCGTGCCTGCGGGCGAACGGCCCGGGCAGGGCGCCGGTGACGATGTCGAGGTCCAGGTCGAGCGGGTTGATCCGCACGAAGCGCAGCCCGGCGTGCTGGGCCAGCGCCTCGGCGATCTGCAGGTCCGAGGCCAGGTTCGACTGGACCACCGCCTGGGCGGCGCTTTGGTGGCTCACCCGCATCGTCCGCCGGGCCCGCTCGGCCTGCTCCTCGGTGAGCACCTTGCGCGCCACCAGAATCGGCAGGATGTCGTGCTCTTCCCCCGGGGCGGCGGCGCCTGAGGTGGCGGGGGCGATGGGGCGGGGGCGGCGGGGTGGTGACGGCATGGCTCGAAGGAGATTATCAAGGCGGCGCGTCGCGGTCGTCAACGTGGGCGCGGGCATCGTTGACGCCCTCACCGGTGCGTGCTAGTTTCGCGCCGCGTGAGTGCCCCTCCTGGCGTGAGCGTGATCGGCGTGCCGCTGGACCTCGGCGCGGGCCGGCGCGGCGTCGACATGGGACCGTCGGCGATGCGGCTGGCCGGCCTGGGACCCCGGATCCGCGAGCTGGGGATCCCGGTCGAGGACGTGGGCGACGTCGAGGTGGCCATCCCGGAGACGCACGAGCCGGGAGAGACTCGGCTGCGCTACCTGCGGGAGATCCGCCGGACCTGCGAGCTGCTGCGCGATCGCGTCACCGGGGCCCTGGCTCGCGGCCGCCGGCCGGTGGTGCTGGGGGGCGACCACTCGATCGCCATGGGGACGATCGCCGGCGTCTGCCGCCACTTCCGCGGCCACGGCGAGAGGGTGGGCCTTCTCTGGGTCGACGCCCACGGCGACGCCAACAACGCCGAGACCACGCCCTCGGGGAACATCCACGGGATGCCGATGGCGGTGGCGCTGGGGCTGGGCGCCCCCGAGCTGCTGAGCCTGGGCGGCCACCGGCCGATGGTCGCGGGGGCCCATGCCGCCATCATCGGCCTGCGCGACGTCGACCCGGCGGAGCGGGCCAACGTGAGGGCCACCGGCATCGCCGCCTTCACCATGCGCGACATCGACGAGCAGGGGATGCGGCGGGTGGTGCACCGGGCCATCGAGCGCGCCTCGACCGGCACCGCCGGCATCCACGTGAGCCTGGACATCGACGCCCTCGACCCGTCCGAGGCGCCCGGCGTCGGCACCCCGGCCCCGGGTGGCCTGACCTATCGCGAGGCCCACCTGGCGATGGAGATGCTGGCCGACACCGGCCGCGTGGTCTCGATCGAGCTGGTGGAGGTCAACCCGATCCTCGACCAGGGCAACCGCACCGCCCGCCTGGCGGTGGAGCTGCTGGCCTCGCTGCTCGGCAAGCGGATCCTGTAGCCTCGTCGATCCCGAGACGCCTCTCGCCCCTTCTTCCTCACCCGGGGTTTGCCCGCCTGCAGCGGTTCGACCTTGCGGGGCCCTGTCAGGACTGACAGACCGGTTTCGGAAGCCGAAACATCCGACGGACGAGATGTGACGTCGTGGCCCTCTGTGGCGGGGTTTCGCCGGCGGTCGCGAGCGGCACGGGGC
>CAZNNH010000110.1:0-20773 GCA_964574335.1 uncultured Acidobacteriota bacterium | reverse complement strand
GTCGTAACGCACGGAACCCCCCTTGCGCTGGAGCAGCGCGGGATCGAACTGCGCCCTGAAGTCGCCGATGCGGAAGCTCATCGTCCGCCACCCGTATGGCCCGCCTCCGGCTCTCCCAGCGAGTAGAGGCGCCGGTACTCCTCCGTGGCGCCCAGCACGATCTTCACGTAGGCCCGAGTCTCCGAGAACGGGATCGTCTCGATGAACTCCTCGGCGGGCACGTCAGGGCGCCCGGCGGTCCACCGATCGACCCGGTGTGGCCCCGCATTGTACGCCGCCAGCGCCCGCTCGACCCGCCCGCCGAAGTGGTCGAGCATCTGGCGCAGATAGACGGTCCCCAGCTCGAGGTTGGTCTCTGGGTCGTGGAGGGCGCCGCGACGATAGCGGCGACCGAGCGAGCGCGAGAGGCTCCGGGCGGTGGCGGGCATGAGCTGCATCAGGCCGCGGGCCCCGGCGCGGCTGATCGCGGCATCGTCGAAGCTGGACTCCTGCCGGATGAGGGCGGCCACCAGGGCGGCGTCCAACCTCTGACGCGACGCCGCGGCGCGAAGCAGCTCGCCGTGCTCCAGGGGGAACAGGATCTTGAAGACGCCCTCCGCCAGACCGTCTCCGCCCTCGCCGACCCAGTGGGGGAAGGCGCGGGTCATGGCGGTGATGGCGGGGCGGAAGCGCCCGTTGCGATACTCGAGCCAGGCCGCGGTGGCGGAGACCCTCGGGCTGGGGGCCAGGCCGCGCAGCTCGTCGCGGGCGGTCTCGAAGCGGTTTATCAGCATCAGCTCCCGCACCCGCGTCCGGCGAGGCTCGGGGATCTCCCCCTCCTCCGGGGTTGGCGCGGGCGAGGGAGGCGCAGGAGGCGCCGGAGCTCCCAGGCGGGTCAGGGCGGCGGCGGCCTGCCAGCCGTAATAGGAGCGCCTGAACCTCCGTACCGTCTCCTGGAGCAGCGACGTGGCGCGGCCCGTGTCGCCCATCGCCAGCCGCGCCCGTGCCGCCCAGTAGAGGAAGGCCCCGACGTAGCCGCTGTCCGGTCGCTGTCGCGCCACCCCCTCCAGGCGGGTCGCGGCCTGCTGGTGGCGGCCGGCGCGGTAGTCGGCCATGCCCACGTGCCAGGCGCTCCGCTCGAGCTGCTCCCCGTCGGGATACTCGGCGAGCAGGCGCCGGTAGTAGGGGAGGGCCCGGTCGAAGAACATGTCTTTCTGGAAGTGGTTGCCCAGCGCGAACAGCGCCCGCTCGCCCCAGGCGCTTCCAGCGTATCGCTGGGCCACCGTCTCCAGGGCCGCCACCAGGCCGCGGCTCGGCGACAGCAGCGCCAGATGGTAGGCGGCCTCCGCGGCGTAGGGGGACGAGCCCGGCACCTTGGTGAGAACGGCCCGCGCCTCGCGCCGCTTGCGCAATGCGGAGAGGGTGCGCCCCAGCCGGACGCGGACCAGGTCCTGCTCGTCGGCTTCCAGGGCGGCGGCTCCGACCAGCGGCCTGAGGGCGGCGATGGCCCTCGCGCGCTGGCCGGCTTCGAAGAGGGCCAGGGCCTTGGCCAGCTCGCGGCGAGTCCCGAGCTCGGCCGGGACCGACGGGAGGTAGCGCGCCAGCGCCGAACGTCGTGGCGCTGAACGACTGGCTTCGGGAGAGGCCGGGAACTCGTGGTCGAGCCGGTAGAGGGCCTCGGCAGCGGCCCGGCGCTCACCCACCGACTCCAGGGCCTCGGCCAGTCGCGCCAGGATGCGGGGCTCATCGCCGGGGCAGGTCACCAGCGCACGGTTCAGGCTGGCGATCGCCCGTGGGGCCAGCCCCGCCGCCAGGTAGGCGTCGGCGCTCTTCTGGAGCGCCGCGCAGACCAGCGAGGAGCCGGGCACGTCGACGGCGGCCAGGTACGTGGCAGCGGCACCCGCCGGGTCGCCGGTCTGCTCCAGTGCCTGCCCGATGGCGAGGATCGCGTGGTCCTGGACGTGGGTCTCCTGGATGTCGGGGTGGCGCAGCAGCCGGAGCGCTGTCTGCGGATCGGCGGACTCGAGCGCCAGCAGGCCGGCTGAAAGCCGCGCCAGCCCGGCGGCGGGGGTCCCCGGATGCTGCTCGGCGACCCGCTCCAGGAGCTGAACGTTGCCGGCGGCTCCCGCAAACGGGCCCCGCACCACGGCGTCGACGAGGGCCGTTTCGTCGGCCGTCTGGGGGGTGGCCTGGAGCCACGGGCCGGCCTGGGGCAGCTCGGCGGCGGCCAGGGCGGACGCCACCAGGCACACGAGCAGAACGCCCAGCGCCGGTGGACGCATGGACGTCGTCGGCAGACGGCCTACCGTGTCACAGGCCCAGGGCGGTCGCGTCGCCCCCGGCCAGGATGCGGATCAGCTCGTCGTTGAAGTAGTTGCTGGCGTCGCGCACCGCCGGTGGCACGCGGTCCGCGTACATCTGGCGTCCGCGCTCGATGTCTTCCTTGAGCCGCTCGTACAGGTCCTTGTGGCGCCGACCCTCGTTGACCTTGGCCTCGTTGTACAGCTTGATCTCGCTGACCACCAACCGCGCGAAGCGCTTGGCGTCATCGTGGGCCTTCTGGTCTTCCGGGGAGAGCGCGTGGCTCGGCCGTGCCGGTGCGGGGGGCGGTGGCGCGGGTGCCGCCTGCTTCATGGCCGCGAACTGCGCGGCGTTGAACATCACCGTCGAGGAGCCCTCGTCCGCCGCCGCTGGAGGAGGAGGCGCCGGCGGTGGCGCCACCGCGCGGTTCCGCCCTGTGGTCCCGCCGGCCCTCAGGGCCTGCACCCCCGCTGACGGGTTGGCCGCGTGGGTGGTGCGGCCGCTGCCCTTCGGCGTCAGCGAGATCAGGTCGACCACGGTTCCCGCGAACTGGGCCAGGATCTCGATCTGGTCCCCCTCGGAGACGGGGACCTCGTGTGCCTGAGTGTCGCAGTAGAGGACGGCCGCCACCTTGTCGCGGAGGATCAGGGGAACAGCCAGCACGCCCTGGGGGGCGCCGCCGAGGCGGGTCGCGACCTGGGCGGTGCCCGGCGACTGGCTCAGGTTGATCCGCACCGGCGCGCGAGTGGTGGCCACGCTGCGGAAGACGGTGTCGGCGTTGAGCGGGACGTTGACCTGCTTGACCGCGTCGGCGGGGGCGATGCCTCGCGCATACCAGCCGATCGCGCTGTTGCCCTTCACGATGAAGATGGCGACGCGCTCGACGTACTGCGAGACCTCGTTGACCAGGTGGGTGAGGACCTCCGAGAGGCTGGCGCCGGTCTCGATCTGGTACATCGACGCCTTGAGCCGATCGAGGCTGACGCTGCCTCCGCCCCCCGCAGGGGCTTGCCCTTGCAGCGCTTCGAGGATGGTGGCTTCGATCTGAGACTCGTCGATCTGCTCGTCGTATCGGGCCACGGACTCGCCGAGGTCGTCCAGGGCTTTCACCAGGGCGCCCTGATGCTCCCGGATCTGGTTCTGGATGCTCACCACCCAGTTGGCCATCTGCTGGCTGACGAGCGCAATTGCCTTCGCCTTCAGAGCATCTTCTAGGCTCATCTGTACCTCGGCCCCGAAACCACGATTCTGCCGATACTTAGGCGCGCGGGCATTATCGGCGACTTGAGGCTTTCGTGTCAATGTTCTTGGACACGTGCGGTGGGACAGGGGGCGTTGAGGCGCCGAGTCGCGCTAAGGTGAGCGCAGCCGGGGGGATCCGAGATGGCGAGCCGGGGGAAGACCGAGCGGGCGAGGCAGGGCCGGCCGAGGCTGGGGACGGTCTACCGGCGCCTGCTTCGGGCGCACGGTCACCAGAGCTGGTGGCCGGGGGAGACGCCGTTCGAGGTCTGCCTGGGGGCCATCCTGACCCAGAACACGGCGTGGACCAACGTCCTGAAGGCGCTCGCGGCCCTGCGCCAGCGCGGTCTTCTCTCGTTCGAGGCGCTGCGGTCTCTCCCCGCGTCCCGACTGGCCCCCTTGATCCGTCCGTCCGGCTACTACAACGTGAAGGCCCGCCGAGTGGTGGCCTTCGTCCGCTTCCTGGAGCGCGAGTACGGGGGGCGCGTCGAGGTGATGTCCCGACACGATCCCTGGGGGCTGCGCGCCAGGCTGCTGGGCGTGGACGGGATCGGCCGGGAGACCGCCGACTCGATCGTGCTGTACGCGGCCGGGCTGCCGCTGTTCGTGGTCGACGCCTACACCCGCCGGGTGTTCGGGCGGCTCGGATACCTGGAGGGCACCGAGGCCTACGACGACGTCCAGCGCCTGTTCATGGAGTCGCTACCGTGCGACGCCTTGCTCTACAACGACTACCACGCGCAGGTGGTGCGGCTGGGGAAGGAGGTCTGCCGTCCCCGGCCGCGCTGCTCCGTGTGTCCGCTGTCGGCGCACTGTCCCCGGGTCGGTGTGCCGGCCGCCGGACGTCCGCCAGCCGGCGTGCTACACTCGAAGGGTCAGAAGGGGGCGTCACGGTTTCGACGGGAACGACGACCTCGAAAGATGCAGGCCGAGCGTGCTACCGGCTCGTAAATCCGGTGGAAAACACAACTGCCAACGACAACTTGGCTTTGGCTGCCTAACTAAACTAGGCAACCCGCTCTCCCAGAGCCCCGCCCACGGGATTTGGACAGAGCGTCATAAAGGTGGGCTGGCCTTCGAGCTCTCGGTCCGGGGGCGAGGGGCGAGATCAATCGGACTAGCCGCCGCCGGTTTTGTCCGGCCTTCACGGTGACGGCGAAACACCAGGTCGGACTAAGCCTGTAGAGTCTCTCGACGGCGCGTTTTCGGACGCGGGTTCGACTCCCGCCGCCTCCACCACCGGAAAGGATTCGAACCAGCTTCCGAGTTCCCCTCTCCCCCCTGGGGAGAGGGATAGGGTGAGGGGCTCAGGCCCTCGTCCATCTCCAATAGCGCCAACGGCTGCAGCTTCGAGACGGCCCGGAAATAGGTCCGCCCGATGTCGGGCTTGACCGGCTCCAACCGGATATGCCCCAGCACCTTGCGGAGAAGCAGCGCCGACCGCTCGGTGCGCCTCTCTAGCACCTCCTGAAGCGTGGCCACGCGCTCCTTGACCCAGGCAAGGGGCGGCACACGGATCTCGGGCCTCTGGGCCCGGCGAAGCGTCTCCAGCTCCTCCCCTAAGGCCCCGGCCTTCTCCTCGGCCAGGACCAGGGCATCGGCGAGCGCCCTCCGGACGTGAGACTCGAGGGCTGGAGGTTCGGAGAGGCCGCGAAGACCTATGGCCTCGACCGACACCGCCTTGCCGTCGACGGCTTGCTGCCCCCGCAGGTTGCGGACTGCGCCACATAGCTCCATCAGGAGTACGACTGGGAGCGCTGGCCTCGCGCATGTCGAGCTGTCGCAAGGCGATGCCGTATCGCTCGCAGTCCGGGGGCTCTGCCCGTTGCTGCAGGGCGTTCGACATGCCGACGTCGCTCCGCTTCTACCGCGACATCCTCGGCTTGTCGGTCGTGGGGAAGCCCGGCGATGGAGACGACGTCGGCTGGGCTTGGCTGGCCGGTCGAGACGGCTGGCTCCTCGGGATGTGCCCGATGGACCGTGACGCACGGGCATGGGAGATGCCCTCCCTTTCTGGGAGGCGACAGGTGATCATCACCGAAGGTCAGCCCTGGTAGGATCCTACGTGGTCATGGCGCCTCAACATCCGCAGCAGTGGTTCGAGATGCGCGAACTGTGGGCGCGCAGACTCGAAAGCGTGGCCTGGATACCTCTGCAAGAAGAGAAGCCCTACCTACGCGAGGGGGGGGTCGGCCACGCCGGATTCGTGGAGGAGTACTCGCGCGTGGCTGCAGTCGCCATCCCGTTCTCCCAGCGCGCGGCGGCGGAGGAGCTGGAATGGGACGATATCGTCAGCCACGGCCCCACGCGGGGCTGCATTGCCGAAGACGGTTACGTTCCCGCTCACGAGTACCGCGATTCCGAGCGAAGCATCCGGGGAGAGCGGCTCGTCCTCGAGCGGGGAGCTACAACCATCGAGCCGCCGGACTGGGTGCTCCACCACGACCTCATTGCGACCCTGGGGCTCAAGCGCGAGGGCGACGTCTGGCGAGCGATCAGGCGCGGCTACGAAGACGTCATCCGAGTCGAGGCGACGACAGAGGACGGCCCGTCGCGGCCCACGAGCCTTTCCATTCAGCCCCTCTACCTCAAGGACTACCTGCGCGCGCGGGGCATGGCCCTGCTCGTCGCCTCATCCGGTCTCGCCAGGAGATCGTGGAGGACGCATCACATATCGCGTGGCCGGACGGCCGCCGCCTGGTGGAGCTGGGGAGGACACTGTGGAAGGGGACGGTCACCAATATCCACGAAGGTGGCATGCCGGTCGGCAGCACGTTCGCCGTCGTGCGCATCGCGCGCACGGACGGCGATCCTGCCGATGAGGTGCCGGACCTGCGGGCCGCGACGGATGTGAACACGGCTGTCTCCACTGGGCGGGGGCGCTCGGCGGGGAGGAAGCTCCATCCGATCGAAGGGCGGTTCTGGCGCCTCGAATGGATCGAGCCCGCCAATGAAAGCTTCATAGTCGGGGATGACCGTCCGGAACCCACGACACCCTTCATCATCGCGGCCGATGGTTCGGTGGCCACCGCCGCCGAGCTCAAGGGTGCGATGCGCTGGCTGTGGTTCAGGCCGTCGGTCATCGAGACGCTGCTTGCATATCGCGGCGCCTCCCTCCACTGGAACTCGAAAGAGACGGCGACCATCACTCTCCCGAGCCACAGCGGTGTCTACTTCGGGCTAAACGGGCGCGGACTGGTGACGGTATTCGCTAAGGATGTCGCGCAACTGCCGGACTGGCAGCAGCGCATCTGGGTTGCCCACAACGTGGTACCGGATGGCGGTGTGGCGGACGAGCTCTACGCCGCGCAGATCAAAGCGGAGTGGGCCACGAGCATCGCCCCCGAGACGAAACTGCGAGCGAATGTCGAGGCGTTGCAGACACGGCTGAAGGCCCTCTACGGCGATGACCTCGTTCGAGACCATGACGCGGTGGAGAGCCTCTTCACGCAGGCGCACCGGTTCGCAGCCCTTGACGCTCGGGGCCTACTGAGGCTTGCGAAGAACCTCTTCCGGCTTACGGCCGAGCGGTTCGACGAGACTAGGATCAACTATCTCCTGAAGCTCAAGGGCAACGACAGATTGGGATCTCTGAAGGGCCTCGAACGTCTCGCCGCCACTCACATCGGGAACGACGCTGCGTATCAGCCGTTCACGCCCCTGCACGGCGTGGCCGACCTCCGTCAAGCCGACAGCCACCTGCCGCGGACCGACCTGGAGGAGGCCTACAGCCGGTGCGGCATCGATCAATCGGCCCCGCACGTGGTCCAGGCGCAGCAGCTGATCGCAACGGTCGCGGCTGTAATCGGCTGCATCATAGTCGCCTCTCGCAGGCGCCACCAGAGTGCACTCCTGCCGCTCCATAAGTCCTTAGAATCGATGGGGGTTCGGGAAGCGCGGCAAGGAGGTCACGGTGTCCGTTTCGGGGCCGCTCATCGTCAACGACGTCGAGCTGACTATGCGCGCCGCTCCACGCGGCGTGTGACTCGCCTTTGCGCTGGGGGAGCACGTGGCCGGCCCACATCGCGCGCGGGGAACTCATGCGGGTCCTGGAGCTACCGGTGGTCCGTTTGATTCGCAGCGGCAAATCGATAGGGCGGTGCATCGGCGGCCCGTGGGCGCGGGAGAGGCCGGCGAGGCGGTTTGGGCCGCCTCGACCCCCCCCGCCGGGCGTGACGAAGTGGTGGACCTGTTCTTCCACGAACTCGGTGCCGCCTACGCCTGGATCTTCCACTACATGCCCATCGGGCGCTCCTTCACCCTGGACCTGATGATCACCCCGCAGCAGCGGGTGCAGCTGTTCCGCCGGGTCTGGGAACTGGTGAAGGACCAGCGGCTGTTCCTGGCCGACTTCTGGGCCAGCGCCACGGCCACCAACGGCTGCCTGGCGGGTGGTCGGTCGGGGGGCTACTTCTACGTGGACTGGAACGGCGCGCTGAGCCCGTGCGTGTTCATGCCCTACTCCCCCCTGAACATCAACGAGGCCTACGCCAAGGGGCAGACCCTCGACGACATGTGGGAGCACCCATTCTTCGGCTCGATCCGCGACTGGCAGCGCGACTACGGCTACCGCGAGAACGGGGAGAAGTACGAGGGCGGCGGCAACTGGATCCGGCCCTGCCTGATCCCGCGGCCAGCCAGCTGCCGAGATCTCATCGACACCCACCAGCCAACCCCCACGAACTCGGAGGGGGGTGAGGCGCTGCTCGACCCCGCCTACAAGGAGGGACTGGAGCGCTTCGACGACGAACTGGCGACGCTCACCGACCCCATCTGGGAAGGCGAGTACAAGAAGCCCGCGGCAAAGCAGGAGACCAAGGTGAGGGTCCCGGTGCTCCGGGAGGCTCCCGGCGAAGGAGGCTGAGGTGCCGAGGCCAACATCGCGGCTCTCGGGTCACGCCCCACAGCTTGCGCCACGCCTGCGCTACCCACCTGCTCTGTGGGACGCGGAGGTAGTATAATCATAGGTATGAGAGTGAAGACATCGGTCACGATCGACGAGCAGATCCTCGGTGCGATCGACCGGGCGGTGACCCCGGGTCGGAGCCGCTCCCGGATCATCGAAGACGCCGCCCGCGACTACCTCGCTCGGGAGGCGCGCGTGGCGCGCGACACGCGCGACCGGGGGATCATCGATCAGGCAGCGGACGCCCTCAACGCCGAGATGGAGGACGTGCTGTCGTACCAGGCCGATCTGTGAAGCGGGGCGACCTCTACCGCGTCCGCCATCCTGGCGGCGGGGATTCGAAGCGTTCGCGCCTATTCCTCTAACCCGGCCCTGCAGAAGCACTTGAAGCGCCTGGCCGAAGCGGCGGTTGCGGGAGGCTTCGGGGGCAGCCTCGCCTTCAGGGTGCCTGGGCTCGACCAGGTGCCGTCGGTAAGCCGCCTGGCCTGGGACCTGCCTCCGGAGGATCTGAAGGCCCGCAACCAGGCGTCGCTCGAGGCCATGGGCTGTGACGACGAGACGATCGAGAAGCTGCTGGGCAGCGCCGCGTGCTCTGGCTGACCGGTGAGCTCTCGGGGCGAGCCAGGGCAGAGCTTCGGCGCCGCGGCTTCGAGATCCGCGAGCGATTGACTGTGGAGTAGACTGTGGAGTAGACTCCATATATGGAGACGATCCAGGTGGTGTTGGGGAAGCCGCTGCTCCTTGCCGCGGATCGTGCGGCCCTTCGCCTGAAGCTGAACCGCTCGGCGCTGATCCGTGAGGCGCTTCGTGAGCATCTCGAGAGGCTGAGTGTCCGCGAGAGCGAAGAGCGCGACCGCCGTGGCTACGAGATGGTCCGGGAGTCAGCGGAGGACCTCGCGGTCTGGGAGAAGGTGGCGGCGTGGCCCGAAGACTAGAGCGCGGCGAGGTCCGTCTCTTTCGCTTTGGGAAGCCCGACAAGCAACGCCCTGTCCTGATACTCACTCGAAACTCGGCCCTCCAGTACCTCTCGAGGGTCACCGTCGCCCCCATCACCTCCGCGATTCGCGGGGTGCCGTCGGAGGTTTCGCTGGGGCCGGAGGACGGGATGAGGCAGGAGTGCTGCGTCAACCTGCACAATCTGGTGACGGTGTCCCAGGGCGACGTGGGCAGACGCCTGGCCCGCCTCACATCGAGTCGGATGGACGAGGTCTGTGCCGCGCTGGAGTTCTCGCTGGGCTGCGACAGCTTGCGGTGAGGCGGACCGGCTCGATCCGGCGAGCAACCCAGGACTCGAAGCGCGCCCCCGATCGAGGCCTTCGTGGCTCCCGAACGCGTGGGCAGACGCCTGCGACGTCTCACACCGAGGTAAACGCCCCAGCCTGGTCCAGACCCCGCATTTCCCCCTCAAGCTCATTGTCAAGGATGGCAGGGTGTTCAAGAACACCCTGTGAGCTTGCAGAGGCCTCGCGGGTTACCCGAAAGGCCCACCCAGGATTGGGTCGACTCCGAGCACGACTCCGGCAAGGTAGGCTTCACAAACCGCTGTGGTGAAGAGTGATCCCTCACCAGACCACCGCCGAGGATCAGCCGCCACCGGTAGGCCGCCTGGTGGTCGGCGTGATCCAGACGACCCTCAGGGCTCTGCTGGTGCCGCCGGTTCGCACGCCGGGCACTCTCCCGCCGGCCAGCCGTACGGCAAAGCCGGCTTCCATAGCGGTGCCCGCGGTAGCACGACGAGCAGATGGCGAACAGCTTCCGGCACCAGAGGCAGCTCAGCAGGTACAGGAACACGCCGGTCGTCAGCCACTTGCCCACGAGGCTCTCCCGCGAGTGGACAAGCAGGGCCTTCTGGTGGGATCCTCTCCAGGCCCACAAGCCTCCCGCCCTCGGGAGTTGCTTGTCGCACCTTGCCCCGGCCGGGCTGCTACCCGCCGGGGCTTCTTCTTTGCGGTCGGAAAGCCTATCCGATTCCGCCCCGGCGCGCCTCCGGCGCGGATGACCACGCAGGTCTACAGATCAGCGGTCAGAAAACCGCGGTTCCAGGTGGCCGGCAGCACGTGTGGATGTTCAGCGACAACACCGACTTCTTCGGGGGCTCGGTGCGCGAACAGGATCCCATCGGCACGTTCCAAGCTCACCTGAGCTACACGTTCAAGCCACGTCTCTGGCTCTCGGCGGACGCGACGTTCTACACCGGGGGCCGCACGACGGTGAACGGTGTGGCGCGGGCGGACCTGCAGCGCAACTCGCGCTTGGGGGTGACGCTGGCCCTCCCCGTCGGCCGCTGCAGCGCGCTGAAGGTGGCGTGGGCCAGCGGCTTCACCACGAGGGTCGGCGCCGACTTCGACTCGCTGGGCGTGGCGTTTCAGACGGTCTGGTTCCGTAGGCCTTGAGAAGCGGGGCGGTCCCCCGCCGACCGCCGCCGCTGCGCATGGGGGGCACGTCCGGGCGGAGCGACTCAGTGCCGGTCCCTGCACCCCCCGATGGCCTTCGCCGCCGTCTTCTGGTCGGCCCGCAGGTGCTTGGCAACGGTCGCGATGTTCAGTCCAAGGTAACGTGGGCTGCTGGCCTCCTTGGCAGAGCGGGGCGGGTTCGGCGCCCCGCCTCGGAACGACTCCCGCCGCCCCCACCGCCTCCGAGGACTCGAGCCGGGAGACGGGCCCGCGAGGCGTATCATCCCAGGATGCCCTCGGCCATTCGTCGTCTCGAAGCCGCCCTGATCACGGCGCTGGTCCTGCTGGCGCCAGCAGCCGCCGTCGCCCAGCTACCGGGTGTCCTCCCGGCGAGGCCGGGCGCCGCGCCGACCCCGGTACTGTCGCCCCCGCTGGAGCCAGGCACCGAGTCCCCCGACTCGCCTCGCGCGTCGGTGCGGAGGTTCCTCGAGCTCACCGACACGAAGGGGGACTTCCGGGGGGCGGCCCGCTACCTGACCCTCCCGCCCGATGAGGCTCAGCGTGGCCCCGAGCTGGCCCGCCGGTTGAGCGCGGTCCTCGACCGGTACCTCGACCTGGACCTGGAGACGCTCTCTCCACGCGGAGACGGGGCTGGCGACGACGACCTGCCGGCGGGCGTCGACAAGCTGGGTGAGGTGCCGGACGGCCGACGTGATCGGGACCCGGTCTTCCTGGTTCGCTCCCAGGATGGCGGCGGCGTCTACTGGGCCTTCTCCGGTCAGACCGTCGCCCGCATCGACAACTGGTACGACGCCCTGCCCGATCGCTGGATCCGGGATCGTATCCCGGGGTCCCTGCAGCGGCGCGGCCCGGCGGACCTCATGTGGTGGCAGTGGTTGGCGGTGCCGCTACTGGCGGGCCTGGCGCTGCTGCTCGGCCGGCTGTTGGGGATGACGACGCGGGCGGCGCTTTTCCGCCTGACCCAGCGGACCGCGAACCAGTGGGACGAGCGACTGCTGGTCACGGTCTCGCCCACGCTCACCGTGCTCGGGGGGGTGGCGGCGGCGGCGGTGCTGCTGCCGTGGCTGGCGCTCTTGCCGCCGGCGGAACGGGTCGCGACGGCTCTCTTGGCGGGGGTCGCCACCTTGACCGTCTTCTGGGGCCTGTGGCGGTCCGTGGACGTGACCGCCCAGTTCCTGGCTTCGCGGCCGGCGGTGGCGGACAATCCCTCGGCCAAGTCGCTGGTGGCGCTGATGCGCAACGTCTCCAAGGCGCTGGTGGCCGTGGGCGGGGTGCTGGGCACGCTGGCCGTCTTCGGCTACCCCGTCACCACCGCCCTGGCCGGTCTCGGCATCGGCGGCATCGCCCTGGCCTTCGGCGCGCAGAAGACGGTCGAGAACCTGTTCGGCTCGCTGGCGCTGGCCGTGGACCAGCCCTTCCGCCTGGGCGACTTCGTGAGGATCGAGGACTTCGTGGGCCATGTCGAGAAGATCGGGATGCGTTCGACCCAGATGCGCACGCTGGACCGCACTCTGGTCTCCATGCCGAACGGGAAGCTGGCCGACATGCGGATCGAGGACTACGCCGCCCGCGACCGGATCCGCCTCACCTGCACGGTGGGCGTCGTCTACGGCACCACCCAGGCCCAGATTGAGCGGATCCTGGCCGGCATGGAGAAGGTGCTGCGCGACCACCCGAAGATCTGGCCCGACACCGTGGTGGTGCGCTTCGCCGGCTTCGGCGCCTCGTCCCTCGACATCGAGGTGATGGCCTGGTTCCTGACCACCGACTTCAACGAGTTCCGGGAGTGCCGGCAGGCGGCCCTGCTCGGGTTCATGCGGGTGGTCGAGGGGGAGGGCTCGAGCTTCGCCTTCCCGACCCGGACCGTGCACCTGGTGACCGAGCCGGGCGGCGCCGGTGGAACGGATCCGGCACCCCCGGCCTGAGCGATCTTCCCTACTCCTCGCTATCGGCCTGGCAGGCGAGCAGCTCCTCGTTGGTGAGATCCCAGGTGGCCTCCTCGCCGCACAGGTCGACCTCGGTGAGGACGCACTCGTCGCCGTCCTCGTCGATAATCCTCACGTCCCACAGGTCGCAGGGGACCTCGGAGAGGGTGAACGACTGCCCCTTCTCGATCACCTTCTCGCCGAGCTGGTCGGGTCCCCACTCGTCCTCGTCGACGGGGGAGAGGAAGAAGTGGGTCACGGTCCACTCCGAGCGATTCACGATCTTGACGTCGGACGTCTCGTCGGCCGAGACCGCGGCCGATAGCAGGAGCAGCGAGAACACCATCCACGGCGCTACCAGACGACCGATCTGCCTCATGTGCCCTCCGGAAATGAGAGGCAGGAGTCTAGCACGTGCCTTGACCTGGGCGGTGCCCGGGTGTAACCAGTCTCTGGCTGAAGCGAAGGAGACGAGATGTCACGAGAGAGAGTCCTCTTCGGTCTGTTGGTCCTGGCGATCGCGCTCCTGCTGCCGCACGCGGTCGGGGCGCAAGAGGCGCAGGGGGATCCCAGGCTCACCGAGGTGTGGGAGCCGGTGCCGCCGAAGGTGACACCGGGGGAGGGGATGGCGCCACCGTCGGACGCCCTCGTCCTCTTCGATGGCCAGGACCTCTCCGCCTGGCGCCACGACGACGGCCGCCCGGCCCAGTGGACTGTGGCCGATGGCGCGTTCACTGTGGTCAAGGGGACCGGGAGCCTCACCACCCGGCGCTCGTTCGGTGACTGCCAGCTCCACGTCGAGTGGCGGGCCCCCGAGAAGGTCGAGGGCGACGGCCAGGGAAGGGGCAACAGCGGGGTCTTTCTGCAGGGGCGCTACGAGGTGCAGGTGCTCGACTCCTACCAGAGCCGGACCTACTCGAACGGGCAGGCCGGCTCGATCTACAAGCAGCACATCCCGCTGGTGAACGCCTGCCGCCGGCCCGGCCAGTGGCAGGCCTACGACATCGTCTTCGAGGCACCACACTTCAATAAAGATGGCTCGGTGAGGCGCCCCGCCTACGTCACCGTGCTCCACAACGGCGTGCTGATCCAGAACCACGTCGAGCTGAAGGGGGCCACCGCCTACATCGGAGCGCCGAGCTACGAAAAGCACGACCTGGCCCAGCCGCTGACGCTTCAGCATCACGGCAACCCGGTCAGCTACCGCAACATCTGGATCCGCGAGCTGAAGCTGCCCGAGGCCGATTAGGGCCGCGGCATGCCGGCCTCAAAGTCAAAAGTCTAGACCTGACCCCATTGTGGAGGTGCCGATGAGACGGGTGGGTGGGCTGGTTCTGGTGCTGGCGGCGGCGGTCGGGGCGTCGGCCGAGGAGGGGGGCCTGTCGCTCAACGAGCTCGAGTACCTCGAGATGCCCGGCCTCGACGTGATGCTGGCCCATGACTTCTATCCGGAGGGGCACCAGGGCGGGGTGGGCATCATCCAGAACGGCCAGCGGGTCGCCACCAACGGCGACCTGCGCCTCGACCGGACGCCCGGCCAGTGGCAGCCGGTCCCCAAGGTCGGCAAGCGGGTGGTCGATCGGCAGACACAGGCGGTCAGCGTCCGGATGGAGTACCCCGACGACCAGCGGGACCGTCGTGGCGTCAACCCGGTCGAGTACCCCGACCTGAGCCTCGCCTACACCTTGCGGGTGTTTCCCGATGGCCGGGCGTTCCGGATCCAGGTGGACCTCGACCGACCGCTTCCGCAGGAGTGGATCGGCAAGGTCGGCTTCAACCTCGAGCTCTTCCCGGGCATCCTCTTCGGCAAGACCTGGGCCACCGAGACCGCCTCGGGGATCTTCCCGCGCCAGGCGAACGGCCCAGGGCGTCTCGAGGCCTCCGGCGAGTACCGGATCCGGGCGCTGGCCACCGGCCGGCGGCTGGTGGTGGCCCCGGAGTCGGAGCGGCAGCGTCTGGCCATCGAGGACCTGACCGGCGGCGGCCTGGAGCTGATCGACGGACGGGGCGAGCACACCAACGGCTGGTACGTGGTGCGCTCGCTGATCGCGGCCGGCGAGACCACCGGGGCCGTCGACTGGCGGGTCACCCCCCACGCCATCCCCGGGTTCCTCTCCGACCCGGTGGTCCAGGTGTCCCAGGTCGGCTACCACCCGAAGCAGAGAAAGCGCGCCGTGATCGAGCTGGACAAGAACGACACCCGTCGGCCGCCGGTGGTGGTCTCCCGGATCGGCGAGGATGGCCGCCTGGAGACGGCGCTCGAGGGGGCGGCGCCGTCGTGGGGGCGCTTCCTCCGCTACGACTACCTGCGCTTCGACTTCAGCTCGGTGGTCCGGCCCGGCATGTACGTGGTGAGCTTCGGCGCGAGCCGCTCGGCTCCCTTCAGGATCGCCCCCGACGTCTACTCGCGCGGCGTCTGGCAGCCGACGCTCGAGTACTTCCTGCCCATCCAGATGTGCCACGTGCGGGTGAACGACCGCTACCGCGTTTGGCACGGTGCCTGCCACCTCGACGACGCGCGGATGGCGCCGGTCTCCCACATCCACTTCGACGGCTACCGGCAGGGTCCCGATACGCTGACTGGCTTCGCCCCCGGCCAGCCGGTGCCCGGCCTCGACCGGGGTGGTTGGCACGACGCCGGCGACGACGACCTGAGGGTCGAGTCCCAGGCGGGCACGGTGCTCGGCCTGGCCCTGGCCTACGAGGAGTTCTCCGTCGCCTACGACGACGTGACGGTGGACCAGGCGCATCGCGTGGTCGACCTGCACCGCCCCGACGGCAAGCCCGACATCCTCCAGCAGATCGAGCACGGCGTCCTGACCGTCGTCGGCGGGTACCGGTCGCTGGGACGTTTCTACCGCGGGATCATCACGCCGACCCTGCGCCAGTACGTCCAGGTCGGGGACTTCGCGGCCCAGACCGACAACGTGGTGTTCGACAAGGGTGCCGCGTCCCAGGCGCCGCCGCCGATCGGCACCGGAGCGGCGGGCTCGCCCGACGACCGCTGGGTGTTCACCGAGGAGAACCCCGCTCGCGCCCTCTCGGCGGCGGCCGGGCTGGCGGCGGCGGCGCGGGTGCTCCGCGGCTACGACGACGCCCTGGCCGGCGAGTGCCTGCGGATCGCCCAGAAGACCTTCGAGGAGGAAGATGTGCCGGAGGCCTCGGCGCCGGCGGGGGCCCGACGGCGGCCCAGCCCGAGGATCGACCTGGCGGTGGAGCTGCTGCTTTCGACGAAGGACCGGCGCTACGCCGACTTCCTGGTCGGGCGGCGCGAGGAGATCGTCGAGCATTTCGCCGCGGTGGGCTGGACCGTCGGCCGGGTGCTGGACCAGGTCGGCGATGCGGAGCTGAGCGAGGCGCTGAGGGGGGCGGCCCGCGCCTACCGCGACCAGGTCCTCGAGCTCGAGAAGAAGACGCCGTACGGCGTTCCCTACGAGCCCGAGATCTGGGGCGCCGGCTGGAAGATCCAGAGCTTCGGCATGCGCCAGTACTTCCTCCATCGGGCGTTCCCCGAGATCTTCTCGAGGGAGCTGATGCTGAACGCCCTCGACTTCGTGCTCGGCTGCCACCCCGGGGCCAACACCGCGTCGTTCGTCTCCGGGGTGGGGGCACGCTCCGCCATCCCCGGCTACGGCCTCAACCGCGCCGACTGGGGCTACCTGCCCGGGGGTATCGTGTCGGGCACGGCGCTCATCCGCCCCGACTACCCGGAGCTTCTGGAGTGGCCCTATCTCTGGCAGCAGACGGAGTACGTGCTGGGCGGCGGCACCACGGACTACCTGCTGATGGCCCTGGCCGCCGATCATCTGCTGAACCAGCCGTGACCACCACCCGCGGTCGGGGCGTGAACGCGGCCCTGCTCTTCGCCGTCCCCAGCCTGATCTGGGGGTCCACCTGGCTGGCCATCCGCTACCAGCTCGGGGTGGTGGACCCCGTGGTCTCGGTGGCGTATCGGTTCCTGGCCGCCGGCGTGCTGATGGTCGGCTACTGCCGGACGCGCGGGGTCGGCCTGCGGATGAGCGCCTCGGCGCACGGGTTCGTGGCCCTCCAGGGCCTGCTGCTGTTCGGCGTCAACTACTGGCTGGTCTACCTGGCCGAGCTTCACCTGCCCTCGGGGTTGGTGGCCGTGGTCTTCTCCGGCATCCTGTTCGCCAACGTGCTGAACGGCCGCGTCTTCCTGGGGGCGCCGGTGCGGCGGCCGGTGCTGCTGGGGGGGACCATCGGGATGCTCGGGATCGGCCTCATCTTCCTGCGGGACCTGCTCGCCTTCGACGCCCAGAGCAAGGGCCTGCAGGCCCTCGGTCTGGCCCTCGTCAGCGTCTACCTCGCCTCCGTCGGCAACACCCTCTCCGCCCGCAACCAGCGCGCCGGCCTGGGTGTGCTGCCCACCAACACCTTCGGCATGCTCTACGGAGGGGCCTCGATGCTGGCCTTGTCGCTCGGCCTCGGTAAGCCGCTGGCTTTCGATCTCTCTGTCCGGTACGTCGCCTCGCTCGCCTACCTGACGGTGCTCGGTTCCATCGTCGCCTTCGCCTGCTATCTGACCCTGCTCGGCCGCATCGGCGCCGACCGGGCCGCCTACGTCACCCTGGTGATGCCGATCATCGCCCTGGCGTTGACGACCTTGGTCGAGGGATACGTGTGGACCGGCTGGGCGATCCTGGGCGCCGGTCTGGTGCTGGTGGGCAACTACCTCGCCTTGCGCCCGTCGACTGGCTAGAATCCACGGCGACCGTGTTTGGCCTGCGGCGTTGAAGAGGAGGCGGCCCCGGTGTCCTTGATGATGCAGGAGATCCGGCAGCAGCCGGCGGCGCTCGAGCGGACGCTGCGGCTCGAGGCCCCCCGCGCCGCGCGGCTGGGCCGACTCCTGGCGGGCCGGGACGTCCAGCTCGTGGTGCTCGCCGCCCGCGGGTCGTCGGACAACGCGGCGCTGTTCGGCCGCTACCTGATCGAGATCTGCACCGGACTTCCGGTCTCGCTGGCGGCGCCCTCGGTCCACACCCTCTACCGCTCGCGGCTCCGGCTCCGGCACGCTGTGGTGGTGGGGATCTCGCAGTCGGGAGAGAGCACCGACGTCAACCAGGTGGTCGAGGAGGGCCGGAGGGCCGGGGCGTTCACGGTCGGCGTCACCAACGAGCGCCGCTCCCGCCTCTGTGGGCTGGCGGACGAGGTCTTCCTGGTGCGGGCCGGCAAGGAACGCTCGGTGGCGGCCACCAAGACCTACACCGGCCAGCTCCTGGTCTTCTACCTGCTGGCGGCGGCGCTGGCCGGCCGTGAGCGCTGGCCGGGCCTCGAGCGGGTCCCCGACCTGGCGGAGGCCGCCCTCGAGCGTGAAGGGCAGGTGGCGGCCCTGGTCGAGCGCTACCGTTTCATGAACCGCTGCCTGGTGGTGGCCCGGGGCCTCAACTACGCCAACGCCTACGAGCTGGCGATCAAGCTGATGGAGACCTGCTACGTGGTGGCGGACCGTTTCTCCTCGGCGGACCTGCTCCACGGGCCGGTGGCCATGGTCGAGCCCGGGTTCCCCGTCTTTGCCTTCGCCCCTCCCGGCCGGACGCTCCGGGACATGACCCAGGTGCTGCGGCGGTTGACCGGGTTGGGGGCCGAGACGATCGTGCTGTCGGGGACACGCTCGCTGCTCTCCAAGGCCACCTCGCCGATCGAGATGCCGGCCGACATCCCCGAGCGGCTCTCGCCGATCCCGTACGTCGTCCCGGCGCAGCTCTTCGCCGCGTGCCTGGCCGAGGTGAAGGGGATCAGCCCCGACGCGCCCCGCTCGCTCCGCAAGGTCACGCGGACCTTGTGACGCGCGTGCGACTTCTCCTTGACGTACCCTGGTAGACTGTCGCGCCGATGGTCCTCCGATTGCCGGGCGCGAGAACGACGGGCGGCTTCCGTGGCCGGCCGGGAGGCGAGGCTCGGGGCAGGTAGTGGGCCAAGCACGCCGAGGTGTGGCGACGCCGTCTTCCAGCCGGGGCGTACGCGGCGCCCACCGAACCGACCCGGATCCGGCATCCCGGGCCTCCGCCAGCAAGGTCCTCGAGGGACCTCGCGAGCTGGCGCGACGAAACGACCTCCTGCTGGCCCTGAGCAATACGGACACCCTGGAGGGCGCGCTCCGTATCATGCTCGAGGCGGCCCTGTGGCTCGCCGACATGGACCGGGGCGGGGTGTGGCTCCTGGGTTCCGGGGCCGCCCCCACGCGCGTCGCGCTCCAGATCGGTCTCTCCGATGGCGCGGCCCGGCTCCTCGAGGGCTGCCCCATAGGGCTTCTCTCCGGGGGGCCGTCCTATTGGGGGCGCGGCACGCGTGCGGAGCCCCACCTGGAGGAGCTGCGCCGTCTCGAAGGGCTGGGCCCGATGGCGCTCCTGCCGATTCGACATGGGCCGCGGCTGTTGGGGGCCCTTCTCGTTGGGTCGGGAGGCGGCCAGCTCTTCCCCGCCCGCGCCAGGGAGGCCGCCGAGTTCGTGGCGGCTGCCGCCGGGGCTGTCATCGGCCACAAGCTGGGCGAGCTGGCGCTGCAGGACTCGGAGGCCGCCCTTCAGGCGCTGATCGAGAACACCGACAGCGCCATCGCCCTGATGGATCGGGAGCGGCGGCTCCTGACGTTCAACGCCTCGTTCGCCGAGGCGGTCCGGGAGATCTGCGGCAGCCAGGTGCGGCTCGGCGCCCCGATCGAGGAGTTCCTGAGGGATGACGTGTGGCAGTGGCTCGATCCACGGCACCGCCGGGCCCTCGCCGGTGCGCGACTGCGGGAGGAGGTCGCGATCGCGGTGGGATCCGAGACCCGCCACTGGGGAGTGACGTTCAATCCGGTGGTCAGCGGTGGGAAGGTGACGGGCGTCTCCATCTACTCGCTGGACATCACCCAGCGCAGGCGGACCGAGCGGCAGCTTCTCGAGAAGGAGGACCTGCTGTCGAGGGTGCTCGAGACCCTCGATGAGGGCGTGGTGGTGCTGGACCGGGATTTCCGCTGCACCTACATGAACGCCGCCATGGAGAGGATCTGCGGGCGACCCCGCGAGGAAGCCCTGAAGCCGGACGTGCCCCCCTGGGAGACCTGGCCTCACCTGGCACAGACCGGCGCCGATCGGGCGATGCGGCGGGCGATGGGCGGCGAGAGATCCGAGGTCGAAGAGGCCCCCTACACCCTCGAGGACGGGACCGGCGGCTTCACGACCGAGGTCTACCTGCCGTTGCGCGCCGGTGGGAAGCGGGCCAGCGGGATCGTCGGCATCATCCGCGAGGTCACCCGGCGCCGGCGGGCAGAGGAAGCCCTTCGTGCCCTACCCCGCCGGCTGGTGAGGGCCCAGGAGCAGGAGCGACAACGAGTCTCGCGGGAGCTGCACGACGAGATCGGCCAGGTTCTCACGGCGGTGAAGATCTCCCTCCAGCGGCTGAAGTGCACCGAGGAAGATCCGCGGCTGGCCGACATCGACGTCGGCATCGAGCAGATCGACCGCGCCATCGATGGGGTCCGCGATCTCTCGATCAGCCTCCGCCCGCTTCACCTCGACGTGCTCGGCCTGGGCCCGGCCATCCGCGCCCACATCGAACGGCTGACCCGGGAAGGCGGACCCCGGGCCGAGGTCTCCGTCCCGGCGGTCGGGGTCCGGCTTCCGTTCGAGGTGGAGATCGCGTGCTTCCGTATCGTCCAGGAGGCCGTCACCAACGCGCTGCGCCACGCGCAGGCGCAGCGGCTGTGGGTGGGCGTGGAGGTGGTTGAGGGGGAGCTGCGGCTCTCGGTCCGGGACGACGGGTCCGGGTTCGACACCGAGGCGGCGTGGGCCCGGATCGATACCGGCCAGAGCCTGGGGCTGCGCAGCATGCACGAGCGAGCGGACCTGCTGGGCGGCCGGATCGAGATCCACAGCGGCGGCGCGGGGAGCGAGGTGGTCGCCTGGCTCCCCCTGGGGCGACCCGACGCGACCGCCAGCGGTGGACGCCCACCGGAAGAGAACCAGGCATGACGGGGCGGAGCGTGATCCTGGCCGACGATCATGCCCTGA
>CAZNNH010000109.1:2808-20915 GCA_964574335.1 uncultured Acidobacteriota bacterium | reverse complement strand
CATGTCCGGTCCTCGGCTGCGGGAGACACGATCCCGATTCCCCGGCTGACCGTCGGAATCGGGTCATGTCCCCGCGTGTCTATCGTTGGCAGCGGGGGCAGTAGTGGGAGGAGCGTTGGGCGATCACCACCCGGCGGATCGGGGCGCCGCAGACCCGGCACGGCTCGCCGGTCCGCCCGTAGACCCGGCGCTCGTCCTGGAAGCGGCCGTCCGAGCCGTCGGGCTGGATGTAGTCGCTAATGCTGGAGCCGCCGGTGCGGATCGCCCGGCGCAGCACCCCACGAACGGCTTCGGCGAGGCGGGCGGCCTCCTGGCGGCTCAGCGACCGGGCGCGGCGGCGGGGCCGGATCCCGGCCCGAAACAACGCCTCGTCGGCGTAGATGTTGCCGACGCCGGCGGTCACGGCCTGGTCGAGCAGGAGCGCCTTGATCGGGACCCGACGCCTTCGGGTGGACTCGAACAGACGGGCCGCCGAGAGCCCCAGCGCGTCGTCGCCCAGGCGCTCGAGACGCGGGCTCGGCTCGCCGGGGGCCAGGAGCTGGACCCTGCCGAACTTGCGGGTGTCGCGGAAGAGAAGCTCGGGACCGCCGTCGCGGAACGCGAGTCGCAGGTGGGTGTGGATGTCGGGGGCGAAGGGGCCGAGCTGCTGCTCGGGCCGGAGCGCGGCCCGTGCGGTGGCCGCCAGCAGGCGGACGCTGGCGGCGCCGCTGGTGAAGATCTGGCCGGTCATGCCCAGGTGCAGCAGCAGCCGCCGGCCGTCGTCGAGCGTCGCCAGCAGGTACTTGCCCCGGCGGGCGAGGTCCACGAAGCGCCGGCCGACCAGCTCCCGCTCCAGGGTGCGGCGGGGGGTGACGAAGAAGCGGCTGTCCTTGGTGGTGAAGACCTGGGCCACCACGCGTCCGACCAGCCGGGGCCGGACCTTGCGTCTGGTGACCTCCACCTCGGGCAGCTCGGGCAACCGGTCCCTCCGGCCGCCATTGTAGCCAGCGACGGTCGGCGCGGCCTGGGGTAGCATCGGACGATGCCCGACAAGCCGGCCAGCGGCGGCGAGTGGGTGGCCGAGGCCCTTCGGCGGCAGGGGGTGCGCTTCGTCACCACGCTGTGCGGGGGCCACATCTCGCCGATCCTGGTCGCTTGCCGCGCCCGCGGCATCCGTGTGGTGGACGTGCGCCACGAGGCCACCGCGGTCTTCGCGGCGGATGCCATCGCCCGGCTGACCGGCGCTCCCGGGGTGGCGGTGGTGACCGCCGGACCCGGTGTCACCAACGCCGTGACCGCGATCAAGAACGCGCAGCTCGCCCAGTCGCCGCTGGTGCTTCTCGGCGGCGCCACCGTGACCGCCCTCGAGGGACACGGCTCGTTGCAGGACATCGACCAGCGGGCGCTGCTGGCCCCGCACGTGAAGCGCGTGCTGCGGGTGAGGCGCCAGCGCGAGATCGTGCCGGCCCTGCGACGGGCCTTCGCCGAGGCGCCGGCGGGTGTCCCCGGGCCGGTGTTCGTGGAGCTGCCGGTGGACCTGCTGTACCCCGAGCCGCTGGTCCGGAAGATGTACGGGTTGCAGGCGGACGCCCGTGCGGGCCGGGGCCTGGGGGCCCGGCTGCGTGACCGCTACCTGCGCTTCCACGTCGACCGGCTCTTCGGCGGGGTGGGGGAGATGGTCGACTGGGAGGCCCCTGCCCCCGAGCGCCGGGTGCCCGCATCCGCCGTGGGCGCCGTGGCGCGTCGTCTCTCGAAGGCGGAGCGCCCGGTGCTGCTGGTGGGCAGCCAGGCCCTGGTCGATGGGCCGCAGGCCCACGACCTGGCCACGGCCGTGTCCAGGTTGGGGATTCCGACCTACCTCTCGGGGATGGCCCGCGGCCTGCTCGGGCCGACCGATCCCACCTGGTTCCGCCACCGCCGCAAGGAGGCGCTGCGCGAGGCCGACCTGGTGATCCTGGCGGGGGCGCCGTGCGACTTCCGGCTCGAATATGGCCGCCACATCCATCCCCGCGCCTTCGTGGTGGCGGTGAACCTGAGCCGCCGCGACCTGCGGCGGAACCGCCGGCCCGCCCTCGGCGTCCTGGGCGCCCCGGGTCCGTTCCTCACCGCGCTCGGCGCCTTTGGGGTCCGCTCGGCCTGGAAGGACTGGCACCAGGCGCTGAGGCGCCGCGACGCCGAGCGGGAGCAGGAGATCCGGGCCCGGTCGGAGGAGCCTGCCGCCGGCGTGAATCCCCTACGGCTGTGCCGCGAGATCGACGCGGTGATGGCGGACGACAGCGTGGTGGTGGCGGACGGCGGCGACTTCGTGGCCACCGCCTCGTACGTGCTGCGTCCCCGGGGCCCGCTTTCCTGGCTCGACCCCGGTGTGTTCGGGACCCTCGGCGTGGGAGCGGGGTTCGCGCTCGGAGCGCGGCTCTGCCGCCCGGAGGCCGAGGTGTGGCTGCTCTACGGCGACGGATCGGCCGGCTTCAGCCTGATGGAGGCGGACACCTTCGTTCGGCACGGGCTGCCGGTGATCGCCGTCATCGGCAACGACGCCTGCTGGAGCCAGATCGCGCGCGAGCAGCGCGAGATGCTTCACGATGACGTGGGCACCACCTTGCGGCCGACGGACTACGAGGCGGCTGCCGATGGCCTGGGCGCCCGGGGTCTCCGGATCGAGGACCCGGCCGAGGCTCGAGACGTGCTGAGGGCAGCCCAGGCGATCGCCGGCTCGGGGCAGCCGGTGTACGTGAACGCCCATCTCGGCCAGAGCTCCTTCCGAAAGGGTTCGATCTCGTTGTAGGTCTAGGCTCGGTGCGGGCGGGGTTGTCCCATCCGGGCGGAAGCGGTAGGCTCGGGATGCCGGGCGGCGGCTAGTGCAGTCAACTACCAGCCGGGATCTGCGCGCGGTCCCGAGCTTCGCAGCCGTCGCCCGGACCAGCCCCGCTTCGGCCGGATCAGGGGTGGCCGGGCTTCTCGGGTGCGCGCGTAGTCGGCGGCCCGGGCTTCCGGGCCGGGGAGTCGGATCGCCCCTCCGCGGCTGAGCTGGCGGGTCGCGGCGAGCCGGGCGGGAAACCCATCAGCCTGAGGAGCCGCTCGCACAGATCCACCGCCGACAGCAGCTCCAGGTCGGCCCGTCTGGCCGCCTCTTCCCGCAGCAGGTCGAGGGCCTCCTCGATGTCCTCGAGCTCCCGCGCGAGCCGATCGTTGTGACGGGGTGGGGACGGGCGGAGGTCGTCGCTCTGTCGAAAGCGGGGAGGCTCAGGCATCGGCGGTCGTCGTCGAGGTCAGTCTATCGACCTCGTACCCCGGCCCGCAAGCGTCTTCGGGGCTCGGCGCAACGGGGCCCCAGGGCGGCCCGGAACAGCGACCAGGGTTGCCTGGGAGACGACCTAGGGGACGACCTCGCCATCGAGGCAGCCCTCGACGCCCTGAACCGTCGCACACAGGCGGAACGGCCCGGGTGAGAAGGTCTCGAGGGTCTGGTTGAAGGGCTGGGCAGGGTCGTCGTAGATGTCGACGATCAGCCCGTCCTGATAGAGCTCCCACTGGATGTCGGGGCCGTGGAGGCGGGGCGGCACGTCGCTCCCGTCGATCTGCTTCGGGGTGGCGGTCACCTGGGCGATGCAGCCCAACGGGAACACGCCCTCGTTCATGCGGGGCGGGGTGCGGTCGCCACAGTTGAAGCTGTAGACGCCCACCCAGATCCGGTTGATGATCTGTTGCGGGTCGACGGGGAAGGCGGCCGGGTTGCAGGTCTCAAGATAGGAGCCGGCGCCCCGGCGAAGGTGCTCGGAGGAGAGCAGCAGGTCGAACTCCTCGCTGAGGTCGTTGCTGCTCTTCACCTGTACCGTCTCGCCGTCGTAGTCCGCGCACATCCCGCCGGCCCGGAGGGTGGTGAGCAGTTGGTCGAAGAACTGCACCGGGTCGCTGACCCGGTAGGCCCCGGGCGCGGCCACGTCGGCGGTGTCGACCAGCTCCGGGTGGGCCGCCACCACCGACTCGATGGCGGCGTCGACGGAGGCCAGGAGCTGGGAGTCCTGGTGACCGCAGGTGCCGTGGATGCTGCCCAGGCCGAGGGCGCAGCCTTCGAGGCCCGGCGGCTGCCACAGGTCCTCTGTCGGGGTCGGGCTGGGACTGGCGGAGGGGCCCGCGTCGGTCAGCGTCTTCGCCGAGCTGGCCTGGCCCACGGCCGGCTCCGGGCCGGCCGGAGAGCCGCCGCCGCCGCAGGCATAGGCCATGAGGGCCACTCCGGCGGTCCCACACAAGATCTTGATCGACAAGCGCATACGTAGAATTCCTCGCTGCTCGTTCTGCCGCCTCCCGCGGAGGCGCGCCACGGCGAAACCGTGAGTCTAGCTGCCGGACGGCCTTCGCGCAAGCCGCCGGTGGCCCGGGCCCCGGCCGTGTCTGTTCAAGTCGCTGATTCTATTGGGGTGGGTGAGGGGACTCAAACCCCCGACCTCCAGCGGCCTCCACCTCCCCGTCCGGGGCAGGCACCTACCCCAGCGCGAGGCGCACCGCTTCCGGCAGCTTCTGTTCTGGGATGCGGGCTCCCTCGCCAGATCGGCCGGCTATCGGCTGTCACAGTCAACGACCGTGAAGCGGCTCCTCAGCAGGTCGGCGTCTCGCGAGGACGGTCCGACGAAGACGCCGCAGGTCATGGGCTCGACCACCCACGACCCGTTGTCCGCGTCGTACCAGGCGAGGTCCCCGACCCGGACACGGAGTGGGACCGTCTTCGTCTCCCCGGGCGCGAGCGGGACCTTGGCGAAGGCGCGCAGGAGCTTGACCGGCCGCTCGACCTCGGAGCCCTCGAAGCCCACATAGAGCTGCACGACCTCCTCGCCCGCCACCTTTCCCGAGTTCGCCACGTCGACCGTCACCTCGACCTGACCGTCTGGCCCGACCTCTGGCGTCGCAACCTTGAGGTTGCTGTAGGCGAAGGTCGTGTAGCTCAGGCCGTAGCCGAACGGGAAGGCCGGCTCGCGCTTCTCCCTGTCGAACAGCGTGTAGCCGTGGTAGGGCCCGTACTCGATCTGGTCGGCGAACTCGTCGAAGAACGGGAGCTGCGAGTCGTCCTTCGGCGTGGTGAGGGGCATCTTGCCGCTCGGATTCACGTCGCCGAACAGCACCCGGGCCAGCGCGTGGCCGCCCTCCATGCCGAAGTACCAGGCCATCAGGATGGCGGGCACCTCGTCCTTCCATTCCTCCATGGTGAACACGCTGCCGCCGACGAGGGCGACCACACAACGGTGGTTGGCTTTCGCGGCCGCCGCGATCACGCCGCGATCGGCCTTGCCGAGCGCCAGAGGCACGCGGTCGCCGCCGAGGTCTATGGTCCACGGTTCCCGGAAGGGGAGGTCGATCACGAGCGGCTTCTTGTCCTCGGGGCCGTCGGGCCGGACACCCTCCTCGCCGGGGATGTACTCGCCAACCTCGTCGTGGCGGGATCCGGCCACGACGAGCACGACGTCCGCTTCGCCGGCCACCCGAGAGACCTCGCTCAGGTCGGAGCCGTCCGCCTGCAGGACGGTCGCGTCGCTTCCCAGGTAGTCCCGGATCCCCTGGAGCGGAGAGGTGTCATAGGGCGGCGTGACGTTGCTGCTGCCCCGGTTGCCCATGTTGTCGGCGTCCGCCAGCTCGCCGACGACGGCGATCTTGCCGATGCTCGCCTTGTGAAGGGGGAGGAGCGGCCCATCGTTCTTCAGCAGGACCATGCTCTTCTCCGCCACCTCGCGCGCCAGGGCCGTGTGCTCCGGCCCCGCCACGAGGTCCGGCCTGTACTCCTGCGGGTCGTCGCGCGTCAGATAGACGAGCTTCGTCCGCACGATGCGTCGCACGCTCTCGTCGATGGCGCTTCTGGGGACGGTCCCCTGCTCCACCAGCCTGATCAGGCTTTTTCCGTAGTGCTCGGAGGATCCCAGCTCGATATCCAGACCGGCGCGCACGCCGCGGGCTCCATCATGCACGCCCAACACCGCGTCCGACGTGACGAAGCCGCGGAAGCCCCAGTCGTCGCGAAGGATCGTGGTCAGAAGGTGGCGGTTCTCTCCGCACCACTCACCCCGGACCTTGTTGTAGGCGCTCATGAACGAGGCCACGCCGCTTTGGGCCGCCCTCCGGAAGTGGGGCAGGTAGACCTCGCGCAGCACCCGTTCGTCGATCTCGACGTCGTTCTTGTAGCGGGCCGTCTCCATGCTGTTGAGGGCGAAGTGCTTGGCGCACGCCATCACGTTGTGGCGCTGCACCGCTTCGAGCGTTGCCACGGCCATCTCCCCCATCAACCACGGATCCTCGCCGAACGTCTCCTCGGCACGGCCCATCGAGGGGTGACGGACCAGGTTGATGCACAGGCCGCCCCACCAGTTGGCGCCCTGGGCGCGGACCTCCTGACCGATCGCGTCGCCCACCCGGCGCTCGAGGTCCACGTCCCAGGAGGCCGCGCGTGCCATGGCCGCCGGGAAGGCCGTGGAGTGACCGACGCCTACGCCCCGAGGGCCGTCGGTGAAGGCGAGGGGCGGGATGCCGAGCCCCTCGTCACCGCCGATGTACCCCGGAGTCCCCTGCCCGTGGACGACCGCAGAGAGTACCGACATGAGGATGTTCTCTCCGGTCATCTCGTGGATCTTCTGCTCGAGCGTCATCCTCGAGACGAGGTCCTGCGCGGCCTGGTCCGCCGCCTCGAGGCTCAGGTTCTTGGGCCACCGGGCCCTCGCCGCGTCGATGTCCTTGGGGCGCGTCTTGACGTAGACCCACGTCCCCCCGATTCCCACGACGAGAACCGCCACCGCGACCACGCTGATCGCCGCGACCTTGAAGATCTTCCACAGACGGTTGGCCATCGCTCCTCCGCTGCGCGCCTACCGGGTCTACTGGATCGGCGACTACGAGCCGCTCGATGGTCGGCGCGAAGCTATGGTAGTTCCTTCTGCGCGGGCGACGGCCGGCGGGCGACGGGTGGAAGGGCTGCAGGCTGGTGGGAGCGGCGGTCGCCAGACCTGACGGCCGAGCCTAGTAGGGCCTTGATGTCGTCTGCGAGCGGGGGCGACTTCTGGGTCGGGGCAACACCCCGGCTCCGGCGAGGGCCCTTCACGACCTCGCGCACGAGGGCGGTCTTGGTCGGCGACTCCAGGCCTGCAGCCTGATGCGCCTGGCAGACCGCCACGAGGGCCCGCTGAATGGTGGAGACCTCCCGACCCTCCTGGGCCCGGGCCACCTCGACCAGTGCGGCGATCGCCAGCTCGCTTCCGGCCGCCTTCACCAGCCCGTCCATTGGGGTCCCGGGAATGATGCCCGCTAATCGAACACTATCGGACGTAGACGGCGTCTCGGCAGACGTTTGTCAAACCGTCGCACGATCGCTGTGCCGCTCTGTGGGACGCCACCCAGAGCTGTCACAAGGGCCGGCCTGGTGGGGGTTGGTCGCAGCCATGCTCACCACCCATGGAGACCTGGAGAGTCGTGACTGAGGGCGAAGTCGGCGGCAGTCTGGAGCGGACTTGATGGTGGCAGCAGCAGTGGTCGTCGACACGGTGTTTGTGCCTGCCTCACCAACGCCAGCCCGGCAGCCGTTCGAGGGTGGGCGCTGGAGGTCGAGTCCTCAGCGCTCGGGGCTTTTGCCTACCCGGTGATCGGGGACAGCCAGTACAGCAACTTCCGCTACGACATCGGCTCGCCGTCGAACCCGGAATGGCTGCTCTACACGGTTCGGACCGAAGGGCGGCTGTGTCCGAGTGACGAACCCACGTCCTGCCCCTACTACACGCGCCCCTTCCCACCGACGGTGAGCGAGACGACCCGTCGGCGACGGACCAACGCCCTGGGCAACATGATCGAGGCCTACCTGCCGGGCCAGCCCGCCGGGCTGGCCTTCACGGCCGACGCGCTGTGGGAGGAGGCGGAGGTGACCGAGGAGGTGGACGGGGATGGAAACACGCATCTCCGTGCCCACGGGACCAACCGCTGGCACCGGACCCGCCTGACGGACTCGGAGTTCACGCTCAGCCCCAGCACGCCGGGCACGGGCGTCAGCCCGGAGGTGGCGGTGGCGGACGGGGCCGGAGGCTACGCGGCCGAGATGACCATGGCGGAGACGCCCCAGCTCAACACGGTGGGCTACACGAGCCGCCACTACCCGCCGCTGGTGCCCCACCTGCCCAACGGGTCGTACGACCTGGACCCCACCAAGGTGGACGAGAACCTCCAGGTCACCATGGTCAAGGATCCTGACCGACCCTGGCTCGGCAGCGGGGAGTTCAGCCTATGGGGGGTGCTGCCGGAGATCACGTTGGTGGAGCCGGCACCGGTGCTCCTCGCCCCGGACGGGACGACTCGAGACGCCACGCGGGTCGATTTCGTCGTGTCGCCACCGGAGTATGCCGCGCTCCTGAGCGGTCGCAAGCTCCATCTAGAGCTGACGCTCGACGGGAAGAAGCTCTTCAGCGCGAGCGGCTCTGTCGACCAGCCTTTCACGATCCCACAGGCCCTCCCGATGGAGGCCGGGGACTACGAGGCGCGCATCCGGCTGGCCGGGGTCTCGGACGGCGAGGACCTGCTGTCGGAGCCGGTTCCGGTGAGGGTGGGGGTCGAGATCGTGTTCGTCGACAAGCGGGGCCAGGAAGTCTCGGCGCCGATGACGTCGGATGCGATGCCGGTGTTGACGCTCGATCCTGTCTCGCTAGCCGATGTCACCTTGCTCGATGATGGCTCGCAGGCGCTCCTCACCGTCTCCGGCGAGGTCACGGACCCGATCGCCGATATCGTTTCGGGCAACGTGGCCGACATAGCGTCAGTGATGATCGAGGGACAGGAGTTCCCGGTGACCCGAATCGCTGAGAGCCCCACTGTGACCCGCCCCTACGCCTTCAAAGGCAGGTTCACGGCCACCGCGACCATTCCGATCTCGGGAGGGGAGAACCTTGTCTCCGTCTTCGCGACGAACGCACTCGGTGGTTCCGCGTCTGCGGACGTCACGATCGGCGTCTCGCAGCAGGTTGGTCCCTTGGAATCAGTCAGCGGTCCAGGTGGCGTGGCTCGGAAGTCCGCCGAGCCCTTCACGGTTCTTGCGGAACCGATGCTGCCCGATCAGGTGGACTCGATTGTGCTTGGCCACGGGCTGTCCGAGGAACCGCCGAGCTCGGAGCCCCTCGAGGAGACGGGGCCGGCCACACTGACCTTCGCGGGGACGACGCAGGATCTTGGTCAGGTGGTGGTACGCCTCGACGATCCTGTGGCCGAGGGCCAGCCTGGGGTAAGGAGGCAAGCCACTGCGCATCTGTCGAGCTACAGTCTGGGGATTGACAACCAGGAGCTTGAGCTGGTCGAGGAGTCCGCCGAAACGGGCGTGTTCCGCAGTCCGGCAGGGATGCTTCCCGGGGGAGAGGTAGTCAACATCCTCTTCGACGCGCTGCCCGACGACTCGTTGGCGGATCACGTCACCGCTAAGTTGGGGCTGCCACCACAAGACTCCTCGGGAACGCTTGTGGAGACAGGTGTGTCATCCAACGTCTACGAGGGTTCCGTCGACGGGCTGGGCGACGTGCGGCTTCAGGTCTGGTCCCTTACGCCTGGCTCGGCTGTTCCCGGCACGCTCGTCGTCTTCATTGACAGCACGATCCTCGAGCTTGAGAACTACCTCATCTGCCTCTGGGAAACTGCCCCCGGTAGCCTGGAGTTCAGCACGGCCGTGATGGTCCCTCCGTCGATTGAGCCGGAGCCTGAGCCGGCGATCACCACGACCACCGTGGACAGCGTGGCGGTGGACTCGGTCCCGACCGAGAGCACGTTCGAGCCCGTATGGGTCGTGTTGAAGGGCGCGACTTCCGTTCAACCGGCAGATCACGGCGAGATTGATGGAATGTTGATGCCGCTGTCGCTCGATCCGGTGCCCGGAAGAACCGTCGTGTCGGCGGCGAGCGAGAAAGGCTCCGGGCAACCCACCTCGGGGTCGCGACTCTACGCACGGTTTGCTGACCCGGTTGTCTTCGTGGACGATGCGGCATCGTTGGACGTCCCCAACGTCAGGCCGAGTCCGCCAGACCGAGCCGGGGCCGCCGAGCCGCTCGCCCCTACCCACAACCTGGAGGCGGTCAGCGGGGGGCAGTCGTTCCGCACGGTCACTGGCCAGATCAGACTCCACCAGAGAGGTGCCATCCAGGGCACCAAGAGCAAGGCCCAGATCTGGCTATCGAAGAGAGCCACCAAGATCGAAGTGGGCGGCGAGTGATCCGCCAGTGCTACCGGTCACCGGCCCCCCCCTGGCATGATCTCGGCGTGCTTCACCGCTTGTATCGAGGGGATCGATGCGGCGTGTCTGTTCCCCACCGACCGCTCGATGTGGCAAGCCCTTCGTGCCTTGATCAAGGCTCCCGACACAGTGACTCGGCTCCAGATTGTGGCGAAGACGCGGCATCTGACCTTCCTGCGGTGGATCCTGAACGGCCAAGAGGACGAGATCACGTCGCTGCCCGATCTCGCGGAGTTGAGGGCGGCAGTCAGGGCCCGGGTCGAGCAGATCGCGCTCACGGACCCCGATCCGGCCAAGAGGTCGTTCATCGTCGGGGACGCGACGCTCAGCCCGGTCCTCAGCTTCGAGGACCTGGACCAGATCGCACGGAGGGATCCCGATCCGGGGGTTCGGGCGGAGGCCGGACGGACGCTGGGCTGGATCCGGGCGCAGATCGGGACCGCGGCCGAGCGGAAGGGGATCGCGACGTCGTCCAAGGACCCCGAAGTCCGCCGACAAGCCGTTGGTTTCCTGACTGACGAGGCGGCGCTGGCCGAGATCGCGCTCGAGGATCCCGACGAGACGGTCCGCGAGGAGGCGGTGGGGCGGCTCGACGACCAGAAGCTGCTGGCCCGCATCGCCGAGAAGGACAAGGACGACGGCGTGCGGCTGACGGCCACGGTGGGCCTGACCGACCAGAAGGCCCTCGAGCGCCTGGCGAGGCGAGCCCGGACCGCGGAGGTGCGGGAGACCGCCGTTTCCAAGGTCACGCGGCAGGCGGTGATTGCCGAGGTGGCGAGAGATGACTCCGATCCCGACGTACGATTCGCGGCGGTGAAGAAGCTGAGCGACCCATCGGCGCTGGCTGCGGTTGCCAGGAGCGAGGGGATCGCCGAGATACGGGGTGCGGCCATCGCGAAGCTGACCGACCCGGCGCAGCTCCTGGAGATAGCCCTTCACGACAAGGATGCCTGGGCCTTCGAGGCGGCGATCGACCGGATCCCGGATCAGGGGTCGCTGCGGCAGATCGTGGAGCGGCGGATCGCCGAGCCGAAGGTGGTGCAGCACGTGGCCCGGCGGCTGGAGGACCAGGCGACGTTGGCGATGATCCTGCGCCGATCGAAGGACGACCTTTCGCGCCGGATCGCGGCAGCGCGCCTCACGGACGCGGCGCTGGCCGCCGAAGCGCTTGCGGCGCAGGGGAGCGCTGGCGTCCGGGAGATTCTTGTCGGGCAGGTCAAGGACCCGGAAGTGCTAGCCCGTGTAGCTGCGACCGACCCGGACGAACGAGTTCGGATGGCCGCAAGCAAGCGGCTGGAAGAACTCGGCAGGGACTCGGAACGTCCGTGAGAGTTGGGCGGATGGCCCCGGGCACAGCACGTCGAGTTGAAGGTGTCCCGCAAACTGGGGGGGGTGAACATGGTCGGCCGGTGGCTTGTTGCGCTGGGAGTGCTCGTGGTCCTTGGCGGCTCAGCGGAGGCCGCTGATCCTGGCGGCGATCAATCGGGCTACACGAGGATCGCGGACGGCGCGTTGCGGTTGGCTCTCTTCGATGGCGAGGCTGCGGGGGGCGGCGGTACGGGAGGCTGCATCCCTTGCCCGTCTCCTCCGTGTGTGCAGGGGAAGGTGACGGACCAAGCGGAGGGTCCGCTGGAGGGCGCCAAGGTTCGCCTTGTCCCGACGCAGGGGCAAGAGGGCGAGAACAGCTGGCTGACCGATGAGAACGGTGAGTTCCTGTTCCTCGAAGTCCCGGAAGGCAAGTACACAGTGGTGGTCGAGGCCGTAGGCTTCGACTCGGTCCGCACACAGGCCTTCTCGGTCGAGGCGGCTCAGAGCCTCGTGTTCCGTCCGCTCGAGCTCCCAGTTGGCTCCGGAGATGCGGTTCTTGTCTCCGTCTCGCCAGAGCCCTGTCCGGACAGCCCGGGCAACTGAGTCTGTCGGAGGACGCTGCTGGTTGTTGCTGGGCCCCAGTGCGGTGGTGGGGCGATGGTCGCAGCCTGTAACGACGGTGTCCTTGCCGGTGGAGGTCCGGCCGCGGTATCGGCCCGATGATGCCGCGTAGTCATACCCGACTCGCGGAACGGGTGACCGGATCGCGAGCAAGCTCGGGAGTAGAAGCCCTCGACGGCCGCAGCTCTGCTGCAGGTCATTGCTCACACGCAACTACGTGGTCCCAGCGGCCGTGCTTGCTGGCGGAGCGCTCGAGACGCACCTGCGGCACCTCTGCGAAAGGAACAGCCTAGTGTTGCAGGGAGCCGGGTCTATCGAAAAGTACGACGGCGCGATCGCGCAGGAACGCAACGCGGGGACTGTCGAGGTCTACTCTGCGACGGACAGCAAGTCGATCAAAGCGTGGGGCGGCCACCGCAACGAGGCCGCGCATCACCCCACCAACTTCAAGCACAGCCCCGAAGAGGTGAGGCTGATGGTGGCCGGGATCCGCGAGTTCCTCGCCCGGGTGCCCTAGCCCGCCCATCTCTGCGTCCCTGCGCCCCGCCTGGCCCGTCCTGCTGGACCGCCCGAGGCGTAGGCCGGCCACCTCCCGGGAGCCCCGCCTGGACGCCCCTGGGAGGCCGGGGGCCGGCTCGGCCGCGAGACGCCAGTGAAACGCCGCCCTCCCGGGTTCGGCGGCTCGCTCCTAGGCTATTGATTTGAATGGGGTGGATGAGGGGACTCGAACCCCCGACCTCCAGGGCCACAACCTGGCGCTCTAACCGACTGAGCTACACCCACCACCGGGTGTCTTGGGGCTTGGCGCGCCTGAGAGGACTCGAACCTCTGACCCGCAGCTTAGAAGGCTGCCGCTCTATCCAACTGAGCTACAGGCGCCGACCCCCAAGGTTACCACGGAGCCGCCTCCTGCGGTGGGGCCGTCAGCGGTGGGTGGGGCGGGCGATGCGGTAGGCCCGGGAGTAGCCGTCGTGCAGGCAGGTGAGGGTGACCTCGAAGATCCCGTGGGTGGTGCACGAGTAGCGTTCCTCCACCTCGGGTGCCTGGCCGTCCAGGCGGCGCACCGGGACCTCGGCCAGGCTTTCCGAGCCTCGGAGCATGGGATCGTAGGGGAACCAGATCCCCTCCCACGGCAGCACGCCGCCGTCCGGACGTCCGCTCGAGAGCGAGCCGCACTCCACGAAGCGGAAGTGGCCCACGTTGTGGACCGGGCGGTAGCGTCTGACCGCGCACAGGGGCGGCTGGTCCCGGCCGGGCAGCGGCGTGTCGCGGGCGAAGATGGGGTCGAAGCTGACCTCCTGGCCCTCCCGCGCTTCCCGCCAGACCCCGAAGTGGCGGGCCAGGCAGTCGGAGAGCAGGTAGCCGGAGTCCTCGTCCATGTAGCAGGCCAGGCCGATCGCCGTGGCGGCGAAGGGGTAAGGGGAGCGCTTCACCCGCTGGGGGGGAAAGCGGTCGCGGACCTGTCGGGCGACCAGCGGGAAGCTGCTGCCGCCTCCGACCACGTAGAGGCCCGCCAGCTCCTTCACGTCCACCTGGACGTTGTCGCTGCCGCGGCGCGGGTCACGCAGCGCATCGTCGACGACGGCGAGGGTCTGCTCGACCAGGGGGCGGCAGGCGTCGTTGATCTCGGCCATCGGCACCACCGCCGGGGGCTTGCCGAGGACGGTCAGGTCGAGCACGACGCGCCGGCTCTGGGGCGTCAGCATTTCCTTCTGCTGGCGGCAGCCTTCGAGCAGGACGCGGCGGAGCGACGGCGAAAGCTCCCGCTGTCTGACCGTGGCCTTGTCGAGCATCACCTCGAGGATCGCCTCGTCGAAGTCGTCGCCCCCCAGCCGGGGGATGCCGGCGCTGGCCACCACCTCGTTGTTGAGGCCGGCCATGTAGATCAGCGAGGCGTCGAAGGTGCCTCCGCCCAGGTCGTAGACCAGCACGTACTCGCGGCGGCTGGTGACGGTGCGCCGGAAGCGATGGCCGTACTCGAAGCCGGCGGCGGAGGGCTCGTTGAGCAGCATCTCGACCTCGAAGCCGGCGCGCCGGAAGCCGTCGAGGGTCAGGAATCGCTGGTCGTTGGAGGCGTTGGCGGGGACGCTCACCGCCACCTGCAGCGCCTCGCCGGGCGAGATGTCGGCGTTTGACGAGTCGAGGATGTCGGCCCGGATCTGCGACAGGTAGCCGACCAGCAGGTCGGTCACCCGGAAGCGGTGGCCGCCGGCCTGCATCTCGCTCTGCGGGCCGGCGGTCTGGACGAAGCGCTTGAGCGAGCGGACCAGCTCCCATCTGGGGTCGCCGGCCAGCTCCAGGGCCTGGTGTCCGTAGCGGACGGCGCCGTCTTTCCGTCGCACCGCCAGAAGCGACGCGACCGAGTCGCCCCACTCGAACGACACCACCGGGTAGTTCCCGCGATCCACCAGCGCCGCGACCGTGTGGGTGGTTCCGAAGTCGATGCCCAACCGCATCAGGCTCCCCTCGGGGCGGTTGGCCCTTGGTAGTGCTCGACGATGTTGGGGATCAGGTACTCCCGAAACGCCCGCTCCAGGTCGTAGTCGGGCCGCCAGCCCCAGTCCCGGCGCGCTCGGGAGTCGTCCTGGTCGAGGGGCCAGCTATCCACGATCGCCTGGCGCTTCAGGTCCGGCTCGAAGCGGATCTCGGCGCTCGGGAAGGCGCGCTTGACGACCTCGGCCATCTCGCCGGCCGAGGGGCTGAAGCTGGTGACGTTGTAGACGTCGGCCGTCAGCCGCTCGTGAGGCGCCCGCTCCAGCTCGAGCAAGGCCTTGACGGCGTCGGGCATGGCCATGAACGGCATCCGCGTCGACTCCCGCACGAAGCAGGAGTACGGCTCGCCGCGCGCCGCATGGTGGATCATCTCCGGGGCATAGTCGCTGGTGCCGCCGGTGGGCAGGGTGAAGGCGCTGATCAGGCCCGGGAAGCGCAGGCTGCGAAAGTCGATGCCGTGGCTGCCCGGCTCGGCGGCGAGCTGCCGGTAGTGGCGGGCGTAGTAGCGGCCCAGGTGCTCGCAGCTCAGCTTGTTGCAGCCGTACATGGTGGTGGGCCAGTTCCACTCGTGCTCTTTCACCGCACCCACCTGGGCCTTGGCGGTGAGGTCGGGGACGCCGTAGGCGGCGGTCGAGCTGGGGAACAGGAACTTGACCGGCTGGCCCAGCCACTCCGACTGCTCGACGGCCAGCTTGAGCAGCTCCATGGTGCCGGTGACGTTGACGTGGAAGGCCGCCTCCGGGGCGAACTCGGCCCGGGTGGAGAGCACCGCCGCCAGGTGGAAAACGACGGGCATCGCGAACTCGCTGACCAGCCGCGCGATCAGCTTGTCGTCGGTGATGTCGCCGGCGATCGCCAGCCGGCAGCGCCTGGCCAGGCGCTCGGGGACCGGGTTGACGTCGAGGGCGAGGATGCTGCCGCGGCCCTCGTCGCTGAGGCGCTCGATCAGCGCCTGGCCGATCTCGCCGCCAGCCCCGGTGATGAGGATGACCTCTTTGCGCATCTGTGTCCTCGGGCGGAAGAAGGCGCCGCCGCGCGCCGAACGATTATCGCTCATCGCCGCTTCGAAGCCGTGGGAGACTAGGGTCCCGTGGAGGCCGAGACCTGCATGACGGTACAGGGGCCGTTGCCGCCGATTCCGGCCAAACGTCGGCGGCGCTCGCTGGCCGACCGGGCCGGCCGGGGGTTCCTGATGCTGCTGCTGCCGGTGGCGGTGGGGCTGCAGCGCCTGGCGGCCGCCCACCCCCAGGACGTGGAGAACGTCTACTCGCGCGTCTTCTATCCGCTGCTGTCCGAAGCCCAAAGCCATCTCTCCGGGGCCCTCCCCCTCTCGCTGGCCGAGCTGCTGATCGTGGCCCTTCTGCTCCTCGCCGGGCTGCGGGTGGGATTCGTCTGGTGGTCGGCGTGGCGACGCCGGATGGGGCGGTGGCGGGCGGTCCGGACCCTGGCCGGCGACGCCCTGGCGCTGGCCGGCGCCTTGTACTTCTCCTTCCTGGTGCTGTGGGGTCTCAACTACCAGCGGCTGCCGTTCGCCTCGTCGGTGGGGCTGCCGGTGGAACCGACACCGGCGAGCGAGCTGGAGCTGCTCTGCGTGGAGCTGACCGAGGAGGCCAACCAGCTCCGGGTGGGCCTTCCCGAGGACCCGGCGGGCGTGATGCGCTTCTCTGACGGATTGCCGGGGGTGCTGGCCCGGGCGGAGCTCGGCTACGCCGCTGCGGCCCGTCGCTACCCGATCCTGGAGGGACGGGGTGAGCGGCCGAAGCCGGCGTTCGCCTCGCCCCTGCTCTCCTACCTGGGCGTCACCGGGATCTACTGCCCCTTCACCGGCGAGGCGTACGTGAACGCCACCGTGCCGCCGCCCGAGGTGCCGTTCTGCGCCAGCCACGAGCTGGCTCACCAGCGCGGCTTCGCGCGCGAGGACGAAGCCAACTACCTGGGCTACCTCGCCTGCCGATTCCACCCGGACGCCGACTTCCGCTACTCGGGCACGATGGTCGCCGCCAGCTACGCGCTGAGCGCGCTCTTGGGGGTGGACCGGGAGCCGGCGGTGGCGGTGGCCGAGCGACGCTCGGCGGCGGTGCGGCGGGACCTGGCGGCGCTCCAGGCGTGGTCTCTCCGCTACCGTACCCGGGTGACGGAGGTGTCGCAGCAGGTCAACGACACCTACCTGCGCACGCAAGGGCTCGAAGACGGCGTGGCCAGCTACGGGAGGATGGTGGACCTGCTGCTGGCCGAACGGCGCCTCCGCGGGCGTGGGGTCGACTGATCCGTCGGCGGGCCCTCGCCTGGGACGGCGGCTCGTGCCAGAATCCGGCCATGCCCTACCTCACCTACAAGCTGCTCCACCTCCTCGGCGTGTTCCTGACCCTGGTGGCGCTCGGCGGGATGGCGTCTCGCGCCGGCTCGTCCGGCGGCCGATCGGGAGCCGACCGTCTGGCCGGGGCCCTGCACGGGATCGGTCTCCTGATCGTGCTGGTGGCGGGCTTCGGCCTGCTGGCGCGCCTGGGCGTCCCGTGGCCCTGGCCGTTGTGGATCTGGCTCAAGCTGGGGGTCTGGTCGCTGCTCGGCGCCGCCGTGGTGGTCATCCGCCGTGCCCTGCTGCCCGGCTACGTCGCCCTGATCGCCCTCCCCCTGCTCGCCGCCCTCGCCGCCTCCCTGGCCCTCTACAAACCCTGATATACCAGAAAACCGGGGACACAATACGGATTAAATAACCGGTATTGTGTCCCCGGGTTTTTCGGAGGTGAGTATGCTTCGGGCTTGGCTGGTGTCGTGGGTCTCGTTGGCTTGGGCGGTCGCTCCCGGGGTCGCGTTCGATCTCGGCTCGCCGGATGGGCGGATCGTCCTGAGGGCCGAGGTCAAGGAGCACCTGGAGCCGTACCCGGCCGGCTCCCGGCTGTACTTCTCGGTCGAGTACCGGGGGCGCGACCTGCTGCTCGACTCGCCGCTCGGCCTCGACTTCCGCGACGCCCCGCCGCTGGCCCGGGGGCTGGTGGTCGACGAGCAGACGACGCGCCGCATCGACGAGACCTGGCAGACCGTCGTCGGCAAGAGCCGGGAGGTACGCGATCGCTGCAACGAGATGCGGCTGAGGCTGCGCGAGGCGCAGCCGCCCGGACGGCGCCTCGATCTGGTCTTCCGCGCCTACGACGACGGCGTGGCCCTGCGCTACGAGATCCCCGCGCAACCGGAAATCGGCGAGTTCCGTCTGGCGGCCGAGCGCACGGAGCTCCACTTCGCCGGTGACCACATCGCCTGGGCCGCCGACTACGGCAGCTTCACCACCTCCCAGGAGAAGGAGTTCGAGAGGACCACCCTGGACGCGATCCGGCCGTCGAGCGTGGTCGGCCTGCCGCTGCTGGTGCAGGCCGGCGAGACCGCCTGGGTGGCGGTGACCGAAGCCGACCTGCGCGATTGGGCCGGCCTCTACCTGGCCGGCCACGGCACCTCGCCGCACACGCTGGTGAGCCGGCTC
>CAZNNH010000109.1:0-2708 GCA_964574335.1 uncultured Acidobacteriota bacterium | reverse complement strand
GGTGGGCATGAACACGGCGACCATGAAGCGCTTCACCGACCTGGCCGCCGAGATGGGGTGGGAGTACGTGCTGGTCGACTGGGGCTGGTACGGCCCGATCACCGACTTCGCCACCGGAGGCGAGCGCGACGCCACCCGGCCGATCCCGGAGCTGGACCTGCCCGAGCTGATCCGCTACGCCCACGAGCGCGACGTCAAGGTGTTGCTGTGGGTCTTCTGGACCCACCTGGACCAGAAGCTGGACCAGGCGCTCTCGACCTACGAGAAGTGGGGGATCTCCGGGATCAAGGTCGACTTCATGAACCGCGACGACCAGCAGATGGTCGACTGGTACGAGAAGGTGGTGCGCAAGGCCGCCGAGCATCGGCTGGTGGTGGACTTCCACGGCGCGTACAAGCCGACCGGCCTGCGCCGCGCCTACCCGAACCTGCTGACCCGCGAGGGCGTTCTCGGCAACGAGTACAACAAGTGGAGCGATCGGGTCACGCCCCTGCACAAGCTGACCCTTCCGTTCACGCGCATGCTGGCGGGGCCGATGGACTTCACGCCGGGCGGGTTCCGCCACGCGACGCCGTCGGTCTTCGTGGCCCAGGACAGCCGGCCCTTCGTGAACGGTACGCGCGCCCAGGAGCTGGCCGAGCTGGTCGTCTACGAGAGCCCGCTCCAGGTGCTCTGCGACGCGCCGGCCGCCTACCAGGACGGCGTGGGGGCGCGTTTCCTCCGCGAGGTGCCGACCACCTGGGACGAGACCCGCGTCCTGGACGGCGTGGTGGGGGAGCGGATCGTGATCGCGCGCCGGAGCGGCCCTCGTTGGTTCCTGGGGGCGATGGCCGGCGAGGCGGGCCAGCAGGTCCGGGTGCCGCTCTCGTTCCTGGGCGACGGGATCTACCGGAGCTACAGCGTGGCGGACGCCCATGACGCCTTTCTCCGACCGGAGCGAGCGGTGGAGGGCGAGACGAGTCTCAGGAGCCAGCAGACGCTCGAGCTGAAGCTGGCGCCGGGAGGCGGCTACGTGGCGATCCTGACGCCCGAGGAGTGAGGGGCGGTGGGCGACAAGCCAGCCTGGAGGAGAGAGTCGGCTGTAGCGTGGCCGGCGCCGCCTTCGCGGTCAGCGCCGTGGCCCTCGCCTGGCGACTCCGCGGCTTCGTCGACATTCGGGCGCTTCTTTTCGTCGCGCTCTTTTTCGGGGCGGTCACCGCCGTCGCCCTCGGCAACGTGGCCCTGGGCCTGGTGCGCCTGGCCCGCGGGCGCCGCGGTGTGCGCAGCGTCGTGGTCTGGCTCCCGATCGCGGTGGCCAGCGCCGCCGCCGGGTTCTTCCCGGTGGCCCCCGACGACGTCCTCGCCGACCTGCCGTTCGGCCTGCCGATGCTGGACTCCCGGCAGGAACGCCTGAAGGCCGCGGTCTACGACGAGGACGTCGAGCTCACCCGCCGGCTGGCCCGGGCCGGCGTGAGCACCCGGGAGCCCCGCGACGCCTTCGGCGACCCGCTCTTCGACGGCACCCGCAACCCGGAGATCCTGCGGGCGCTGCTGGAGGGTGGCATCCTGCCCGACACTCCGGACACCGACGGCTACACGCGCCTGATGAAGCCCTGGAGCACCGAGATCGCGGCGGTGCTCTTGGGGTTCGGCGCCTCCCCCGATGCCCGTGGCCCCGAAGGGCGCACGCCGCTCATGTACGCGGTGGGGGCGGACGCCGACTGGACCGCGCTGCTGATCGAGGCCGGTGCCGACCTGCGGGCGGTGGACGACACCGGGCGTGCCGTGATCGACTACGCATCTCCTGGCAGCGAGGTCGAGCGGCTGCTGCAGGAGAAGGCCGGCTACCCGCCGCTCCGCCGCCTCCAAGACCCCGAGGCGCCGCCCTTCCTCGGGCGGAGCGACTGGATCGTCGCCACAGAGGCCGTTGCCGAGAGCGCCCTCGAGCAGGGCCCGGAGCCGCTGGCCGGCTCGGGGATCACGCTGCGCAACCGCCAGCTCCTGCGTGGCGACCGCCTGGAGCTGACGATCGAGATCCGCAACCACACCCCGAAAGACCTGGGACTCCGCGTGGAGGGAGACCTCTCCCCGGCCGCCTACTTCGTGGGCGGCTCCCACGACGTCCGGGTGGAGAACCCCTTCGACGCATCTTCGACCCGGTCCTTCCGCTGGCCGCCCCTGGCGCTGCCGAAGGGCGCGGTCGGCCGGCTCGAGCTGGAGCTGCTGGCGCGTGCCGAGGAGGCGGGCGACCTGGACGTGAGCCTCGCGGTGAGCGACCCGTATCACGATCTCTCCACCCACCTCGGCCTGCAGAGGACGCCGGACGGGGACCACCCGGCGGTGGCGCCGGCCGCCAGCAGCGGCCTGGGCTGGACCCTGCTGCTCCTGCTGGTGGCCACGGCGGTGCTGTTCCTGGTGGTCTTCTTCCGGGGTGAGCCGGCGAGGCGGACCCTTCTCTTCTCCCTCGCGGGCCTGGCCGGGGTCTGCGGCGTCCTGCTCCTGCTGGGTCTCCTGGCCGTCTACCAGAACCTGCGCACGCTGACCACCTACCAGCAGACGACGTGCACCGTCCTCGACCGTCGCGAGTTCCTGCGCACCACCCCAAGCGCCTCCTCCACCGCGCGCTCGCGGACCACGACGTCGCACGAGCCGAGGCTGGCCCTCCGCTACGAGACGCCGGCCGGCGAGCGGGTCTCCGAGGGCTTCAGCAGCGGTCCGGTGGGCTACGG
>CAZNNH010000108.1:0-20949 GCA_964574335.1 uncultured Acidobacteriota bacterium | reverse complement strand
GCGAAGCGCTCGATCTCGAGGCGCCAGTTGTCCACCAGCGAGGCCGGCACCACCAGCAGGTCGGTCCCCTCCTGCTGTCGCTGCTGGCTCATCGCCAGGACGCCCAGCACCTGGACCGTCTTGCCGAGGCCCATGTCGTCGGCCAGGCAGCCGCCCAGCTCCAGCCCGCGCAACGTCCACAGCCACTGCACGCCCAGCTTCTGGTAGGGGCGCAGCCGGGCCCGCAGGCCGGCGTCCCGTTCGATCTCGGCCGCGAGCGCCGGCGACCGCAGCGCTGCCAGCCGCGAGGCCAGCCACTTGCCGGCGATCACCTCCGACCACTCGGGCCGGGAGTCCTCGGCGCCGGGTGCGCCACCGGCGTCTCCCAGTCGGGCCCCGGCCAGGAGCCGCATCGCCTCGCCGAAGCTGACCCCGCCCGCCTCGGCCTGCTTCTGGACGCTTTGCCAGTGGTCGAGCACGGCGCTCAGCTTCTGCGAGTCCACCTCGACCCAGCGCCCCTTGATCAGCACCAGCCCGTCGCCGGCGGCGAGCAGCTCCTTCACCTCGCTCCGCGAGAGGCGGGCGCCGTCGAGGGTGAGCCTCACGTCGAAGTCGAGGAGCGCTTCCATCCCCAGCTTGGCCGGCGCCTGGCCGCCCACCGCCACCGTGGCCTTGGGGCGGGGGCGGTTGCGGGCCCGCCACCAGTCGGGGGTGCGGACCACCAGCCCGGCCTGCTCGAACGCCGGGACCTCGCACAGGAAGCGATACGCCTCCTTGGGGGTCCAGGACAGCGGGTGGTAGACGTCGCCGGACTCGACCAGCTCGTGAACCAACGCGCTCTGCTCGGCGGCGCGCGAGAGGGGAGACAGCAGCGCCAGCAGCTTCTGGCGGTTCTTGGCCCCCGCGTAGTCGGCGAGCGCCCGCCCGAGCGGCAGGTGCTGGGGCTGGGCGTGCTGGGAGACGCGGTGCACGTAGGTGGCGAGGAAGGCGAAAGGGTAGCTCGGGTCGCGCTTGTTCTCGGCCAGGTGGAAGCAGACCCGGCCCACCACGTGCCAGACCGCGCTGTGGCCCTTCAGGAAGCCCTGCAGGCCGTCCGCAAAACGATGCGCCTCCTCGACCAGGGCGCGGCCGATGTCGGCCCACAGCTCGGCCAGCATCGGGGCGGTGATCCACTCGGCGCCGGCCATCGGCGGCGCCGCCTCGGCGAAGGCGGCCAGCTCGTTGGGCTCCGGCTCCGGCACCACCACCGCCCGCGGCTGGGTCGGGTCCGTGGCCGCGCACGCCTTGGCCACGAACGCCCGCCCGATGTCGCGCCAGTAGGCCAGCGTCGGGTCGAGGCGGGTGCCCAGCTCCCCGGCCCCCAGGTGCAGCACCCCGTGCCCGCGCCCGGCCTCGAACGCCCGCAGGATCCGCCGGCCAGCCGCGCCCTCGTCGGCCCCCTCCACCTGCACGTCGATCCGTCCGCTCGCCGTCAGCCCGGAGATCATTCGGGGGTCAGGTCTAGACTTTTGACTTTCGCCGTGGCGGGGACAGCCTGGAGCTGGCCCGCCTGCACAGAAACCCGCATTGTGTCCCCGGGTTTCCGCAGCCGGCGCGACAGGGGGTCAGGTCTAGACTTTTGACTTTCGCCCTGGTTGGGCCGCCTGAGGCCGGCCCGTCTGCGCAGAAACCCGTATTGTGTCCCCGGGTTTCTGGCGCGCTCTTGGCTCCGATCACGAGTCAGTCGAGCAGCGCGTCGTCGGCCGTGGGCAGGCCCAGCGCCTCACGGGCCGCGTCGACGATGTCCTCGTCGTCGGACTCGAGCAGATCGGCCAGCAGGTCGGCCGCCTGGTTGGGGCGCAGGAAGGGGATGGCCTCGATGGCCGCCAGCAGCCGCTCCTTCTCGGCGTCCTCGGAGGAGAGGATGGCGGTGACGTGGGCCGCGGCCTCGTCGAGCTCCCAGGCTCCCGCCGCCAGGATCGCCTCGATCTCGGTCTCCGCGTCCGGGCTCTCGAGGGCCTCGAGGATGGTCTGGTCGAAGCCGCGCACGTGGCGCATGCCGAAGACCGCCGTCCGCCTCCACTCCGCGTCCTCGCTGCCGTAGGCGGCGCGGATCGCCTCGCGGTGCCACTCCTGAGGCGCGCGCACCGACGCCTCCAGGGCGCGGCAACGCAGCTCCTTGGGAGCCGCGTCATCGCCGTGCAGCCTCTGGAGCGTCTCCTGGATCCGATCGAACATCTCCTCGCTGATGACGATCTCGTCCGGGTCGTCGAAGCCATCCAGGTCGGCCCACTCGAGGGCCGGGCCGAGGGAGATCGCCGCCTGGCCGCGCAGGTCGACGGCCTCGTCAGCCGCCTCGGCCAGGCCGAGCAGGGCCGAGGCGATCCCGTCGTTCATCACCACGACGTCGCCCGCCAGCTCGGTGGCAAGCAACCGGTCGCCGGCGTCGGCCTCGCGGTCCCGCAGCACCTGCAGCAAGGTCGCGCCGGCATCGTCCGGCCAGTCCCAGGATCCCATCGCCGCCAGCGCTTCCAACTTCATGCTGCCTCCCAGCCCCGGCCCCCAGGCTGACGTGCCCAACCGCCCATACCGCACCCAGTGGTCTGACCACAAGTCAAAAGTCTAGACCTGACCCCCGAACCTCCAGCGTCGCCGACTGGACGGCGTCGGAGGCGCCGCCGACCATGACGTCGAACTCGCCGGGCTCGACGACGTGGCGCATGTCGCGGTCGAGGAGCTCGAGGGCATCCGGGCCGAGCTGGAACAGGACGGTGCGGGTCTCGCCCGGCTGCAGCGAGATGCGCTCGAAGCCCTTCAGCTCCATCACCGGCCGGGTGACGCTCGAGACCTTGTCGCGGATGTAGAGCTGGACCACCTCGTCGCCGGCGCGCTCGCCGGTGTTGGTGACGTCGACCGTCACCCGGGTCGATCCGTCGGGCGCGATCACGGCCGGCTCCAGCCGCAGGTTGGCGTAGGCGAACGTCGTGTAGCTCAGCCCGTGGCCGAAGGCGAACACCGGCGCGGCGGAGTCGAACAGGTAGCCGCGCCGCGCCGAGGGCTTGTGGTTGTAGAAGAAGGGGAGCTGGCCCACGCTGCGCGGGAAGGTGATCGGCAGCTTGCCGCCCGGGTTCTGGTCGCCGAACAGCACCTCGGCCACCACGGTGCCCGTCGCCTCGCCCAGGTAGAAGCCCTCCAGGATGGCCGGCACCTTCTCGGCCATCTCGGGGATCGACAGCGCCCGCCCGTTGATCAGCACCACCACCGTCGGCGTGCCGGTGGCCAGCACCGCGTCCACCAGCTCCTGCTGGTGCCCGGGCAGGAGAAGCGAATCCCGATCGCCCAGGTGCCGCTCGCTCCAGCCCTCGCGGCACACCGCCTCGTTCTCGCCCACCACCAGGATCGCCACGTCGGCGCCCTTCGCCACCGCCACCGCCTCGGCCCGCCGCTTGGCGTCCTCGGCCGCCGACGGCGCCACCACCTCGTCGTCCCACCACGCCCGCCAGCCCTGGAACCCCTCGTGGATGCGGCTCCCCTCGGCGTAGCGCACCTCCACGCCCGCGCCCACCCGGCTGCGGATCCCGTCCAGCACGCTGACCCCGGCCGCCGGGTCGTAGCTGTAGCCGCCGACGTGCACGTCGGCCGCGTCCGGCCCGATCACGGCGATGGTCTTCAGCTTGCCGGCGTCCAGCGGCAGCATCCCGCCATCGTTCTTGAGCAGGACGATGGCCTTCCGCGCCGCCTCCAGCGCCAGCGCCTGCGCCTCGGGGGAGTGGGTGTCGGCCTCGGCCCGCTCCGCGTCGACGTACGGCTGCTCGAACAGGCCCAGCCGCATCTTGGCCAGCAGCACGTTGGTCACCGCCTCGTCGATGCGGGCCATCGGCACCCGCCCCGCGTTCACGTGGTCGACCAGGGCGCCGAACACCCCGTCCAGCTCGATGTCGATCCCCGCCATCATCGCCTGCCGCGCCGCGTCGGCGTTGTCGACGGCCACGTGGTGGCGGAAGACCAGCTCGGAGATGCCGCCGCCGTCCGAGCACAGCATGCCCGGCCAGCTCCACTCGTCGCGCAGCACGTCGTGGAGCAGCCAGCGGTTGACGTGGACCGGGATGCCGTCGATCTCGTTGTAGGAGGCCATCACCGACCCCACGTTCCCCTCGCGCACGGCGGTCTCGAAGGCGGGGAGGAACGCCCGGCGGATGATCCGCTCCGAGTAGTTGGCGGGCCCGGCGTTGGTGCCGCTCTCGGGCTGGCCGTGGACGGCGAAGTGCTTGGCGGTGGCGAGCACGTGCTGGCCGTCGATGGCGCCGTTGCCGCCCTGCAGGCCGAGGATGGCCGAAAGCCCCATCCGCGAGGCCAGGAACACGTCCTCGCCGTAGGTCTCCTCGGTCCGCCCCCAGCGCGGGTCGCGGGCCACGTCGAGCACCGGCGTCAGCGCCCAGTTGGAGCCGCGGGCGCGTCCCTCGCGCGCCGCCATGTCGAACACCCGTTTCACCAGAGCCTGGTCCCAGGTGCTGGCCAGGGCGATCGCCTGCGGGAAGGCGGTGGCCCCCTTGGCCATGTAGCCGTGCAGGAACTCGTCGGTGACCAGGGCCGGGATCCCCAGCCGCGTCTTCTCGATCAGGTAGCGCTGAACCGCGTTGACCATCTCGGCGCCTTGCCGCGGCTCGAGGCGCATCGCCACCCGGCCCACGTAGCCGGTGCCGTTCACGAGCGCAGGCCCCGCCGCCTCGGGCGAGAACACCCCCGGCGTCTCCTCGATCGACAGCCGCCGCGCCATCGGCCGGAGCTGGGCCACCTTCTCCTCCAGCGTCATCCGCCCCACCAGGTCGGCGACCCGCGCCTCGACCGTGAGGTCGGGGTTGCGGTAGGGAAGCGTTTCCGGCTCAGCGGCCGTCCCCGCCCACGGCATCAAGAGCGCGACGAAGAAGACACCCCAAGATCGCATGCAAGACCTCCAAAGACCCGGGGACACAATACTGGTTTTTACATCGGCAGGACAAGCCGCCGCCCCCGGACCTGATCGGGAGCCACCGGCTCGCCGCGAGATGGCGTTCGACATCGAGCTCACGCCGGAGGCCGTCGATCGCCTGGCGTCCTTGACGGCCCGAGAGCGCGCCACGCTTCTCTCGGCGATCGCCCGGCCACTGAGACACGAGCCGCGGGACGAGGCCCGAACCCGGGGATGTCATCCTGAGTGCTTCTTCGAAGCTGTACCCCCGAAGGATCTGGCCCGTGGCCACCGCGACGGGACGGCACGGCGGACCCGTCGAGATCCTTCGCTTCGCCCGTCCATCCGGCGCTCCGCTCAGTACGACGGCTGAGGCCCGTCCGCCCGGGGCTGCGCTCAGACGGCTGAGGCCCCCGCTACAACCCCAGCGTCCGCCGCAGCGCCGCCAGTCGTGCCCGGGCCACCGGCAGCACCGCGTTGACGGGCGGGTCCAGGCGCAGCCGCCCGTCCCGGTCGGCCTTCTCCAGCGAACGCACCCGCGCCAGGTTGACCACGTAGCTCTCGTGGCAGCGGAAGAAGGGAGGCTGGGGGAGACGGGCCAGCAGCTCGTGCAGCCGCCTCGTCGAGCGGTAGGGCTTGGCCCGCGCCGTGCGCACCAGCGTGTCGTGACCGTCGGTCTGCAGGTAGAAGACCTGCGAGGGATCCAGCAGCAGCGTCGGCCCCTTCGCGGTCTCCACGGCCAGCCGTCTCCAAGTGTCCGATTTCGTCACCTAGTGTCCTCCTGAGTGACCCAAGTGTCCGATTTCGTTCCCTACCGCGAAACCAAGCCGCCGGTCATCCTGAGGGCGCTCGCTTGGCCATCGCCCGAAGGATCTCGGACTCCGTCACCGGGGTGCGCCCGAAGCTACCGGCGCAGCGGGGAAGACCGGCCCTGCCGGTCAGGCGGATGGCGCAGCCGAAACAGCACCTCGGCTGCGCTGATGAGGGCGCCTCGATCCGCCTCGGCGATCGCCTCGAGAAGGGCCGCTTCCTCCTCCGGGATCACTTCGAAGCGCGTCTCCGGATTTTTCAGCACTCGCTCGTGCCTCCCTCGGCAACCCACCGGCAGAACCGCTCGCGGAACCGACGGTCATCGTCTACGGCAACGACGGCGGTGTTCGGCTGGCCCCCTCTCGCCGAGCGAGGCTGAGGATGGCGTGGATCTCCTCGTACGACTCACCCTCCCACGGTCCCAGCTCCTCGAACACCTCGGCCGCCGAGGGCTCTCGCCCCTTCCCGGCTTGCGGGATGGCCTCATCCGCCGTCCTCGGCATCGTCGCTTCTGCCTCGCCGCGCCGCAATCCCATGCAGCGGCGCCAGCTCCCGCCGCCGCTAGCCTCCGCTCGCCGACGGAGGGGGAACCGGCAGCCCATCCTCGCGCAGCCCGGCGAGGTGCAGATCCATCGCCTCTCGCATGCGCGCCTTCGTCTCCTCCGGGGTGGCGCCAGTCGCCACACAACCCGGCAGGTCGGGCGAGTAGGCGGAGTAGTTGCCCGCCGCAGCCTCGATCACGACGCGATAGCCGTGGACCATGGCGCCTCTCCAGGCTTGCCCGGCTAAGACCTGACCCGGCCCGGCTCAGGCAGACCGGCTGCCAGCCGCTTCGAGAGCGACCGGCAGGCGACCGTAGATCAGAACGTCCGGGCAGATGTCCGCGCCGTTCGGCCACACCAGCGTGCCGAGCTCCTCGTCGACACGAACCTGGCGGAAGACCTCGGGGCGTTCCCGGACCGGAGCGAAGATGGGCCCGCGCAGGTAGGGCTCGAGGTCGACCTGCCGGCGACTGCCGTCAGTCAGGCCGAGCTCCACCTGGTACCCTCCGAGGCAACGAACGCTGCGCACCCTCAACACATTCACAACCTACTCCAGCCCCGGGATGTTGTCGAGAGGAAGGCCCTCTCGGGCACATCGCCAACAACCTTCGAGCTCGGCCCGGTGCAGACCTGCCCACTCGCGCACGAGCCGCAACGCCCGCCGCGGCAGCCGACCCTCGATGACCCCCAGGTCCGACAGCGCGAGGGAGGCTTCCTCCCCGCCATACAACGCGTGGAGATGTGGTGGCGCGTGGTCGCTGTAGTACATCGCAATCGTGATGCCGTAGAACCGGCTGATCCGAGGCATGGCGCGGAGTGTAGCCACAGCTCCTGCCCAGCGAGGTCCAGGACGTTGCTGCCCCCGCCGTGGTGCGCGCCCGCTGGCCCGGGCCCAACGCTGCGTTCCAAAAACTCGACCGCGACCACGCAGCGCGGCATCCTGACGCCACCGGGTCGGCGCCCGTCGGTAGCCATTTCCCGCTCGCAGACCCCTCGCGCGACTGCCCATCGCTCGCTGGCCGAAGCGGCCCCGCCCCAGCCTCCACCCGCCCACGAAAAACGGCTATAGTGGGTCGCATTCTTCACAGGAGGTGGCACCATCCCAGCCTCCCCGCTGCACAAGCTGCTGACGCAGCGCCTCGACGCGGAGACCACCGCCGACGACGCCTGGCCCCCGCTTGTCCTCGCCGCCTTCGAAGGCCCCGAGGCCCTGGCCGACCTCTTCAATGAAGAGAAGGCCGCGCCATCCCCCGCCCCCGAAGGCGCTCCGACCCCCGGCCCGGCCCCGGCCGCCTACCTCCGCTCGCTCACCGTCGAGGGCTTCCGCGGCATCGGCCCCCGCCAGTCGCTCGAGCTGACGCCCGGCCCCGGCCTCACCCTGGTCGTCGGCCGCAACGGCTCCGGCAAGTCCAGCTTCGCCGAAGGCCTGGAGCTGCTGCTCACCGGCAACAGCAAGCGCTGGCAGGACCGCCCGGTGGTCTGGAAGGACGGCTGGCGCAACCTCCACCACGCCGAGACCCACCTCGAGGCCGAGCTGGTCTTGGAGAAGACGCCCGACGCCCCCGGCGGCTCGTGCCGCGTGACCCGCAACTGGCGCCCAGGCGTCGGCCTCGACCAGGCCACCGCCGAGGCCCAGGTCCGCGGCCAGCCCATCGCCCCGCTCGAGTCCCTCGGCTGGGCCGAGCCGCTGCAGACCCACCGGCCCTTCCTCTCCTACAACGAGCTCGGCTCGCTGCTGGACGAGGGCCCGTCCAAGCTGCACGACGCCCTCCACCGGATCCTGGGCCTCGACGCCTTGACCCAGGCCCAGGACACCCTCAAGGAGGCGCGCACCTCACGCGAGAAGGTCTTCAAGGAAGCCAAGGTCCAGCAGGAGTTCCTGCTGCACGAGGCCGAGGCCCTGGACGCCGAGCTCGCCCGCCAGGTCGCCGCCGTCCTGGCCACCGCCCTCCGTCCGACCCGTCCCCCTGAGGCCGACGGAACCCCCACCCCCCGTCATCCTGAGGGCGACACGGCTGGTCATCCTGAGGGCGGCGGAGTCCCGGCCCCCTCCGGTCATCCTGAGTCGGGCGACGGAACCCCGGCCCCCACCCCCGATCATCCTGAGGGCGCCGGTGTCCCAGCGCCCGAAGGATCTGCCGGCGCCGCAACCCCAGCGCCCGAAGACTCCCTCGACCGCATCCACTCCATCCTCACCGGAGCCACGGCCCCCGGCGAGCCCCAGACCCTCCTCGACACCCTGCGCCGCATCGCCAGCCTGTCGATCCCTGACCGCGCCGACCTGCTGACGCTGGCCGAGAGCCTGCACACCGCCGCGCACAGCCTGGCGGCGGCCACCGACCTGCTGGCCGAGCGCTCCGGCGACCTGGCCCGCATGCTGGAGCTGGCCATGGCCTACCACACCCGCCACGGCGACGGCCCCTGTCCCGTGTGCGGCACCGAGGGTGCGCTGAACAAGAGCTGGCACAACGAGCACGCGGCCCGCGTCAAGCAGCTCCACGACGAGGCCAGCGACCTGGCCGACGCCCGCCAGGTGGCGGACGCGGCCCGCGAGGCCTGGGCCGCCCTGCCGTTCGAGTGGCACCCGTCGTTCACCGAGGCCGGCCTCCCGACCGACGCCGCCCTGGCCGCCCTGCAGCGGTGGACGAAGGGCCAGGAGATCACCGACCTCGAGACCCTGGCCGACCACACCGAGACGGTCGGCGAGGAGCTGCTGCAGGCGCTCACCGGCCTGCGCCAGGCCGCCCAGGCCGAGCTGGACCGCCGCCAGGACCTGTGGCGCCCGCTGGCCGACAAGCTGGCCGCCTGGCTCCCGGCCGCCCACAAGGCCCGCGCCGCCCAGGCTCAACTGCCCGCCCTCCGCGCCGCCGAGAAGTGGCTCAAGGACAAGGCGGCCGGCCTGCGCGACGAGCGCTTCCAGCCGATCGCCGACCGCGCCGCCGAGATCTGGAAGCTGCTCCGCCAGCAGAGCAGCGTCGACCTGGGCGCGATCCGCCTGGAAGGCAGCGGCCCCAAGCGCAAGGTGGCCCTGGACGTGACCATCGACGGCGTCAAGGGCGCCGCCCTGGGCGTGATGAGCCAGGGCGAGCTGCACTCGCTGGCCCTCAGCCTGTTCATCCCGCGCGCCACGCTGCCGGAGAGCCCGTTCCGCTTCATCGTGATCGACGACCCGGTCCAGTCGATGGACCCGGCCCGCGTGGACGGCCTGGCCCGGGTGCTGGAGAAGGCCGCCGCCGACCGCCAGGTGCTGGTGTTCACCCACGACGACCGCCTGCCCGAGGCGATCCGCCGCCAGGGCATCGAGGCCGGCGTCTTCGAGGTGACCCGCCGCGAGGGATCGGTGGTCGAGCTGCGCCAGAGCGCCGACCCGGTGAAGCGCCACATCGACGACGCCCTGGCCCTGGCCCTGACCGACGACCTGCCGGCCCAGGCCGCCCACCGCGTCATCCCGGGCTTCTGCCGCCAGGCCATCGAGGCCGCCTGCTTCGAGGCCATCCGCAGGCGCCGCCTGGGCAGGGGAGAGCCCCACGCCGAGGTGGAGAAGCTCCTCGAGGAGGCCAACACCACCCGCAAGGTGGCCTCGCTGGCCCTGTTCGACCAGCCCGGCCAGGAGGGCGACGTCCTCGCGCGCCTCGACAAGCAGAAGAAGGAGTACGCCGACATCTTCCGTCAGTGCAACGAGGGCGCCCACCAGCTCCAGCACACCGACATGCGCGACCTGGTGAAGGGCACCGAGAGGCTGGCCCAGTGGTTGCGGCAACTGAAGTGACGGCGGCGACTATGGCTGCGGCAGTGGCCTACTCGCCGCGCGCCGTGCCGCAGAGTGCCGGTCCCAGGTGGCGGTGCTTGTCGGTCGACACGTCGCTGAAGTCCGCCGGAAAGGCTCCCGCCAACGCGATCAGCGGCGCGTACGGGCCGGCCTCCGACACGACGGCTGGGCTCTCATCGTGCAGCGTTCGGCCCAGCTCCTCCAGCAAGCGCAATCGGTCGCCCCGCGAGAGCTTGCGGGCGTTCGCGATCACCTTCTCGACCGTTTCCATGGACGGCGACCGAGGAGGCCTAGCCAACCGCGACCTCCACGCTCGTGACGAAGACCTCGGCTCGGAGGCGACTCGCGACCTCAGAGGGATCGGCGGTCTCGAAGAAGAGCTCGAGCGCCTCGCGGAGATTGGCTCGCGCCTCTTCGACCGACGCGCCCTGGCTGGCGACGTCCAGGCCAGGGCAGAGGGCGACGTAGCCGTTGTCCTCTCTCTCAATGATCGCGGTCAGGAGTCGCGTATCTCCCATCGTGGCCATTCCCTTGGCTGCCTGCTTGGACCGCCCCCAGCTCGTTCCGCTGGCGATTCTAGCCCCCTTCGGGCACAGAGCATCCCTCGGTGAGCCGAGCACGCGGGCCCAGGCTGCGAGGAACGGGCCGGAACCGTGGCCCTGGTGGCTGGGGCCGAGGCTGGAGCGGCCGGCCAGACGGGCACCAAGTTGGCGCCAAGTTGGCACCCAGTCGGCACCCAGTCGGGACCCAGTTGGCACGAAGTCGGGACCAAGTCCAACTGCTTGATTCCGCTAGGGATTCGCGATCAGTAGAAGAGACCGGCCGGCCGAAGGAACGCACCCACAGGACCAAGTCCAGGGACCAAGTGCTCCGGCCGTTCCATGCCGGACTTGGCGTGAGGCCGAGGCCCTAGCCTGATGCCCCCAGCATCAGAGGTGCCGACCGCCGCCGACCTGCTCGCCCAGGCTCGCACCCTGCTCACCCGAGCCACCCCCAAGACCGCCGGCCTCTGGCCCCGAGCCGCCGCCCTCCTGGCCCGCCAGGCCATCGAAGCCGCCCTCACCGACCTGTGGCAATCCAAGAACCTCGCCCTCACGTCCTGCTCCACCCACGCCCAGCTCCTCTGCCTCCGCGAGTACCTGGGCGACCCGGACCTTGCCGGCCAGGCCGCCCAGGCCTGGGGGGCAATGAGCCGCGCGTGCCACCACCACCCGTACGAGCTGGCGCCGGTGGCTGGGGAGCTGGAGGGGTGGATGGCGACGGCCGAGAGGCTCGCCGCCTCCCGCCCCGCAAACGGGACGCCGCAAGCATGACCGGAGACGGGGAGGCTCCGCGCTCCCCCTTCCTCGACCGCCCGCAGGCCGAGTGGCTGGCCTCCAACGACCTCGCCTTCGCCATCGCCGACGGCTTCCCGGTCTCGCCCGGCCACGCGCTGGTGGTCCCCAAGCGCGTGTTCGCGAGCTGGTTCGAGGCCACGCCCGACGAGCAGTTGGCCCTCTGGGCGCTGGTGGGAGAGGTGAAGCGGCAGCTCGACCAGCGCACGCCCCGCCCCGACGGCTACAACCTGGGCATCAACGTCGGCCCGCCCGCGGGCCAGACCGTCATGCACCTGCACATCCACGTGATCCCGCGCTACCAGGGAGACGTCGACGACCCGACCGGCGGCGTCCGCCACGTGATCCCGGGCAAGGGCAACTACCTGAAGACACGCTGATGCCCACCCCCGACCCCGAGCCCGAGGCGCAGGTCCAGTTCCTCTTCAAGGTCCAGCGGCTGCTGTCGGAGGGGAGCTTCGTCTCGACCTACAAGTACGCCCTGCTGCTGGCCCTGGCCGACCTCTCCGTGGAACGCGGCGACGACCTCACGGAGACGCTTCCCATTGACACGATCGACCTCGCCGAGCGGTTCGTCACCCTCTACTGGCGTCAGGTCCTCCCCTGGATCCCTCCCGGTGGTGCCGGGCCCGCCGGCCGGCGCCTGGCGCAGAACGCTGGCGGCGAGGCCGCCATCATCCAGGCGATCGCGCGGGCGCATCGGCGCTACGAAGGCTCGCTGGCCCGCCTGCGCCGGGACCGCGCGGAATGGCTCCGGCTCCTGCGCGAGGTGGCGAGGACCATCGCCGTCATGCCGCTGTGGAGGCTGCAGACGGTGGGGGACCAGCGGCTCGACTTCCTCTACCCAAACGTGGGCCGCGGCCGCAAGATCGAGATCCGCGGCGAGGCCGTCTACTGCTTCCGCCGCTTCCGCGACCTCATCGGCGACCTGACCGAGAACGCCTGGGTCCGCTTCGTCAGACGGCTGCGCCCGAACCGCGAGCTGCTGGGGGACCGGGCCGACCTGCGCGAGTTCCTCTTCGGCTCCGACCGCGCCTCGCTCGGCCGCTTCTGCCCGGTCCTGCACGACCTCCAGAACGGCCGCTGCTTCTACTGCGACCGCCGCCTCAAGACCGAAGGCGCGGTCGACCACTTCATCCCGTGGTCGCGTTACCCGCTGGACCTGGGCCACAACCTGGTCCTCGCCGACACCCGCTGCAACGCCGCCAAGGCCGACCGCCTGGCCGCCTTCGACCACCTCGAGCGCTGGAGCGCCCGCAACCGGGACCCCGTCTTGAACGACGCGTTCGCGACAGAGTCCCTCCCGCACGGCCGGGACGTGACCGAGCGGGTCGCGTCCTGGGCCTACGGCCAGGCGGAGCAGGTCCACGCCCACGTCTGGCTGTCCGGACCGGACGGGCTGACCGATCTCGACCCCAGGTGGCGGCGGCTCCCCGGCATGAGGCCACCCCCATGATGGAAGTGCCTCACCCACAGCCGCCCGGGATCGCCGCCCACGGGAGGGCGCTGAGGCGCCCCGTGGGGCAGCCGGTCGAACCCGCCCGACGGCTACTCCGGCCGGGCGAGCTCATGCCGCTGGCCAAGACACCGGGAGCCAATCCGTGACCATGCCACGCCTACGTGCCATCGCCTGCGCCGACTGGTCGAAGGACCCGCGCAAGCGCGAGGTCTATCTCGCCGACGTCGAGCGCCGCGAAGTGCGAAGGCTGCCCGGCCCCTGGACGGCGGCCGGCGTCATCGAAGCGGCCCGGCAAGCGGCGGGCGACGGAGCCGCGCTCGCCACCTTCGACGCGCCGATCGGCGTGCCCATCTCCTACTGGCGCCAGCTTCAGGGGGCACCGGGAGTCCCTGCGGGCCTGGCGAGCTTCGCCGCCTGGCTGCCCGAAGCGCTGCGCCACCCGAGCTGGTTCGACGACGCGCGCACACCGAGGGAGTGGGGGATCGAGCGGCCCTTCTTCGCCGTGGCTGCCGGCGCGGGTGGCCGCCGGATCTGGCACGACACCCTGGCGCGTGCTGGAGTCGAGGCCCTGCGTCGCGTGGACGAGCTGACCGGAGCCAACCCCGCCTTTCTCACCTCGGGCATACCCGGGAGCGTGGGCTCCGGAGCACGGGAGCTCTGGAAGGAGCTGGGGGCCCTCCTGGGCGAGAGGGCCGGGACCGGTCGGGCAGCACCCGACCCGGCGATCTGGCCTTTCGACGGGCCGCTCGAGAAACTCGTCGCCGACTGCACGGTGGTGATCGGCGAGAGCTACCCCCGTGCGGCATACGCCCTGGCCCTGTCCCGGGAGCCCGCCAGCGCCCGCGCACGGGTGCGAGTCGCCAAGACCGACCCCGAGGTGCGACGAAACGCCCTCGCCGACCTCCAGTCACGACCCTGGCTCCGCAAACACAAGGTCGTGCTGAACGACATCGACGCCGCCGCCAACAGCGAGGACGCCTTCGATGCGTTGCTCACGGCGGCGGGCCTGCTCCGCTCGGTCCTCGAAGGCACGCCCCTGGCACGGACTGAGCTGGTCGACCCAGTGGCGGAGGGCGGAATCCTCGGCACGGGCAGCCTGGACCTCACACGCCACGAGGTCACCTACGGCACCAACAAGGCAGAGCGGCCCGGCCGGCGGCGCCCGTCGCGAGAGCCGGAGTCGCGCCCCGACATGCGCCCCAGGCTCGCAGGGGCACCGCCGAAGCCGCCCGAACCCGTCTTCCCGTGCCCGATTCCTGGCTGTGACCACGTCTTCACGGGATCTCGCGGAGGCTGGGACGCCCACGTGGGAAGCCCACGCATCCATCCCCGCTGGAAACCCGCCGTGCGGGACCCAGCCGCGCGAAGGGCCCTGTTCCGCAGCCAGTACCCACGGTTCTTCGTGGACCGCAGGGAGCCCTCATGAGCCCGGAGCCCGATCGGGGAAGGCCAAGCCCTCGAGCGAAAGGGCCCTCGACCGGATGAGCGACAACAGCCTTGACGACGTCGCGTTCTTCGGCGTCCGGCCCGAGCGGTGGCAGATCGACGACTCCCGGCCCGCTCTTGGCTTCAACGTCCCCAGTCGGCTCCGGCTCCTGCGCCAGGTGGCGAGGACCATGAGGCCACCTCCATGATGGAGACGCCCCGCCCGCAGCCGCCCGAGATCGCCGCCTTCGAGGCTGCGGTGGTGCGCCTGCGCGGCGGCGACGCCACGCTGCCGATCCACGTCCTGGTCCCCAACCACCTGCTCGGTGTCTGGCTCGCCCGCTCGATCTTCGCCGAGACCGGCCACTTCGCCATCGACTTCCTGCTTCCGCACGAGCTGGCCTGGCGTCTCGCCGCGCCCCGGCTCCTCCCCGAAGGCCAGGCCCCGGTCCCCGAGTACGTCGACCAGGCGCTGCTGCTGGCCGCCATCGCCGAGGCCGCGCAGGACGACGACACCCCCGACCACCTCCGCGCCGCCTCGTCCACCCCTGGCTTCGCCCCCGCCGCGCTGCGCACGCTGCAGGAGCTGGAGTCCGCCGGCATCCCCCCCGAGGCCCTCGAGCGCGCCGCGCCCGCCACCGCCGACCCCGGCCGCCTTCGGCTCCTGGCCCGCCTGATGCGGGCACGCCAGCAGCGCCTGCGCCAGCACGACCTGCTCGACCGCCCGGCCCTCTTCCGCGCTGCCGCCGTCTCCCTCCCCAGCCCCCAGCTCGGCGCCGTCATCATCGATGGGGCGCACGTCCTCACCCAGGCCGCCGCCGGCTTGGTGGCCGCGCTGAGGTTGCACGTCAAGGTGGCGGACCTCGCAGCGGGGCCGGAACCCGCACCCGCGCCCACCAGCGCCCTCGAGCGCGCCCAGCAGCGGCTCTTTGCCCGCACCGACGCCCAGACCCCGCGCGCCCCGCTCGACCCCAGCCTTCGCCTGCTCTCGGCGGCCGGCGAGGGCCTCGAGGCAGTCGAGATCGCCCGCCGCATCCTCGGCGCCGTCGACGACGGCCTGCGCTTCGACGAGATCGCGGTCCTGCTGCGCGACCCTCGCCCCTACGCCGCCCACCTGGCCGCGGCCTTCGATCGCGCCTCGATCCCCGGCTACTTCTTCGAGGGCACGCCCCAGCTCGACCCGGCCGCCCGCGGCCTCTGGCTGCTGCTCGACCTCCTCGGCGGCGACCTCGACCGCGGCCGGGTGATGGAGCTGCTGACCACCGCGCAGGTGCCGTGGGACGACCTGCTGGGCCCCGGCGCCACGATCAGCCCGGCGCGCTGGGACCGCCTCTCCAGCCAGTCCGGCATCGTCTCCGGCCTGGACATGTGGCACGCCCGCCTCGACGCCGCGCTCGCCCGAGCCGCCGGGATCTCCGACACGGCCTGGCGCGACCGCGACACCGCCCTGGCCCAAACCCTGCGCCAGGTGATCGACAAGCTCGCCGCCGATCTCGAGGCCTTCCCGAAGGAGGGCGGCTGGGGCGAGCTCCTCGACGCCACCCTCCACCTGCTCAAGACGTGGAACCGGGCGCCGGAGCGGACCGAGTCCCGCCTCGAGACCGTCCTGCGGCCGCTGGCGCGCTTCGCCCCCAGACCCACCCGCGACGAGCTCCTGGCCCGCGTCCGCAGCCTGCTGGCCACCCAGACCTACACCGAGGGCGAGCTGGGCGCCGGCCGCGTCTTCGTGGGATCGGTCGCCGCTGCGCGCGGCATCCGCTTCCGGCTGGTCTTCGTCCCCGGCCTGGTCGAGCGCGGCTTCCCGGGCGTCGTCCGCCCCGACCCGCTGCTGCTCGACGACGACCGCCAGGCCCTCTCGCCCGACCTGCCCACCACCCGCCACGGCTACGACGACGAGCGCCGTCTCTTCCACGACGCCGTCCGCGCCGCCACCGAGCGGCTGGTCCTCAGCTACCCGCGCTTCGAAGGCGCCCGCGAGCGCGTCCCGTCGTCGTTCCTGATGCGGGCCGTCGAGGCCGCCCTCGGCCACCGTCTCTCCGCTGCCGAGCTGCTCGAGCGGACCGAGGCGGGGGAGACCGCGCTGGGGCGGCCGCACCCGCAGCAACCCGACCGCGCCATCGACACGCTGGAGCGCGACCTCGCCCTGGTGGCCAGCGGAGCGCCCGGCGCCGCCAGCCACCTGGCCGAGCCCGACTCCTTCGTCGCCCGCTCTCTGGCACGTCACGCGGCCCAGGCCACCCCCACCCTCACGTCCTTCGACGGCCTCGTCGACACGGCGGCCAACGCCGCCGCCCTGGAGCGAATCTCCCTCACCCACGGCGCCAAGTCGGCCACCCGGCTCGAGGCGCTGGCCACCTGCCCGTACCGCCACCTGCTCTACAGCGGCTTCCGCCTGCGCCGCTGGGAGGAGCCGGATCGGGCCTACCAGATCGAAGGCAAGGACTACGGCGGCATCTTCCACCGGGTGATGGAGGCGGTCTTCCGCGAGCTACACGAGACGGGCAGGCTGCCCCTGGACGAGGCCGGCCTGGCCCAGGCTCGGGACCGTGCCCGCGAACGGCTCGACACCGAGCTCGAGGGCCTGCGCCAGACTGGCGAGATCGTCCACCCCGCCCTGCTCGAGCCCACCGCGGCGCGCCTGTGGGCCGACCTCGACGAGGCGCTCGAGCGCGAGGCCCGAGCCGCGACGGGGGAGTGGACGCCGGGCGCCTTCGAGCAACGCTTCGAGGGTGTCCCCTTCGAGCTGGACCCGGGACGGGTGGTGTCCTTCAACGGCACCATCGACCGCATCGACTTCGCGAGCCACCCCGACCGCCTGCGCGTGGTCGACTACAAGACGGGCAAGAGCTACTGGAAGCGGGACGAGCAGCTCCAGGGCGGCCGCGCCCTCCAGCTCCCGATCTACAACCTGGCCGCGGAGTCGCTCTATCCCGACCATCGGGTCGACGAGGCCCAGTACTACTACGCCACCTCGGACGGCAAGTACTCGCGCAAGGAGTGTCCCAACACCCCCGAGAACCGCGACTCCCTGCGACGGATCCTGGCCACCGTGGAGGACCTGGTGCAAGGCGGCGTCCTGGCGCCCGACCCGCTCCACGCCGACCCCAACCAGGACAACTGCCGCTTCTGCGACTTCACCGACATCTGCGGCCCCGACCGCCAGGCCCGCGCCGAGCGCAAGCGATCCGACCCCCGCCTGGCGGCCTTCCGGGCCCTGAGGGACATCCCGTGAGCGGCACAGCCCATGCCCCCCGCAGCCGTCATCCTGAGTGTCTCTTCGAAGCTGTCCCCCGGAAGGATCTCCCCCCTGCGCCCCCGCGCGACGCGCTACCATCACGCAGCGGGTCGAGATCCTTCGCTTCGCCTGGCCAGATGGAGCGTCGCTCAGGAAGCACCCCCCGACTGCCGCTAACCCAACCCCACCGTACATAGCCAGGAGGCACCATGCCCAAGACGTCACGCAAGAAGCCGACAACCAGGAAGCCCCAGCAACCGGCCACGCTCAAGATCTACCAGCTCGCCTTCGGGGTGAAGCTCACCACGGCGGCCTTCCGGCGCCAGGACGCCGTCCAGCAGGCGAAGCGGGTGTTCGAGGCGCTGGCCGAGACCCTCAACGCCGCCGGCGGAGGCACCTTGCAGGTGGATCCCCCGAAGCTGCTCGTCACCAAGGAGCTCGGCGTCCTCGATCTGGAGCCGTAGCCGCCCGTGACCCCACGCCCCCCCGCCGACCAGAGGGTCCGCGAGCGCATCACCCGCGACTTCGACACCACGTTCCTGCTCGAGGCGGGCGCCGGCACCGGCAAGACCACCGTCCTGGTCGAGCGGGTGCTGGCGCTGGTCCGCAGTGGCCGCACCACGCTCGACCGCATCGTGGCCATCACCTTCACCGAGAAGGCCGCCGGCGAGCTGAAGCTGCGGCTCCGCGAGCGCCTCGAGGAGGCGCTGGGCGGGGGCGAAGGCCAAGACGAAGCGGAGCACGCCCGCCTGCTCCAGGCCACCGCCGACCTCGAGCGGGCCCCGGTCTCCACCATCCACGCCTTCGGCATGGCCCTGCTCAAGGAGCGCCCCTTCGAGGCCGGCCTGGACCCCGGCTTCAGCGTGGTCGCCGACGTCACCGGCGAGCGCACCTTCGACGAGACCTTCGAGGCCTGGCTCGATGCCCGCATGTCCGAAGGCCACCCGGCGCTGGTCCGCGCCCTCCACTTCGGCCTGAAGCCCGACGCCCTCCGGATCGCCGCCCGCCGCATGGTCGCCGAGCGCGACATCCTCGGCCAGCCTGTCCCCGCCACCCCCTTCGACCGGACCTCACTCGCCCGCGACATCGAGCGCACCGCGGCCGAGCTGGGCCCCCTGAAGGCCCACTGCCGGGACGAGACCGACGGCGCCTACCGGTCGCTGCTGGACCTCGAGGCCTACGCCGAGCGCGCCCGCCGCGTCGAGGGAGCGGGCCTGGAGAGCCTGCTGCGCTCCATCCACCTGGGCCAGCGCGGCGCCAAGCCGAACTGGAAGCCGGCCGAGAGCTGCACCAGCGTGAAGCATGCGGTCAAGGAGGTCCTCGCCGCCAAGGACCTCTACGTGGCCGCCTCGGATGCCGACATCGCCCGCGAGCTCCGCGAGCTGTTGCGCGGCTTCCTGGAGGAGTACCAGGCCCACAAGCAGAAGGCCGGCGTGGTCGACTTCCAGGACCTGCTGCTGCGCACCCGCGACGTCCTGGCCACCTCGCTGCCGGTGCGCCGCTACTTCCAGCGCCGCTTCGACTACCTGCTGGTGGACGAGTTCCAGGACACCGACCCGCTGCAGGTCCAGATCGCCTTCTTGCTGGCCGAGGACCCGGATCAGGCCCCCGCCGCCGACTGGCGCGCGGTCCGCCTGAAGCCCGGCAAGCTGTTCGTGGTCGGCGACCCCAAGCAGTCGATCTACCGCTTCCGCCGCGCCGACATCGCCATCTACCAGGAGGCCAAGCGCCTGATCGTGGCCCAGGGCGGCGAGGAGCTGCCCCTCACCGCCAACTTCCGCACCGTCCCCTCCATCATCGGCTTCGTGAACGAGCGCTTCGAGGCCCTGTTCACCAGCCCGCTCGACCCCGAGCCGAGGCCCCTCGACCCCTTCCGCCCCGAGGTCCACCGGGAGGGGGCCCGCACCATCGCCCTGCCGCTCCACCCCGACCACCTGACCGACGACCGCCGCGTCGGCGCCCTCAAGCCGGTCCTGGCGGGGACCATCGCCGCCTTCATCCAGAAGATCACCCGCGACAGCCCCTGGAGCATCCGCGAGGGCGAGAAGGTCCGCCCGGCCCGGCCCGGCGACATCGGCCTGCTGGTCCGCCGCATGACGCCGGACTTCATCGGCCCCTTCGAGGAGGAGCTGGCCAAGCGCGGCATCGGCTACCGCCTGGTGGGCGGCAAGGAGTACTACGCCCGAGAGGAGGTGCGCGCCCTGGCCGCCGTCCTGCGGGCGATCGACAACCCCGCCGACCGGCTCTCCCTTTTCGCCGCCCTCCGCTCGCCCTTCTTCGGCTTCTCCGACGACGAGCTGCTGCGCTTCGTCTCCGCCGGGGGCACCCTGAACTACCAGGCCCCGCTGCCCGAGGCGACCGCGGAGAAGACCGCCCTGGCCCGCGCCTTCGAGGCGCTCACCCGCCTGCACCGCAAGCGCCGCGTCGCCGCCCCCAGCGAGGTGATCACCGACCTCTTGGAGCGCACCCGCGCGCTGCCCGCCTTCCGGGCCCGCCCCGGTGGCGACCAGCTCGTCGCCAACCTGTGGAAGGTGCTCGAGGTGGCCCGGGCCTACGAGGCCAGCGGCCCCGCCACGCTGCGCGCCGTGGTCCGCTTCCTGGAGGACGAAGCCCGCAGCGGCAGGGAAGAGGGCGACTCACCGGTGGGCGAGCAGCGAGGCGCCCACGTGGAGATCCTCACTGTCCACAAGGCCAAGGGCCTGGAGTACCCTGTCGTCATCGTGGGCGACCTCCTGAAGCACAAGGACAGACCCGTCGACCACATCATCGACCACGCGAAAGGGGAAGGCTGGCTCCAGATCGGCAGCTTCGAGCCCCAAGGCTGGGCCGAGCGCAAGCAGTGGGACAAGACCCACCGCGACGCCGAGGAGCGCCGCCTCCTCTACGTCGCCCTCACCCGAGCCCGAGACCACCTGGTCATCCCCTGCCTCCCCGCCGAGCGCCACCCCGGCTGGCTCGACAATGCCGTGGCCGGCTTCCTCGTGCCCGAGAAGGAAACGCCATGGGGAGCCCGAGCCACCACGCTGAAGGCAGACGGCGGGAGAGGCAACGCGGAGGTCACCTGGTTCGACAGCCGCACCCTCGACCTGACCATCCCCAGCCGCCCGCGAGGAGACGCGGCTGCCACCCTCGAGGGAACTGAAGAGGCCGCGGCAGCCGCAAGGCAGAGCGAGAAGGCCTGGCAAGACGCAGTCGCCACTCGACGCCGATCCGCAAGGCGGCACGAAGGCGCCACCACGGCGGTGACGAAGGCCGCCAGTGACACCGACGCGGGAGCCGCCGAAACCAGGCCCGAACGCCGCGCCGCCGCCGCCTTCGGCCGCCTGGTCCACGACCTCCTCGCCAACGTCCTCATCCATCATCCTGAGCGCTCCTCCGAAGCCACCCCAGCCAGTCATCCTGAGTCTTCCTTCGAAGCTGTACCCTGGAAGGATCTCTCCCTCCTGAATGCCGCACGCGTCCTCGCCGG
>CAZNNH010000107.1:0-21148 GCA_964574335.1 uncultured Acidobacteriota bacterium | reverse complement strand
CGGGGGACACGATCCGGGTTTCCACGGCAAGACGGGGAAACCCGGTCATGTCCCCAGGGCGGGTGCCTGCGCCAGGCGGCACAGGGCGGCCCGCAGCCTGGGGTGGGCGTCGAAGCGGCGCACGTAGTCCGACTCCCGCCGCCCGCCCTTGGCCAGGATCACCTGGCCCAGCTCCCGTCGCTGCTTGGAGCTCCAACCTCCCAGGCCGGGGAGCACCGCCACCAGCGGCGCCCAGCGCCTGAAGGCCAGGCGCTGGCCGGGGGAGAGACCTCGCAGCGAGCCGAGCCCCAGCCGATTGCGAGCCTCGTCGGCAAGAGCTCGCTCGCCGCGCTTGCGGTCGGCGCCGAAGCGCCGGGCCAGGCTGGACACCACGGCCAGGCCGACGTTCTCCAGCGGCAGCAGGCCGATCACGTCGTCGCGCCTCGGGCCGCAGTGGAGGTAGACGTTCTCCTGGGCCAGACGCTCCAGGGTCTTGATGCTGGAGCGATAGCCGGGCCGGGTCTTCATCTTGCGCAGCTCGGACCGCATCAGCTTCAGCGTCGCTGGGCCACGGGGGCGGAAGCCCAGCTTCTGGTAGAACCAGAAGGCCCCCGACTGCAGGCCCTCGTCGTTGCCGTCGCCGCCGAGCTGGTAGGGGTAGATCGTGAAGTCTTCCGCCCCGAAGAGGGCGGCGACGGTGGCCAGCACCCGGCCGTAGACGTGGGCCGCCTCGGCCCCGCGGAAGGTGTCGAAGACGTTGTAGGCGATCTCGGCCGAGCCGAACAGGGCGCTGTTGAGCACGTAGCCGATCGGCACGCCGTTCTTGAGGGTCAGGAAGCCGTAGACGGCCTCGAGCAGCAGCCGCCGCTCGGGGACCAGGCCGATCGCCGCCAGCTCGAGCCCCTCGCCGCAGTCGAAGACCCGGACGTCGTTCGGGTCGCCGTAGGCGAAGGCGTCGAGGTCGCGGCTGCGGGTGACCATCGACTCGCGGGCCAGGTCGATCAGGCGCTGTCCCTCTCGGCGTGAGACCTCTTCCTCAGCCACAGGAGGACGGCGCACCTCGGCGCACAGGTCCGGGCGGCCACGGCGCAGCGGCCCCGCCTGGTAGGTGATGGGGCTGCGGGGGACGAAGGCGTGGGTGCGCGAGGGCGTGCCGGGGCCGGGGGAGAGGCGCAGGAACAAGCCCAGGCCCTCGTAGAGCGATTCGCGGACGTGGCCGGGCAGGTCGAGGTCCCGGATCCGGCGCAGCACGAAGGCGGCGTCCGTGTCGCGGCGCCCCGCCAGCCGGGCCAGCCAGTCGGGGAGATCCAGCGCCACCTCGTCGAGGGCCGGCGTCTCGGCGTAGAGGGCGAGCACGGGGAGGATCCGCTCCAGCCGCTCGGGCTGGTCGATCTGGTCCCACTCGATCGACACCTGTCGGGGCCAGCGTTCCGCCAGCCACTGGGCCATCTCGTCGAAGAAGCAATAGACGATGGGCGTGCCGGCGATGCCGCTGTCCTCGAGGGCGGCCTGGTGCTGCCGCAGGTCGCGGCGGCGCTCGAAGCGGCCCAGCATCCGCACCACCTGCAGCAGCAGCGCGGCATCGTCGGGGTAGGCGCGCAGGAAGCACAGCACCTCGTGCAACCGCAGCACGGCCTCCGCCGACGCGAGCCGGGTGCGGGCCAGCCGTCGCAGCAGGGCCCGCTTGCGAGGGGCGGCGTCGCCCCCGTACTGGGCCTTGAGGCTCTCGAGCCGTCGCAGGTCCGAGGTTCCCATGGAGGAGGGGCCCTATTCTAGCAGCCACCCCGAGAGCCGCGCGGGGCTCGTGGCCCGGGCCGGCCCGGGGCGCGGCCGCGTCAATCCGCGCCGGTTACGGCTGGGGCAACACCGGCCGGTGGCGGCGTTGGGGCGGCTTGGGCGCGTGGGCGGCCCGGTAGGCCTCGAGGTCGTCGTCGGTGACCTTCAACCGAGCGGGGGGGAGCTGGCTCTGGCAGGCGGCTAGCTCGCGTTGGAGCTTCAGGAAGCAGATGTCCGGGGCATCCTGATATCGGGCTCGGCGGCTCCGGAAGGCGTCGTTGGCGATGGCGACGGTGAAGCTGTAGATCTCCCCCGCGCGTTTGACCAGAAGCGTGTACTCGCGCGCCGTGGGCCTGGGCGTGAAGCCGACGTACTCGACCTGGATTCCCGCCATACGTCCCCTCCCGCCCGGTTGCCGGCACGGCTCCGAGAGCGGCCGCCCCAGCCGGCTTCGACGGGCTACCAGACGCTGCGCTTGCGGGCCCGAACGTTCCTGCGGCTACCCTTCGGGCGCGGGGCTCGTGGGGGCGGGCGGAACGCTCGTCCCGCCGAGGGACCCCCGTACCCTCCGCCGCCGCCCCCGCCTCCGGGGCCAGGGCGTTCGTTGGCCTCGTTGATCCTCAGCCGGCGTCCAGCCAGCTCGTGCCCGTCGAGCTTCTTGATCGCCTCGGCCGCGTCCTCCGATCGATTGAACTCCACGAAGGCGAAACCCCGAGGCCGGCCGGTCATCCGGTCGGTGGGGACCGACACCCCGGCGACCTCACCGAACGGGACGAACAGCGCCTCGAGCTCCTCCGACGTGGTCTCGAAGCTCAGGTTGCCGACAAACACCTTGGAGCCGATGGTGCCCCCCTTTCCGTGCGTTCCTGGTCGTCGCTGAGACCAGGCCAGCCTTCTTCGCGAGGCCGGTTTACCTTGCGTTCCGAGAGGCCCTTGGGGGTCTCCCGCATCCCGCGTACCGATGCCACGGTGGGGAGCCGGGTCAGCGAACCCGCTCTGAGCGCGATGGTTCAGCATACCACCGTTTCGCCCGCCCGCTCCAGGCGCTGGCGCCCGCGGGCTCGAGGTATGCTGAGCAGGGGCGGGCTCGCGCCGCCCAGCGAACGCCGGGATCGCGCGGCTCGTCATGCTCAGTGAAGGGGCGGGTCTCGCCGCACGGCACCCTGGCCGGTGCCGCAGCCGGAAGGAGGCTCTCGTGTCGATGGAGGAGATGACAGGGGCCAAGAGCGCCGAGGCCGTCGACCCCGGTTGGCGGAGGCTGTGTCGGATCGGCGGGATGGCGTCCTTTCTGATGATCGCCTGCGCCATGGTCACCATGGTGGTGGTGGTGACCCTGGGCGGTGAGCCGACCACCCCCGACGCGTACTTCGAGCTGCTGAGCCAGAGCCGATGGGCGGGGCTCTTGAGGATGGACCTGGCCTCCCTCGGCACCGTCGGCCTGTATCTCTTCGTCTTCTTCGGCCTGTACGCCGCCCTGCGGCGCGCATACCCGGCCGAGGCGGCGCTGGCCACCGCCTTGGGCTTCGTCGGCGCCACCCTGTGGTTCGCCCGGCACTCCGCCCTGTCCATGATCCACCTCGCCGATCGGTACGCGGCCGCCGGCACCGACGCCGAGCGGGCCGCGCTGCGGGCCGCCGCCGAGGCGACTCTGGCCGGGGACGTGTGGCACTCCACCGGCAGCTTCGTGGGAGGGATCCTGTTGATGGGCGCCGGCGTGCTCGTCTCCGCTCTGATGCTACGGAGCGGCCTCTTCGGAAGGGTGGCCGGCTGGTCGGGGATCCTGTGCCACGGGCTGGACCTGGGCCACGTCGTCGTCAACCTCGTGGCGGGTGGCAACCCGGGCGACTACTTGATGGCGGTTGCCGGACCCCTCTACCTGGTCTGGTTCGTCCTGGTGGGACGTCGGCTGCTTCAGCTCGGAAGCCCCCTGGGCCTCTCCGGCTTCCCGTCGTCGAGCAGCTCGACCGAACGCTGAAGGGCGTCCAGGCGAGCCAGCACGCCGCCCCGGACGAGCACGTCGACTGATCGCTGAAGCGCGCCCAGCCGAGCCAGCACGCCGCCACGATCGAACAGCTCAGCCGCCGGGCCCCGCTCGGCCACCCGCCCCCGATCGAGAACCAGCACCTCGTCGAAGGCCTCGAGCCCGACTAGGCGGTGGGTCACCAGTAGGGTCGCCCGTCCCTCTCCTGCGCGCACGATCTCGGCCAGCACCTGGCGCTCGGTCAGCGGGTCGAGGTGCGCGGTGGGCTCGTCCAGCAGAAGGAGCGGGCCAGGGCGCAGCAGGGCGCGGGCCAGGGCCAGGCGCTGGCGCTCGCCACCCGAGAGGCGCTGGCCCTCCTGACCGATCCAGGCGTTCAGTCCCTCCGGTAGGCGTTCCAGGAGGGCGTCGAGGCGCACCGAGGCGAGGACGGCGAGAAGCTCCTCGTCGTTGGCGTCGGGGCGGGCCAGCAGCAGGTTCTCGCGGAGCGTTCCCGTGAAGAGGTGGGCGCGCTGGGCGGCGAAGGTCATCCGGGCGCGGGCGAGGTCCGATGGCCAGTCGCGGAGGTCGTGACCTTCCAGGAGGACGGATCCGGCCGGCGCCTCCCAGAAGCGCAGCAGCAGGTGGACCAGCGTCGACTTCCCGGAGCCGCTCGGTCCCACCAGGGCGATCCGCCGGCCCGGCTCCAGGCGCAGGCTCACGTCGTCGAGCGCCGGGCGCGACGCGCCGGGGTAGGTGAAGCGGAGGTGGCGCACCTCGAGGAGCGGCGCGCCGGCCAACCCGGCGGGCGCTACTCCCGGCGGCTCGGTCACGGCGGGCGTGGTGTCTGCGAGGTCGAAGAGCCGGCGCCCGGCCTCGTTCATGGCCCCCAGGGCGTGCCAGGCGGCGGGGAGCGGCAGCACCGCCTCGAACGACGCCAGGGTCAGGAGCACCAGCATCGCCAGCTCGACACCGTCCAAGCGGCCGGCGCGGATCCAAGGCACCGCGAGGACGAGCACCGCCACCCCGGTGAGGTCGGCGACCAGGACCGCGAGCGAGCTGCCGAGGGACGAGGCGCGGGACAGGCGCCGCTGCCCGGAAGCGACCTGCTGTCCCAGCGCGGCGACCGCGGTCGCGTGGTCGCCCTCCCGCCCGAACGCCAGCAGGTCCGGGCACCCGCGCACGCCGTCCACCAGCCCGGCCGTGAGCCGGCCGCGTAGGTCGACCAGCCGGCGTCCCGGCTCACGGGCCAGCCGGGAGGCGAGCCACGGGGCCAGGAAGCCGGCGAGCGCCAGCCCCAACAAGGCGGCCGAGGCCAGCGCCGGAGATCGCGGCCACAGCAGCAACGTGACCAGCCCGGCGACGCCGAGGGTGGCCAGGGTCGGACCGACGAGGCGCGCGTACAGGCCCTCCAGCGTGGCGACGTCGTCGATGGCGCGCCCGAGCAGGTCGCCGCCTCGGTGGGGAAGCAGCCGCGCCGGGGCCAGAGGCACCAAGGCGCGGAAGAGCCGGACCCGGAGCCGCGCCAGCAGACGGAGCGTCACGTCGTGGGAGACGAGGCGCTCCAGGTAGCGAAGGGCGGCCCGCGAGATCCCGAACGCCCGCACCCCCACGATGGCGACGCCGAGGGCGGCGATCGACGGGTGGAGGGCAGCCTTGGAGAGGAGCCAGGCGGCGGTCGCCATCAGGCCCACGCCGGAGCCGATGGTCAGCACCTGGAGCAGCACCGCCAGCGCTACCCGGCCTCGCTCGGGCCGTAGAAGCCGCAGCAGCCGTGACGCCGGCCCGCTCACGAGGCCCCACCCCACGCCGCGAGCAGGCGGGGATAGACGGTGCCCGACGCCGCCAGGTCGGTGGGGGAGCCCTCCTCGACCACGCGACCGTGGGAGAGGCACGCGAGGCGGTCCGCTCGGGTCACCGTGGTGAGGCGATGGGCGACCAGCAGCACGGTCCGCCCGCGGCACACGCGCATGATCGCCTCGACCACCACGGCCTCGGTGGCGAGGTCGAGGAACGCGGTGGGCTCGTCGAGGACCAAGAGCGGCGCGTCCTTGAGCCACGCCCGCGCCAGGGCCAGGCGCTGGGCCTCGCCGCCCGACAGGCGCTCGCCGCCCTCGCCGAGCGGCGTGTCGAGCCCGCGCGGCAGCTCGTCCAGGACCTCTCGCAGATGGGCCTGCTCCAGCGCCCGCACCAGGTCGGCGTCCGTGGCGTCGGCACGGGCGAGCCTCAGGTTCTCGCGCAGGGTTGCGTGGAACAGCCTCGGGTGCTGCGAGACCCAGGCCAGCCGTGCCCGCCACGACTCCGGAGGGATCGAGTGCAGGGGGACCTCGTCCACCAGCAGGCTCCCCTGGTCCGGCTCGAGGAAGCGCAGCAGCAGGTGGGCGGCCGTGGTCTTGCCCTCACCGGTGGCGCCGAGGAGGGCGACGGTCCGCCCTTCGGGGAGATCGAGGGTGAAGCCGTCGAGGGCCCGGCGGCCTCCGCGCGGGTAGCAGAACGAGACGTCCTGGAAGCGCACGCGCGGAGGGCGGGGCCGGCGGTGAGAGACGCAGGCCGGCGACGATTCGCCGGCCAGCACGGCCGGTGCGGCCAGGGGGCCCGTCGCGGCGGCGATCTCGTCCATCCGCAAGGCGGCCTCCCGACCGGCCATGCCGGCGTGGAAGGCGACCCCGAGCGCCCGCAGCGGGCGGTAGAACTCAGGGGTCAGCACCAGCACGAAGAGCGCCTCGCGGAAGGCGACCTTCGCGTAGAGCAGGCGGAGGCCGATCTCGACCGCCACCACCGCGGTGCCGAGGGTGGCCAGCGCCTCCAGGACCAGGGCCGACACCAACGCCAGCCTCAGCACCTCCAGGGTGATGGCACGATGCCGCTCGCCCACCACCTGGAGGGCCCGGGCCTCGTCGTCCGCCCGCCCGAAGGCCCGCAGCGTGGCGAGGCCGGAGACGGCGTCGAGGAAGCGCGCGGAGAGGCGGGAGAGGGTGACCCACTGGACGCGGGTGCGCTCGCGGGCGGCGCTGCCGATCAGCCACACGAACAGGGGGATCAGTGGGAACGTGAGCAGCAGGACCAGCGCCGAGAGCGGGTCGCACCACACCACCACCGCCAGCACCAGGCCGGGGACGATCGCGGCCAGGGCCGTCTGCGGCAGGTACTGCGCCACGTAGGCGTCGAGGGCGTCGACGCCGCCCACCAGGGTGGACGCGATCTCGCCGGTCCGCTCGCCTGCGAGGAAGCGGGGGCCGAGGGCGAGCACGCGACGCAGGAGCCGGTCACGCACCTCTTGCCGCAGCCCGGCCGAGTAGCGGGTCGCCTGCGTCTCCTGGAGCCAGACGAAGAGGGCGCGGAGAGGCGCGACGGCGGCCAGGGCGGCGACCACGGGCAGCAGCCGTCGGAGCGGGGCCTGGCCCAGGAAGGCGGCGTCCACGGCATGGCTCAGCAGCGCGGCCTGGACCACGACCGCGAGGCCGGCCGCCGTCCCACAGACAATCGAGGGGGCGAGGTCGCGCCACGGCGACCTCGCCCCGGGCGGGAGGAGCCGGGTGAGGGATCTCAACGGCAACGGCGTCAATACTCGAGCTTCGTCTCGGCGGTGATCCGGTGCCGGAAGACCCAGTACGTCCAGGCCTGGTAGGCCAGCACCACCGGCACGAAGATCCCGGCCACGAAGCTCATGATCCTGAGCGTGTACGGCGTCGAGGCGGCGTTGTAGATGGTCAGGCTCCACTCGGGATCGAGGCTCGACACCATCACCCGCGGGTAGAGGGCGATGAACAGGCTGGCCACCGAGAAGACGATGGTGAGGGTCGTCATCACGAAGCCCCAGCCCATCCGGTCGTGGTGGATCAGGTAGCCGGCCGAGAGCAGGGCGACCAGGCCCAGCAACGGCACCAGGCCCGGGTTCACGCCCAGCCGCGCGTAGACGTCGGTCCACAGGTAGGTGCCGACCACGTAGAGCAGCAGCAGGACGGTGGCCGCGGGGCCAACCGTCTTGATGAACCGGGCGGAGCGGCTGCGGATCTCGTCGGTGCTCTTGAGGTTCAGGAAGATCGCGCCGTGGGTGGTGAAGAGGGTGAGCGAGGCCAGGCCGGCGATCAGCGTGTAGGGGGACAGGAGGTCGAAGAAGCCCCCTACGTACGTCTTGCTGGCGTCGATCGGGACGCCCTTCAGGAGGTTGGCCAGCGCCACCCCCCACAGCAGGGCCGGCAGCAGGCTACCCACGAACAGCATGAAGTCCCAGGTCCTGCGCCAGGTCGGACTGCGGTCCTTGCTGCGGAACTCGAAGGCCACGCCGCGCACGATCAGGGCGGTCAGGATCAGGAACAGGGCCAGGTAGAAGCCGCTGAACAGGGTGGCGTACCAGTGGGGGAAGGCGGCGAAGATGGCACCGCCGGCGGTGAGGATCCACACCTCATTGCCGTCCCACACCGGACCGATGGTGTTGATGACCCGGCGCCGCTCGGAGTCGGTCTTGGCCACGAACGGGAGCAGGATCCCGACCCCGTAGTCGAAACCCTCCAGCACCAGGAATCCGGTGAACAGGACGGCGATCAGCACGAACCAGAGCGTGTTGAGGTCCATGGTGGCTCCTCCTTCCTAGGCCCGGGCGGGGTCGGCCCCGGCCAGGCCCGGCTCGTCGCCGACCTCGGTGGTGGGTGGGTGGAGGCCGGCCTTGCCGAACTTCCACAGCAGGTAGAGGTCGGCCCCCATCAGCGCCGCGTAGAGCAGGGTGAAGCCCACCAGGGTGAACAACACCTCGCCGGCAGTGACCGCCGGCGAGACCGCCTGGTCGATGCGCATCACCCCGAAGACGATCCACGGCACCCGGCCGATCTCGGTGAACATCCATCCGGTGCTGTTGGCCACGTACGGCAGGGTGATGGCCGGGACCAGCAGCCAGAGCAGGCGCGGGCTTTTCTCCAGGCGCCCGGTGAGGGCGGCCCAGACCGCCCAGGCGGCGAGCCCCAGCATCAGCATCCCCGCCCCCACCATCACCCGGAAGTTCCAGTAGGTCCACATCACCGGCGGCACGTAGTCGATGCCGGGCCCGTAGGTGGCCTCGTACTCGGCCTGCAGGTTCTTGATCCCCTTGACCTCGCCCGAGAAGCGGTTGTGGGCGAGGAAGCTCAGGAGGCCCGGCACCTTGATGGCGAAGCGGTCCCGCCGCTCCGGCTCGTGGCCCCAGGTGAACAGCGACATCGGGGCGGGGTCGGCGCTCTCCCAGAGCGCCTCGGCGGCCGCCATCTTCATCGGCTGGGCCCGGGTCATGTACTGGGCCTGGGTGTGGCCCACCACGATCACCGCCAGGGTGGCCACCAGGCCGAACACGGCGCCGATGCGGAACGAGAGCGAGAAGGCCTCGCGGCTCTCGGCGTCCTGGGCCCGCGCCAGGTGCCAGGCGCTGATGGCGAGGATGAAGAAGGCGGCGGTGCACATCGCGGCCGTGATCACGTGGGGGAACTGGACGAACACGTGAGGGTTCCAGATGAGCGCCCAGAAGCTCTCCATCTCCGCCCGGCCGTTTCGCAGCACGTGGCCCATCGGCTGCTGCATGAAGGAGTTGGCCACCAGGATCCAGAAGGCCGAGAGGTTGGAGCCGATAGCCACCAGCCAGATGGCGGCCAGGTGGGCGCGCTTGGGGAGCTTGTCCCAGCCGAAGATCCACAGCCCCAGGAAGGTCGACTCCAGGAAGAAGGCCAGCAGCGCTTCGATGGCCAGCGGCGCCCCGAAGATGTCGCCCACGAAGCGCGAGTACTCGGACCAGTTCATGCCGAACTGGAACTCCTGGACGATCCCGGTGACCACGCCCATCGCGAAGTTGATCAGGAAGAGCTTCCCCCAGAACTTGGTGAGGCGCTTCCAGACCTCGTCACCGGTCAGGTACCAGGCGGTCTGCAGGCCGGCCACCACCCAGACCAGGCCGAGGGTGAGGGGAACGAAGAAGAAGTGGTACACGGTGGTCACGCCGAACTGCCACCGCGCCAGGCTCAAGGCATCCATCGTTTCGTCCTCCGATCAGGTCCGGAATGCCCGACGGAATCAGCGGGTACCGCGTCCACTCCGGGGAGGCGGGGCCGCCCCGGGCGGGGAGGTTCGAGCGGATTATGCCCCGTCGCGGTGCGGGTGTGCGAGCACCTCCCGCCTCCGGGGGTGGCCTGTTTCCCTGGAGTGTCGCTTCTAGGACCCGACCGTCGTCGTGGCCCGGCGCGGCCGACGCAGCCTGGCGCGGGCCCGTTCGATCGGCTCCCGGAACGCGCAGCCGTCGATATGGTCGTTCACCAGGCCCATGGCCTGCATGAACGCGTACGCCGTCGTCGGACCCACGAAGGTGAAGCCCCGGCGCTTGAGCTCCTTCGCCAGACCGATCGACCGAGGGGTCTTGGTCAGGCTCTTCAAGGCGCGCAAGGTGAGGCGTCGCGGGCGTTCGGCGTCGGTGGGCTCGTGGCTCCAGAAGAAGGCGGCCAGCGAGCCGAGCTCGCGCTGGAGCGCGCGGGCGCGGCGCGCGTTGTTGATGGCCGACTCGATCTTGCCGCGGTGCCGGACGATGCCGGGGTCCCGAAGCAGACGTAGGACGTCTCGCCCGCCCAGGCGTGCCACCCGCGCGATCGCGAAGCCCCGGAAGGCGCGGCGGAAGCGCTCCCGCTTGCGCAGGATGGTGAGCCAGCTCAGCCCGGCCTGGAAGCCTTCGAGACAGAGCTTCTCGAACAGCCGCGTGTCGTCGACCACCGGACGCCCCCACTCCTGGTCGTGGTAGCTCACGTAGAGGGGGAGGGAGCCCGCCCAGAAGCAGCGCACCACGCCATCGTCGCCAAGACGCAAGCCGTCGGCCAGCCTTGCCATGTGCCGGCAGTGTACGCGAGGAGTGGCGCCGGGAGAGACGGGCGCCGCGGTCGGCGAGCTAGGCCGGGCTAGACGTCCTCGCGGCACAGCAGCGCCAGCGGCAGGTGGGCGAACACCCGCGCCAGCGGCCACCCCGGCCGTGACCCTTCCGTGACCAGGCGCTCTCCCGTGAGCAGGTCCCGGTAGCTCCCGCCCAGGCAGCCTTCGAGCCGCTCCTCCCCCCAGGCGGCTTCGCCCACCGGCGGGTCACCCAGCCGGGTGAAGAACCGTCCCGTGGCCACCACCACCTCGCTCTCGAAAAGCCGCCGGGCGAAGCTCACTACGTGCGGCGCCGTCGCGCCGGTGGCCGCCAGCGCGACGTGCTCGCCCTCCCGGAACACCCGCGGCCGCTCGCGGCGCAGGCGCAGGCCGCGGCTGGTGACGTACAGCTTGAGGCGCCCGTCAGGCAGGTCGCGGAGCAGGCGGTCGGCGAGCTCCGCCTGTTCGGAGGTCGCCTCCCGATCGAGCCCGGCGAGCCGCTGGCGGCGGGCTTCGTAGTCGACGTCTTGCCGGTTGTCCGGGTCCACCAGCCGGAGCTCCCACAGCTCGGTCCCCTGGTACAGGTCCGGGATGCCGGGCGCCGTGATCTTCAAGAGCGCCTGGCAGACGCCGTTCAGCAGACCGGGGCGCAGCAAAGGATCCAGGAACGTCCGTAGCTCCCGACGGAAGGGTCCTCCCGCCTCCGAGGCGATCAGGGTGGCCACGAACTGGAGCACCCCCTCCTCGTAGTCGAGGTCGGGGTTGATCCAGCTCGAGTGCTGCTTGGCCTCGCGCATCGCCTTGCGCAGGTAGGACTGAATCCGCTCCAGGTAGTCGGCGGGCAAACCGGCGGTGTCGGCCCCGACCGGCCAGGTCCCGACCAGGGTCTGGTACAGCAGGTACTCCTCGTTGGCCTGGGGCACGCTCTGCTCGTCGACGACGGGCTTGAGCTCCCGGTTGAGGTCGGCAAAGCGAAACAGCGCCGCCCCCCACTCGTGCGGGAGCTCGGAGAGGACGTGGATCCGGGCCCGCACGTCCTCGTCGCGTTTGGTGTCGTGGGTCGAGGTGGCCGACAGGGAGTGAGGCATCAGCTCCTGCCGCTCCTGGCAGAAGGCATGGAAGGCCTCGAGCGAGAGGCCGAACCGATCCGGCTCCCCGCCGACCTCGTTGAGGGACGAGAGCGGGTGGTAGCGGTACGCCGCCGTGTCCTCGAGGCCCTTCGCCATCACCGGCCCGGTGAGCTGCTGGAAGCGGAGCACGAAGTCGTAGCGCTCCTCCTGCTCGGCCTCGGTCAGCCCCGCCGGGTGCTCCAGCAACAGCACCGAGGCGATGAAGTCGAAGAGCGATCCGCTGATCCCCGGGTTGCGCCGGCGCGCGGCCCGCATCGCCTCCCGGATCAGCCGCCGGTCGTCGGGGCGTAACGTGTGGGCCCGGACGTAGCTCCGGTAGGCCGGAAAGCACGCCACCACCTCGCCGAGGGCCGCCATGAGGCTGTTCAGGGTGAAGTCGCGCGAGAAGCGGTGCTGCTCCGAGATACGGTCCAGCCGGCGCGAGAGCACGGTCAGCTCGCTCGACATGCTGTCGCGCAGGATCAGCTTCTTGCACTCGTAGACGACATCGGGGAACCGCTCCCGCTCCCCGATGAAGCTGGCGTAGACCTCCTGCAGCGGCGAGGACGCCTGCGGGTCCACGAACAGCCCGCCCAGCCGGCTGAGCATCTCGTAGCCGGTGGTGCCGTGGATGGGCCAGCTCGGCTCGAGCCGCTCGTTGCCGGTGAGGATCTTCTCCACCACCTTGAAGCAGCCCTCCGGCAGCCGGCCCAGGTAGTCTTCCGGGTCGAACAGCCCGTCGACGTGGTCGACGCGGAGCCCCGCAACCCGCCCCTCGGCGATCTCCCGCAAGGGGAGCGCGTGCAGGGCGGCGAAGACCGCCGCCTCCTCGACCCGCAGCGCCGCCAGCTCGTTGACGTCGAAGAAACGGCGGTAGTTGATCTCGTCGGCGGCCACCCGCCAGAAGCTCAAGCGATAGGCCTGGTCGGCCAGCAGCCGCTCGAGGGCGTCGAAGCTATGGGGCTCGTCGGGACGCCCGTTGAGATCCACGACGCTGGTGTCGACGGCCTCCCGGACCTCCGGCGCCTGCTCGAGCAGGGTGAGGAGCCGCCGCTTGACGATCTCCTTCTCCCTCTGCCGCTCGCGCACCTTGCGCGGGTCGGTCTCGGACCGCAGCGGGAGATGGCCGAGCGCGGTGATGATGCTGGCCAGCTCCAGCACGTCGTCGTGCTCCTCTCCCAACGACTGCCGCGCCCGATCGAGGGCCGGGGAGAGGACGGCGGTCCAGGTGCGTGGCGCCACCGGGAAGCGGTGCTCGAAGTAGACGACCAGGAAGGCGCCGCCCTCCCGCTGGAGCTGGATCTCGCCCCGCTCCAGGACCCGACCGTACTGGTCGCCGAGGAGGGGCAGCAGCACCTTGTCCCGGAGGTCCGCCTTGGGGGGGCGCCAGTCGATGTCGAAGTGGCGGGCGAAAGGCGAGCTGGGGCCGTTCTCCAGGACGTCGGTCCACCACAGGTTCTCCCCGCCCAGGATGCACATGTGGTTCGGGACCACGTCCAGGATCAGCCCCATCCGGTGCGCCTTCAGCCGGCCGGCCAGCTCCTGGAAGTCCTGCTCCGTCCCCAGCTCGGGGTTGAGGCGGGTGTGGTCGACGACGTCGTAGCCGTGGAGGCTCCCCGGCCGTGCCGCGAAGATCGGCGAGGCGTAGACGTGGCTGATGCCCAGCGCCTCCAGGTAGTCGACCAGGGCCGCGGCGTCCCGGAAGGTGAAGCGGTGGTTGAGCTGCAGCCGATACGTCGCGGTCGGGACCCTCTCGTCGATCGCGGTCACGGTTTCTCACCACGGGAGAGCACGATCAAGCTTTGCGGGGGCATCGGGAGCTCCCGGCGTCCGCCGCCTTCGAGCCGGCTCGGCACCTGGCCGCCGGGTCCGCCCCAGGCCGGGTCCGCCGAGTCGAGCTCCAGGCGCCACGGACCCGAGGGGAGCTCCAGAGCCACCGGCCCTTCGCCGCCGCCGAAGCGGACCACCACCAGGACCTGGTCGTTGCCGTGGGTCCGGTGAAGCCACAGCGCCCGGGACACGTCGGAGCGAAAGACCCGCATCCGGTCCCGGGCCAGGGTGTGGAGCGGCGAGAGGCACAGGCGCAGGCGCAGGAGCTCGGCGTAGAAGGCCCGCAGCAGCCGGTGCTCGCCCTGCCGGGCCAGGGAGTGGTCCAGCTTCGACGCCAGGAACGTGGCCTCCGACTGCGGGTCGGGGGGCTCCCCCTTCCAGGCGAAGGCCGCGAACTCCTCACGCCGGCCCCGGCGGACCGCTTCCACCAGGTCGGGGTCCTGGTGGCTGACGAAGTAGAGGAAGGGGGCGGTCTCTGCGTACTCCTCGCCCATGAAGAGGAGGGGCAGGAAGGGAGAGAGGATCACGGCCCCGGCCGCGAGCTTGCGGCCTTCGAGGTCGAGCAGCGTCGACAGGCGCTCGCCGTACATCCGGTTGCCCACCTGGTCGTGGTTCTGCGAGGCCACCACGAAGCGCTCTCCGGGCAGGTCCGGCGCCGGTCGTCCGTGGCGGCGGCCGCGGAAGGCAGAGCGCTGGCCGGCGTAGGCGTAGGCGTCGCGATAGGCGCGCTCGAGGTGCTCGAGCTCGCCGAAGTCGGCGTAGTAGCCGTTCTGCTCGCCGGTGAGGAGCGTGTGGAGGGCGTGGTGGAGGTCGTCGCTCCACTGGGCGTCCAGGCCGTAGCCGCCCCGCTCGCGGGAGCGGACCAGCCGCGGGTCGTTCTGGTCGGTCTCGGCGATCAGGAAGAGGCGCCGGTTCAGGGTCTGCGAGAGATCGAGGGTCCTCTCCGCCAGCTCCTGCAGGAACGGGTAGGCGGAGTGGTCGCGGATGGCGTGGACCGCGTCGAGCCGCAGGGCGTCGATGTGGCACTCCTCCATCCAGTAGCGGGCGTTCTGGATGAAGTGGCCGCGCACCTCGTCGGAGCCCCTGCCGTCGAAGTTGAGGGCGGGCCCCCAGGGGGTCAGGTAACGGTCGGTGAAGTACGGCCCGAGCTCGGCGAGGTAGTTGCCCTCGGGCCCGAGGTGGTTGTACACGACGTCCAGCACCACCGAGAGCCCTCGGGCGTGGCAGGCGTCGACCAGCCGGCGCAAGCCGGAAGGACCGCCGTAGGCGCTGTGGGCGGCGTAGAGGCAGACCCCGTCGTAGCCCCAGTTGCGGCGGCCCGGGAACTCGGCCACCGGCATCAGCTCGATCGCGGTCACCCCCAGCTCGCGCAGGCCGTCGAGGTGGGGGACCACGCCGTCGAAGGTCCCCTCGGACGAGAAGGTGCCGACGTGCAGCTCGTAGGTCACGTACTCGCGGAGCGGACGACCGAACCAGCCGCCATCGGTCCACGGGAAGCTTCCGTCCACAATCTCGGACGGCCCGTGCACGCCCTCGGGCTGGTGGCGCGAGGCCGGGTCGGGCCGGTCGCGGTCCCCGTCCAGCCGGAGCAGGTAGCGCCGTCCGGGCTCGACGTCCTCGAGGATGGCCTCGTGGTAGCCGTCGCCGGCGGCCCGCATCGGCGCCACCCGCTCGGGGGTCTGCAGGACCACGTCGACGTGCTCGACTCGCGGGGCCCAGACCCGGAAGCGGCAGCGGCCGCCGTGTTGCGGGGTCGCACCCAGGCGGCCGGGGACAGGCCCGCGGCCCACGGCAGGGGCGTCAGCTTGCATGCGAGCAGTCTATCGTCGTCGGCGCCGGCGATCGAGTCGAGGCCGGCGGCACGACCGCGGTCAGAGCCGCGGGATGAACGAATCCGCCCCTCCCGCCAGCAGCAGCAGCACCCACAGACCCAGCAGGGTCACCGCCGAGGTCAGGAGGCACGAGGGGACGCCGTGCGCACGTCGTGAGCCGGGCCGCAGCTTGCGACCGATCAGGAGCAGCAGCGTCTGGGCCACGAGCGTCGCCGCCGCGAGCGGGACCCACCAGAGGACGAGCAGCACCTCCGTCGGCAGCACGCCCCGCTCCAGCTCTCGGGGGACGCGAAGGAGCGCCAGGCCGCATGCCACCACCCAGGTCAGGGACGCCGATGCGATCCAGCTTCGGCCGAACGAGGCCGGGCTGAACGGATCGGAGCGCGATGGCGCCGGCATCGTCTGGGCCCAGCCGCGGCTAGACGGTGTAGTCGGGAGCGTCGAGGTCGCGGCGGTCGACCTGGCGGACGCCTTCCACGGCGCTGGCCACGCCGATCACGGCATCCACCGCGGAGGCGGGGCGCAGCTTGCCGGCCAGGGCCACCGCGTCGCCGTCGGCGCGGACGGTGACCTCCACCGCGGCGGTCTTCGGGTCCGCCGCCAGGGCGGCCCGCACCCGGCTGGCCAGGGTCAGGTCGGCCATGGCCTTGCGGCTCTCCTCGGTGGGGGCGAAGTCGGGGTGCTGGGCCGCCGTCGCGGCGATCTCGACCGCGGCCTCGACCCCCATCGTCTGCAGGTTGATCACCAGGTCGTACAGGAGGGGGTCGAGCCAGTCCTTGCCGTAGAGGAAGCGCGTCCACTCCCGGCGCTGCTTGTCGGCGGCCTCGATGTGGCGGACCGCTTCGTCGCGGCTCACGTGCTCCCGCTCCATCACCTTCTGGATCCGGAACGACATCGACGCGATCAGCCGGATGCACAGGACGTGGGAGACCCCTTGGAGGAGCAGGTGGCCGGCGTTGCCGTGGTAGACCACGCGGCCCCGCAGCGCCCGCTGGCACAGCGCCGCCTGGACGAAGGCGAGGTAGCGCCGCCTCTCGTGCCGGAAGCGCTCCAGGAAGGTGGGAGGCTTCAGCAGCGCTTCGTTGAGGGCCTCCTCGGCGGCGCCGAAGCGGGCCGCCTCGCGCAGGATCTCCTCGCGGCCCACCACGTCGTAGCCGAGCTTCTCTCCGAGCCTCTGGGCCAGCAGCAGCCCGCCGCTGGCCGACCCACGCGATATCGTAATGACCGCCATCGTCCACCTCCTGCGCTCGGCCCTCGTCGGCCGACACGCGGGTGAAGGTTCCGCGACCAGACCTCGCCCGGCCTGGTCGTCACGTCCCCGGTGCCTCGAGACATCGGGCCACCAGCTCGCGCAGGTGGCTGATCCGAAACGGCTTGGCGATGAAGTCGACGGCCCCGCTCTTGATCGACTCGGTGGCCTGCTCGGCCGTCGCGTAACCGGTGATCACGATCACCCGGGTGCTCGGGGTGTGCTCCTTGACGAAGTGCAGCACGTCCAGTCCCGATGGGCCTGCCATCTTCAGGTCGGTGATCAACACATCGTAGCGCTTCTTGGAGAGCTGGTCGATCGCCGCCTGGCTGTCGGTGAAGGTCTCGACGCTGTAGCCGCACTTCTCGAGGGCCGGCTTGAGCCGGTCCCCCACGATCGGCTCGTCGTCGAGGATCAGGATCTCGGCCTTGCCGCCCACGGCTCCCTATGCCTCCGATCGCGGCACGCCCACGCCCCGCTGGGCGCGCCTGGCGGCCTTGCGGACCAGGTTGGTGAGGGTCTTGAGCTCGAAAGGTTTGCAGACGAAGTCGAAGGCGCCGACCGCCTCGGCCTCGCGGGCCGCCTCCATCGAGGCGTAGCCGCTGATCAGGATCACCTGGGTCGGGTAGCCACGGTCCCGGATGTTGTGGAGCACGTCGAGGCCGGTGGCTCCCGCCATCTTCAGGTCGGTGACCACCACGTGGTACCGCTTCTCCTCGAGCTCGGCCAGGGCGCGCCGGCTGTCCTGGAAGGTGGTGACGCAGAACCCGTTCTTCTCGAGGTGGTGCTTCAGCCGCTCGCAGACCATCTCCTCGTCGTCGACCACCATCACCTGAGTCTCGTCCATTCCTTCCTCCTTCGCCTTCTTCAGCTCGGCTCGGCCCGGACCGCCTCGGTGGCGGCGTCGAGGACGCCAAGCTGGCGTCCCACGAACTCGCGGGCGCACTCCCGCACCGTGGTCTCGTCCCGCATCAGCACGTCGAGCTGCCGCGAGTAGCCGATCAGCCGCCCCGCCATCTTCAGCCGCTCGGCCGCCGAATCACGGGGCAGGTCCCGGATCCGTCCGATCACCAGATCGCCCTTGGTCTCCACCGCGAAGTCGTACTCCCTCAGGATGGTCGCCAGCAGGCGGGCCCGTCGCGAGCGCCGGGTGATGTCGGTCACGCCGCCGTGGAAGCGGAAGTAGATGTAGTTGCTGCCGGCATCGTCCGAGAGATGGCAGTCGATCAGGTTGAAGTGGTAGCCGAGCCGGAGGTGCAGGTTGAGGTAGTCCCGGGTGATCACCGCCAGGTTGGGCCTCACCGTGGCGGTGGCCGATCCGTCCAGGGAGGGGAAGCGGGTGGCGCTGGCCAGCAGGCTCCCCATGTCCATGTCGACGGGCTCGGTGCGCCAGGTCCCGGGGGCGGTGAGACCCTGCAGCAGGGCCCGCAGCGGGGCGGAGCGCACCAGCTCCGGCGGTATCGTGTCGGCCGCCGTCGCGGGGTCGAGGCCGCCTCCGAGGTCGAGCAGGTCCAGGTCCATCGGGATCGACAGGGAGAGCCGCCGCACGCACCGTCTGCGGTCGCTTTGCCGTAGGCCGGGCATCTCGGTGAGCTGGCGCACCGCCATCTCGTGGGCGTAACGGACCACGTCGTGGTAGGTGGTGCAGGCCGAGGCGTGGAAGCCCTCCGCCTGCGGGTCGCTCAGGTTCAGCGGGGCCACCCGCCGCAGCAGTCGCCGTAGCAGGCGGAACTCCTCGAACTCGGCCTCCTGGGGGGGCTGCGAGAGGTGGAAGCGGAGCAGCTCGTCGACCACGCCGGCATAGACCACGTTCTCCTCGGCGTCGACCGTCACCTCGGCGCCCGGGGCCAGCCGCTCGGTGGCGTCCGCGACCCCGACCAGCATCGGCACCCGGTACTCGCGGGCGATGGCGGCCAGGTGGCCGGTCGACGAGCCGACGTCGGTGATCACGGCGCTGGCCCGAGGCAGGAGCGGTGACAGGGCCGGGGAGGCGGCGTGCGCCACTAGCACCGCTCCCTGGGGAAACCCGGCCAGGGCCTCCGCCGTTCGCACCACGGCCACCGGGCCCGCGCCCACGCCACGGCAGGCGATCACTCCCTGGCCGCGCAGCAGGGCCGGACGGCCGGCCAGTAGCTGAGACAGGCGGAGCGCCTCGGCCTCCCGCTCGGCGGGGGAGTCGAGGGTACGCAGGCCGCGCGCCTGGAGGATCACCGGGCGTCGGTCCTCGCCGATTGCCCACTCGACCTCCTGGTGCTGGCCGAGGTGGCGCTCGATCCGGAGCGCCAGCCGGCCCAGCTCGGCCAGCTCTTCGTCGTCGACGCTGGCCGCCTCCTGCTGGGCCGCCTCTACCGCCACCAGGCGGGTGCCGCCCCCCTTGCCGGGGGTCGCCTCCAGGCGTGCCTCCTTCCTGGCGATGCTTCGCTGAACCACCCGCGGAGCGGGGTCCCGCGACAGCTCGAACCGGTCCACCGGCGCCGCGCCCTGCGCCACCGTCGGTCCCAGCCCCCAGGTCGCCGAGACCACCATCACGTCGCGGCGGGGCGCCACCGGGTCCACGGTGTGGATCACGCCGCTGGCCCGGGCCCGGACCAGCCCCAGGAAGCCGACCGCCATCCGGGCCCGGCCGACGGGCAGGCTCCGCTCCCGCCGGTAGCGTACCGCCTGGGGCGAGAACAGGCTGGCCACCACCGCCCGATACGCCTCGCAGGCCCGATCCGGCCAGACGTTGAGGAGGGTCTCGTGCTGGCCGGCGAAGGTGTGCTCGCCGTCCTCGCCGAGGGCGCTGCTGCGGACGGCGAAGCTGCCGCCCTCCGGGCGGCAGCGACCGGCCTCGCGCCGGATGGCCCGGCTGAGCGAGCGATCGAGCGGCGCCTGCCGCACCGCGAGCTGGAGCGCGACCGCTCCCTCGTCCAGGTCCTTTCCGTTCTCGGCGCGGAGCCGATCCGTGAAGGCCGCCATCGCCCGGCCCAGGGTTCGTTCGCCCAGCAGCCGCTGGCAGGCCCAGGCGGTGACCACGAAGCCGTCGGGAACCGGGAGGGCGAGCTTGCGTCGGAGCTGGCCGAGGGTCGCCATCTTCTCACCCACCGCGTCGGCCAGCTCGGCATCCACGGAGGAAAGCGGCATCACCAGCTCCGTCTGGGCCGGGGCGCTCGGTGAGAGCACGCTCTCGACCCGTTGCCGGATCCTCTCGAAGCTGTCGGCCAGGTCGGCGTGGCAGCCGTCGCACATCGCGTTGAGGTCGAAGACCACGCCGGCCACCGCCCGCCCCAGCTCCTTGACCAAGGACTCCAGGTAGCGCCGGTCGAAGAGATGGTCGCCGCCGCTCTTCTCGCCGGCATCGGTGATCAGCTCGAGCACCCGGTTGTTGCCGGCGAGCAGGCTCTCGAAGCGCTCGTAGCGATGGCGTAACGTCTCGAGGTCCTCCCCCCGCCTGCGCGCGAAGTAGCGTCGCCACCAACCCGGCCATGCCACGGAGCCCTCAGCGTTTCTTGGTCGACCCGAACAGGAAGCCCACCAGCAGGCCCGAGGCCAGGGCCGCCACCACCGCGAAGATGCCGTACCCCAGGCCGTGGCGGTGGGCCATGCCGGCCATCAGCTCGACCACCCCACCGGTCTCGATCTCGAGCTGGGCCTCGCCTCGCGACCGAAGGCGGCCGTCTCGGAAGCAGAACGCCTCGACCGCGTAACGTTCCGCCTGGGCCCGGGCCGGGACCCACAGCGGCAGGGAGACCCGACCCGGCTGCAGATGGTCTCGCTCCGGCGCCTCGACCGCCACCGAGAAGAGCCCCTCCGACTCCTTCAAGGCCAGAAGCTCCCCGAACCACTCCTCGGAGCCGGCCGGCTCGGCAGCGCGGAGGGCGTCGTAGCCGAGACCGAGCCGGTCGAGGGTCCGGGCGTCGGTCAGCTCCCGGAGCTCCCGGCTGGACCCGAGCAGGTAGAGGCTGGGCACCGCCTCGAAGACCACCTCGCCGGCCGGACCCCAGAAGAGGCCGAAACGCCGCGCCTTGCGCCGGAGGGTGAGCCTCGATCGCGGTCCGGAGAGCAGCACCGCCACCTCGCTCCCCGGCTCCGCCTCCACCGACACCGTCACCTCAAGACCCCGGTAGAAGACGCCGATCTCTCCCCTGGCGGGCTCGACCGTGACCGGCAGGGCGGCGGCTGCGACGGCGTCCGCGCCGGATGGTGGCGAGCCCGCGGCTCCCGGCAACAGCAGAAGAAGCGCCAGAAGACCCGTCATGTCAGTGCCCTCCCGTGTAGGAGAGGAGCGTGTGCGGCCGCAGCACCAGCCCCAGCACCATCGCCACCATCACCGCCAGGATGATGCCGGCCATCAGGACCTTGAGCTGGTCGGCCCGCAGCCGCTTGCTGATCCGGGCGCCGAGCTGGGCCCCGGTGGTGGAGCCCACCAGCAGCATCAGGGCCAGCAGGAAGTCGACGGTGTGGTTCATGTGGGCCTGCAGCACCGTCACGTTGACGCAGGTGAAGAGGATCTGGAACAGGCTGGTGCCGACCACCACGTGCATCGGCATCCGCAGCAGGTAGACCATCACCGGCACCATGATGA
>CAZNNH010000106.1:1965-21189 GCA_964574335.1 uncultured Acidobacteriota bacterium | reverse complement strand
CGATCAGGCTGGCACCCAGACCGGACAGCCCGATCACGCCGAGCGCCCCGATCGTTCTCCAGAACCAACGGTCTTCCGGGCGGGCGACGCGCACGCTAGTGTTCCGTATCGCAGGTCATGTTGGCGGCAACCACGAGAAGAGATCCGGGTACACGATCCCGACTCGACGGAAGCGGTGCCATGGGGACATGACCCGAATCCGATCCCGTCACGGCTCCGAGGCGGACGTGGCCACCGGGAGGCGCGGCTCTCCGCATCGTTCGGCGATTCGGGCCGCCGCCCGATCACGAAGGTCCACCACCGCGTGCCAGCCCGTGCCCTGGGGGAGGAGCGGCTCGCCCACCCAGAGCCGGATCGGTCCTGGATGCGGGACCAGCCGGTTCCCTCGGAGTACCCGCCGGGTCCCGCAGAGCGCCAGCGGCAGGACCGACACCTGGGCCTCGACCGCGGCCTTGAAGGCTCCCAGCCGGAAGGGACGGAGCCCCGTGGAGGCCGTGAACGTCCCCTCGGGGAAAACCAGCACGTTGCGCCCGGCCCCGATCGCCTCGGTCAGACCCACGGCGTCGACCACGCTCTGGCGGGCATCCGAGCGCTCGACGGTGAGATGGCCCTGGCGCCTCACGAAGAGGCCGACCAGCGGCCATCGGGTCACCTCTCGCTTGGCCACGAAGAGGAACTCGACGGGGAGCAGGGCCAGAAGCGCCAGCGCGTCGACGTAGGAGGCGTGATTGCAGACGAGCAGGAACGGCCCCTGGCGCGGCAGCCGCTCCAGCCCCTCCGCCTCGAGCCGGCAACCGATCGCCCGGAGCACCAGGCCGGCCGCTTTTCGAGCCAGGGCTCCAAGCGCCGCCGGGCTTCGCAGCAGCCCGGCGACGGGCCAGGCCACGATTCCCACCAGGCCCACCAGGCCGGCCACGTAGCCGACGTAGAGGGCTTGGCCGAGACGTCGAAGCGTGGCGCGGGCCGCCGAGCGGAGGGTGGCCAGCAGGAGGGGTGGGACGGCCGCCAGGCGGCCCGGCTCGGGCCGGCCCAGCCGGCCTTCCAGATACAGCGCCCGGGTGGCGGTCCGCTGGATCTTGCCGCTCGAGGTCTTGGGGACCGATCGGGGCGGGACCAGCTCCACCACGTCGGGAGGGACACCGACGGCCTCGACCACGCTCCGGATCACGGCGGCTCGCAGCGTCTCCCGCGGCTTGTGGCCCTTGACGCGGGTCTCGGCCACGATCACCAGCCGCTCGGTGCCCAGCGAGTCGTCGGCAACCCCCAAGGCCACCACGCAGCCCTTGCGGATGCCGCGCACCTCGGAAGCCACCTCCTCGATCTCCTGGGGGACGAGGTTGCGGCCCCCCTTGATGATCAGGTCCTTGCGCCGTCCGGTGACGTGCACCTCGCCGTCCGCCAGGTAGGCCAGGTCGCCGCTGTCCAGGAAGCCGCCAGGCAGCCGGATCGCCTCCGTCGCCGCAGGCTGCCCCAGGTAGCCGTGCATCGATGACGGGCCCCGGAACACCAGGCGGCCCACCCGGCGCTCGGGCAGGGCCTGCCCGGACTCGTCCACGATCCGGACCTCGTGCCCGGGTAGCGGGCGTCCCGTAGAGACGAAGCGTAGTGCCGTCCGGTCCGGGTCGGGCGCTGGCTCGGCGCGCCCCGAGCGCTCGAACTCGGGCCGCGAGACACGATCCACCCGAGGGCCTCGACCGAGCGGGGGGAAGCACAGGGCCACCGAGCTCTCCGCCAAGCCGTACACGGGGAGCATTGCCTGCGGCCGGAAGCCGTAGTCCGCGAACCGCCGGCAGAAGCGTTCCAGGGTGCCGGGATTGACCGGCTCGGCACCGTTGAGGGCCAGCCGCCAGGACGAGAGGTCGAGCCCCGCCAGGGCGGAGTCCGGGATCCGCCGGACGCACAGCTCGTAGGCGAAGTTGGGTGCCGCCGACAACGTCCCGCGCGACTCGCACAGCGCCCACAGCCAGCGCTCCGGACGGGCCAGGAACGCGAGCGGGGAGAGCAGCGTGAGCGGGATCCCCATCACCAGGCAGAACAGCCATGTGCCGATCAGGCCCATGTCGTGGTAGAGGGGGAGCCAGCTCACGCCGACGTCGACCGGACGGAGGTCCAGGCCGCTGGCGATGGCACGGATGTTGGCCATCAGGCTCTCGTGGGTGAGCAGCACCCCCTTGGGGGCGCCGGTGCTGCCGGACGTGTACTGAACCAGGGCGGGGTCCGAGCCTCGCCCCTGGATGCCGGGCCAGGGAGCGTCGAGCTTGATCAGCTCCGCCGGGGTGGCGATCCGCGAAAGACCCGGCACCAGCGGACGGAGCCGCTCGGCGAGCGGCCGGCCGACCGCCACGGTGAGGAGCAGCCGGGCGCCGGCGTCCCTGAGGATCGCGGACTGGCGTCGGGCGTAGTCCTCGAGCCGGTCCAGCCGGACCGGGGGATAGATCGGCACCGGTACCGCCCCCGCCAGCAGGATCCCCTGGAAGGCCGACAGGAAAGCGCGTCCGGTGGGCAGCATCAGGGCGACGCGGTCACCACGCTCGATCCCGATCTCGCGTAGGCCGCCGGCCACCAGTTGGGCCTCCGAGAGCAGCCGGCCGTAGCTGAGCGACTCGGAGCGGTCCTCCTCCAGGAGATGGACCGTGACCCGGTCGCTCTCGGCCTCGGCCCGCAGCCACAGCGCCTCGTGGAGGGTGGCGGCCTGGGGCATCGCCGCCGACGGGGTCGGCTCGGGAGACGCTGAAGGGGGGCTCGGGCGGCGGTCGGCCGCCGGCTTCGCCTCGACGATGGCCTGGGCGATCTCAGCCGCCGAGTCGAGGGTGAGGAGGTGCTCGCCGAGGGTGCGTCCGGTGGCCGTCTCGAGCCGCGCCAGAAGCTCGACCCGCTCGAGGCTGCCGAGGCCGACCTCGCGTTCCAGAGAGGCGGCGGCGGAGGTGGCCTGGCCGGTGCGGCCGCCGCCGAGCTCGAGGGCGAGCTGGCGGACGACCTGGAGCACCTGCTGCTCGGCCGATTCGAGCGCCGCCTTGGAGTCGCCCATCGTGCGGACCACTGTAGCCGGGGGTCGAGTCCGAGGCAACGCGCCGACGTGCGGGTCCGGGCCTGCTCGTGGGCTTGCCGGACCGCTCCCGAGGCGGCGGTCGGGAAGAAAGAGCAAAGGCGCGAGAGATGGAGCTTCTCGCGCCCTGGCCCTACGCTACCTGCTGCCGAGCCTACTTGCTGCCCAGGACGGCGTCCTTCGCGGCCTTCGCGATCACGAACTTGAGCCGCTTCCGAGCAGGAATCCGAATCTCCTCGCCGGTCTGCGGGTTCCGACCCTTGCGCGCTTTGTACGAGCGAACCACCAGCTTTCCAATGCCGGGGATCGTGAAGCCGTTGCGGGCTTCCTTGTGGGCCATCTGGGCCAGGGCTTCGAGATAGGCAGCGGACGTCTTCTTCGGCACGTCCACCTTCTCCGCCAGCGCGGCCACGATCTTGGCCTTGGTCATCGGCTTTGCCATCGAGTCAATCCTCCTAGAGCGTCAGCTCGTCGTGTTGAGCGACCCAACCAGAGCGGGCCATTCTAACTGCGTCTCGCCCGCCATTGTCAATAGCATTTGCGCCTGGCCCGTCACGCCGCGCCCGGCACGGCGCCTCTCGAGGCGCGTTCAAGGGTGGTCGGGCGAGTCCTGGCCACGCACCAGGAAGACGACTTCGTCCCGTCCCACCAGGCCGAGCTCCTCCCGGGCCACCCGCTCGATCGCCCGAGGGTCGGTGCGCAGCGCGGCGATTTCCTCGGCCAGGTGAGAGTTCTCGAGACGGAGCGCATCGAGCTGTTGCAGCAGCTCGGCCGTGCGCTCCTGCTCCTTCCACAGGTGGAGGATCCCTCCATCGCCGAACAGCGCTCCCACCACGAGGGCGAAGAAGACGATGACCGAGAAGAGCAGCGAGGCCTTTCGCCTGAGGCCGACCTGGCTCCTGGCTGGATCGTCTCTTCGCATCAGACCTCAGATTCTACTTTAGGTCTCGGACTTAAGTCACCGATAGAGAAACCTTTTCTGGCTCCTCAGCTCGCCGTGGCCAGGCCCATCTCGCGGCTCGCCCGACGGGTGGCATCCGCCTGGTACTGCCGGAGAAGGTCCACCAGCTCGAGGTTCAGCTTCTGGAGCCGCCGCAGGCCGTCTCGGAACTGGCGGTGCTGCTTCACCAGCTCGCGTGCTCGCCGTGCCTGGGTCTGCTCCAAGTACGCGAAGCCGCCCTTCCCGCCGCTGCGGTTGGACAAGACCCAGTACGGCCCGTGCCGGTGCCCCTGGCGGCAGGCGCAGCCCTCCTTGCCGCACACCTGATAGCGGGCGAAGAGCGATCCCTGCAGCAGCTCCCGCCGCTCGAGCAGCGAGCGGACCAGCGACTGCTGCTGCGTCAGCCGGGAGAGGATCTGCCGCCTTAGTGCCTCACGTGCCATTCTTACAGTGCCTTTTCCAATTTGCACTGTAAGACTAGCGATCTGCCCAGTCGGTGTCAAGGGTTTCTTCGAGTCGCCGGGAGCCTCTGCCGGCGGTGTAAAATCGCAAGGCGGGCGCCAGTGGGGCCGGCGCCCGAGCGGGCCAGGAGCGGGATGATGTGGCTGCTCAAGACCGAGCCGGGGAGCTACGGGTACGACGATCTCGAGAGGGAGGGCCGTACCGACTGGGACGGCGTTTCGAACCCGGCCGCCCTGGCCGGCTTGCGACGCATGGTGCGTGGTGAGCGGGTCTTCATCTATCACACCGGCGCCGAGAAGGCGGTGGTGGGCCTGGCGCGAGTGACTCGTGAGGCCTTCATCGACCCGGCCCGCCCCGGCGGAAAGCTGGCGGTGGTCGAGATCGAGGCGGAGCGCCGGCTGGCCCGAGCGGTGCCCCTCGCCGAGCTGAAGGCCCTATCGTCCTTTCAGGACAGCCCGTTGGTGCGGCAAGGTCGGCTGTCGGTGGTGCGGCTCGACCGAACCCAGTGGAAGGAGATCGAGAGGCTGGGATCGGGAGTGGGGTCCCGATGAGCCGAGCGCTGGTGGTGCTGTGCACCGTGCCCGACCGCGAGGTGGCCGAGCGGCTGGCGGGCGATCTGGTGGAGCGGCGCCTGGCGGCGTGCGTCAACCTGATTGGCGAGGTCCGCTCGGTCTATCGCTGGGAAGGGAAGGTGGCGCGGGACGACGAGGTCCTGCTCGTGATCAAGACCGCCGAGGCTCGCTTCGAGGATCTCGGCCGAGCCATCGCCGAGCGCCACCCCTACCAGGTGCCGGAGATCCTGGCGTTGTCGGTGGCCGACTCTCATGCCCCCTACCTGGACTGGCTCCTGGAGAGCGTCGCGGTCCGGTCCTGAGCGACGTGGCGGCCGGCAGCGGGGCCGGCGGAAGGGCACGCCTCGGCGTCAGCGTGCCGGGCCGGCGAGGGCGCCGTCGAGCACGCGGCCCGAGGCCTGAGCGGGCGGGTCGATGCCGAGCAGGGCGCACGGGGTGGGGGTCGCCACTAGCGGAGCGTCAGCTCGAGGGAGAGGGGTTGGCCGTTGCGGAGCACCTCGGCCCGCAGCGAGCTTTGCCCCTGAAGCCGCGTCCAGAGCGACATCAGCGTCGCCAGGCTGTCGATCGGGGTCCCGTTGATGCTCTGGAGCACGTCCCCGGCCCGGAGGCCGGCGTCGGTGAGCAGCGTCCCCTCGGGGATGCGGACGAGCGCGAAGCCGCGGACCTGGCCCGCCTCGGTGACGGGCACCAACGTGGTCTCGGTGGTGATACGGCCCACTTCCTGGGCCAGCCGCGCCTCGACCTCTCGGCGCTCCATCACCCGGGCCTTGGGGGCTGTCGGGGCGGTGGCCAGCGGCGGCGTGGCCGGCGCCTTTGGCGCCTTCTCGGTCCCCGCCTCGAGGTCGACCACCACCTCGCCGGTGGCGTACTCGACCACCACCGCGTCCCGCTCGACGCGCCGCACTCGTCCGCCGAAGGCCGCCTGCCCGGGCCTCACGATCCGGGTCCGGGTCCCGGAGCTCAGGACGGCCACACAGTGGTCGGCCTGCGGGCTGACCACCACGCCGGTGGCGCGGAGATCCGGGGGCGGGGCGTCCGCCAGGGCCACCAGCAGCGCCAACACAAACACGGCAGGCACGCTAGCCCAACGTCCCAACCGGTGTCAACGCTGGCCCCGACCCGGCACGCTTGATGGAGCTGGGGAGCGTCGACCGAGCATCAACGTTGCCAAGAGGCCAACGGCGGCCAGCGAAAAGGCCAGGCCCACCAGCAGGGCCCGCGGACGGTAGACGAACTCGATGTCGTGAGCCCCGGCTGGAACCCGGACCGCCATGAAGCCGACGTTGGCGCGTAGCAGATTGGCGTGACGGCCATCCACCGTGACCCGCCAGCCGGGGTCGAACGAATCGACGAGAACGACCAGGCCGTCATGAGAGAGCCGGGTCTCGAGCCGGGTGCGATCCGCCTTCTGGACGGCGATCCGCACGTCTGCCGAGAACCCCGGGATCGGCCTCGCCGGGGCATCATCGGGCAGCAGCACCTCCAGGGCCGGGTCGAAGGCCGCGTCCCGCAGCAGCTCGAGGGCGGGGATGCCGTCGGCCACCCGCACTCCGGACACCGCGAAGGCGCGGGGGAGGGGATCGGGGACCCGGAAGACGCGGATCGGGTCGGCGAAGTAGCCGGGCTCCTGCGCCACCTCGACCAGCGTCGCGGGCTCGACGCGATGCAGCGCCGTGACGAATCGGACTGCCCCCAGCCGCAGCAGGAAGACGTGCGCGCGAGTCCCCTCGAGCACCCTGGCGAGTTGGACGAGCCGCGTCAGTGGTGTGGGGTAAAGCCCCCGCGCGTCGAGGTCGTAGCTCGACTCCAAGCCGAAGAGCCAGCCGATGGGCGGGGCCAGGTAGCTCCGGACCGCCAGCGCCCCGGAAGCCGCGGGCGACCACCCCGCCACGAACCGGCTGGGCGCAAACGCATCCTCCCGTCCCAGCCAGCGGAGGCCCTTTCCTTCCAGCAGGCCGTAGCCCGGGAGGCCGTACAGGTGGGTGTAGACGCGCCGGTGATCGTCGCCCCGCAGGAGGTCGGCGAGGGGTGGCCGATAGGTGAAGAGCTCTTTGGCGCAGGTGCGGTGCAGGTCCTGGTGGGCCAGGCTGAGATCGGCCGCCACCAGCCCCGCCAGGACCGCCGTCGCCACACCCGGCCGCCTCCGGAAGGCGATCAGAGCTACGACCAGGGATGCCAGCGCGAGCACAGAAGACCGGAGCAGCCGTGAGGTCAACGAGCGGCCCAGCGCCGCGAGCTGCGCCTGTGTCAGCCCGGGACGGAGCACGCCCGCGAGCCAGTGTTCCGGCCTAAGGGCGACAGCCAGCAGGCCCACCACGAGGACCGCCACGAGCGCCTGCAGCACCTGCCTGCCCCGCCGCCCGGAGGCGGCCTCGTGCCGCTCGGTCTCGAGACCCAGCCCGACTAGGAGCGCCCAGCACAGTGCCAGCACTACCAGGGCCTTCTGCGGGAAGCGCAGCATCCTCAGCGGGGGGAGGATCGAGAGGGCGAGCCCGTAGACAGGGGTGTGTGGCCCGACCGCGATCAGCACGGCACCGACACCGACGCCGCCGACCAGCCAGCCGAGGCGAGCACGCGGTCCCGACAACGCGCGGGCCACCAGCGCCGCGCAAGGGAGGCCGAGGTAGATCGAGAGCAGGAATGGCTCTCTGCTGCCGAACAGCATCGCCCGGAGATCGGGGCGCAAGGGCAGTTGGTGGAGCGACACCGGAGCCAGTGCCTGGACCAGCGCCCAGGGGTTCAGGGACCAGAAGGTCCGGACCGGGTCAGGAAGTGACCATCGGGCGGATCGGAGCGCGACCTCGAGGGTCGGAAGCCACTGGGCGCACGCCAGGCCGATGGCCAGCAGCAGAGCCAGCAACGCCGCCGCCAGCAGGTCCCGGTTCTGCCGATCCCCGGGCCTTCGCCAGCAAACGTGACGGGCCAGCACCAGAGGCGACAGGAGGCCCGTCATCAAGCACATGTCCGCCGAGCCGCCCAGGAGCTGCACGCCCAGCACCCCGCCCCAGGCGGTGGCGTGCCTTCGGCTTCGGCTTTGGCCGGCCCGATCGGCGGCCCACAGCGCCCAAGGCATCCAAGCCGCGGAGGTGAAGTGGTGGTAGACGTTGGCCAGCGAGAGGAACGGACCCGAGAGCATCCACACCGCCCCACAGGTCACGGCCGAAGGCGCGGAAAGGCCGAGACGTCTCCCCAGCAGGGCAGCGCCCAGCCCGGAGAAGACGAGGTGGAGGAGCACGAACACGGTGTAGTAGGTCCAGGGTTGCAGCATCAGGTTGAGCCAGGTGAGCGGGTAGAAGATCTGGGCGCTCGGGTCGGCGGCGAGCGGCTGGCCGAAGGCGATCGACCGGTCCCAGACCGGCCACGCCCCTTCGGCTACCGCACGCACCCACGACTCCACCTGCGGCTGCCACACCCAGTGGATGTCCCGGTCGAAGAACACCTGGCCCAGGAAGACGGCGCGATGGAAGGTGGCTGCCCCCAGCGCCGAGAGGACCACGAGGCCGACCAGGACGAAGCGGCGGGGCTCGAGCCGGCCCACCGCCGCGGCTGTCCCCGACGCGCGGGAGGGATCGCTGGTGGTCACCGGTTGGAGCATAACTCGGCGAGGCGGCCCCTGCGAGGTGCCCTCGAGTCGGGGCGTCCCGGAACGCCCGCGGCGGCATGCTATAGTCGCATCGATCTTCCTCGAAGCGAGCATGGACAAGCCGAAAGCGGCGCCTCGCGATGGTGGGCGCGACGAAGAGCTGCGACGCCTCGAGGACCGCCTCGGACATCGGTTCAGCGACCGGGGGCTCCTAGACCGGGCCCTCACCCACAGGAGCTTTGCCCACGAAAGCCCCTCGTCGTCGGGCGGCGACAACGAGCCGCTCGAGTTCTTGGGGGATTCCGTGCTCGGCTTCCTGGTGGCGGCGCTGCTCCACGAGCGCGATCCCGACGGCGACGAGGGTCGGAAGAGCCGCGCCCGCGCCCACCTGGTTTCGGCGGCCGCCCTCTCGCCGCGGGCCGCCGGCATCGGCCTTCCCTCCCTGCTGCGGCTGGGCCGCGGCGAGGAGAAGACCGGAGGACGCCACAAGACCGCCCTGTGGGCGAACGCCTACGAGGCGGTGATCGCGGCCCTCTACCTCGACGGCGGGCTGGCCGCCGCCCGCCAGTTCGTGGCGCGGGAGATCGAGCCCGACATCGAGGCCGGCTGGCCGCTCGAGACCCACGACCACAAGAGCGCCCTGCAGGAGGCCCTGCAGGGACGTGGCGAGGCGCCGCCCGAGTACCTCGTCGAGTCCGAGGAGGGACCGAGCCACCGACCCCGATTCCACGTGCTTTGCGTGATCGACGGGAAGACCGTCTCCCGAGGCGAGGGGAGCACCAAGAAACAGGCGCAGCAAGAAGCCGCCCGCAGGGCCCTCGAGGCGCTGGGGGAGGCCCCGTGACCCGCCGGGCCGGGAGGGGGAGAGATCACTCCCTCGAGACCGGCGAAGGAGGCGCCGGCTCGGCAACGGCCGGCCCCAGCATCACGGCGATCCAGCGCAGGTCCTCGGTGTTCTCGAGCAGGATCTTCACGATCATGGTCAGCGGCACCGAGAGCAGCATCCCCACCGGTCCCCAGACCCAGCCCCAGAACAGGAGCGACAGCAGTACCACCAGCGGGGACAGGCCCAGCCGCCGTCCCATCAGGTGCGGCTCGATGATGTTGCCGAGGCCCACGTTGACGATCACGTAGCCGATCGCCACCACCCCCGCCCGCGCCCAGCCGAACTGCACGATCGCCAGCAGCACCGCCGGCACCGCCGCCAGCACCGAGCCGAAGGCGGGGATGAAGTTGAGCACGAATGCGATCAGCCCCCACAGCAGCGGGAAGTCGACGCCCAGCAGGGCCACCCAGCTCGCGACCAGCAGGCCGGTGGCGAACCCGATCCCGCTCTTGATCGCGACGTAGTGCTGGACCTCTCGCGTGACCTTGCGGAACCGGCCCACCCCGCCGTCCCGGTCGACCAGCGCCCGCCTCAGCTTGGCCGGCAGGGTGGCGGCCTCCAGCAGGATGAAGCTGGTCGTGATCAGCACCAGGAAGGCGTTGGAGAGCACCGCGGTGACGCCCTGGAGCATCCCCTGCGCCAGGTTCACGATGGTGCTGGGGCTGATCAGCTCCAGCCTCCAGTCGGGCACCGGGACCCCCTGCATCTCCAGCCACTCGATCCGGTCTCGGGTCATCTCGTCGAGGCGCTCCTGATACTTCGGGAGCTCGCCCACGAACTCGTTGGCGGAGCCGCCCACCAGGAACCCCACCCCGCCCAGGACCCCCAGGATCACGAACATGATCAGCAGCACCGCCAGCCCGGTCGGGACCCTCTTCTCCCGCAACCAGAAGAGCAGGGGCAGACCCATCACCGCGAAGAAGGCCGAGACCATGAACGGCAGCAGGATGGAAGAGGCGGCCTTGAGGCCGGCCACCACCACCACCAGGCTGGCGACGACGAGCAGCGCCCGGCCCCCCGGCTCGGACTGGCGTGGTGTGTCCATGGATCGAGCCCTCCAACGTGCCGCCGTGGATGGTTCCACACCAGCGGCGCGGGCACAACGCCTCACCCGCCCGGGCTGCTCTCCGCAGCGTCGCCGGGTGGGGCGGCGTCGTCCAAGCGGTCCAGATACCCGGCCGGCAGCGTGACCCTCTGGGTCCCCGACGTCTTGCCGCGCAGGACCCGCATCGCCTCGGGCGGGAAGGGCCTCGTCCGATCCACGCTGGCCAGGGTGGCGCGGAGCGTCTCGAGCGTCTCGACCTGCATCAGCCGCTCGCGCAGCGCCGCGCCGCCGGCGAAGCCCTTGGTGTACCAGGCGCTGTGCTTGCGGAAGGAGCGCATCGCCGCGGCCTCGCCCATCCACAGGCAGAGCCGCTCCGCGTGCTCCAGCATCACGTCGACCACCCCGCCCAGGTCGGGAGGATCTTCGGGCTCCCGGCCGGCGAAGACGTCGGCCAGGTCGCGAAACAGCCACGGCCGCCCCAGGCAGCCCCGTCCCACGATCACGCCGTCGCACCCGGTCGACCGCATCATGCGCAGCGCGTCCTCGGCTTCCCAGACGTCGCCGTTGCCGAGCACGGGGATGCGCGTGACCGCCTGCTTGAGCCGCGCGATCGCCTCCCAGCGGGCGTCGCCGTCGTAGAGCTGGGCGGCGGTGCGGGCGTGCAGACCGACCGCGGCGCACCCTTCCTCCTGGGCGATCCGGCCGGTCTCGAGGTAGGTCTCGAGCCCCTCGTCGATGCCGATCCGGAACTTGAGCGTCACCGGCACCGTGCCGGCGCCCGCGACGGCCGCCTTCACGATGGCACGCAGCAGGCGTGGCTTGAGGGGGATGGCGGCCCCGCCGCCGTGGGCGGTCACCTTGCGGACCGGGCAACCGAAGTTCATGTCGAGATGGTCGACGCGACCCTCGCCGACCAAGAGCCTTACCGCCTCGCCCACGTAGTGAGGGTCGACGCCGTAGAGCTGCAGGCTGCGCACCTTCTCCTCCGGGTCGAACGAGGCCATCACCAGCGTCTTGGGGTTGCCGTACACGAGGGCGCGGGCGGTGATCATCTCGCTCACGTACAGGCCGGCTCCGTACCGTCGGCAGAGCATCCGGAACGGGGGGTTGGTCACCCCCGCCATCGGCGCCAGCACCACCGGCGGCCACACCTCGAGGCCTCTGATGCCGAGCGACCGGAACTCGCCGGCTCGCGCCGGCGCCACATCGCGGTTCTGGGGGCTACGGTAGATGGGGTTCACTCGATGAACCCGCCGCCCAGGCACACATCATCTTCATAGAAGACCGCCGCCTGGCCGGGAGCGACGGCACGCTGCGGCCGATCGAAGCGCACCTCGACCCGGTCGTCGGCGAGCGGCAGCAACGTGGCGGCCGTCTCGGAGTGGCGGTAGCGGATCTGAACGCTAGCCCGGATCGGCCGATCCGGGGGTGCGATCGAGAGCCAGCTCACCTGCTGTGCGATCAGCCCCTGTGCCTTCAGCTCCTCGGCGTCGCCCACCACCACCGTCCGCGACCGCGCCTCCAGCCGGAGCACGTGGAGGCGGCGTGGCTCGGCCAGGCCCAGACCCTTCCTCTGCCCCACCGTGAAGTGGTGAAGGCCGGTGTGACGACCGAGCCGCCTCCCGCCGCTGTCCACGATCGGGCCCGAGCGGTCCTCCATGGGTGCCTGCCGCTCGACGAAGGCGGCGTAGTCGCCGTCCGGCACGAAGCAGATCTCCTGGCTCTCCGCCTTGTCGGCGACCGGCAGCCCGCGGCTCGCGGCGAGACGCCGCACCTCCGCCTTGTGCAGCTCGCCGAGAGGGAACAGCGCCAGCTCGAGCTGCGCCGGGCTGAGCCCGAACAGGAAGTAGGACTGGTCCTTGTCCCGATCCCGGCCGCGCCGAAGGCGCAGCCGGCCGCCCGCGCCACGGTGGCGGCGGGCGTAGTGGCCGGTGGCCAGGCGCTCCACGCCGAGGCTCCCCGTCTTGTCGACCAGGCTCTTGAACTTCACCTCGGTGTTGCACAGCGCACAGGGGAGGGGTGTGCGGCCCGAGAGGTACTCACGCACGAACGGCGCCACCACACCTTCCCGAAAGGACGCCTGGAGGTCGAGGGTGTAGTGGGGGATACCGATCCGGCCCGCCACCGCCCGCGCGTCGTGAAGGTCGTCGAGGGCGCAGCAGCGGCCGAAGCTCGGAGAGACGTCCTCGGTCGTCTCGTGCAGCTTCAGTGAGACGCCGATGACCTGGTGGCCCTGCTCCTTGAGCAGTGCCGCCGCCACCGAAGAGTCGACGCCCCCGGACATGGCCACCGCCACCCGCATGCTTCGAGTATAGGGGGAGCCGGGGCGGGAAGCGGCTCGACGCTACCCCTGAGCGTCCGTGGCCTGCTGCAGTAGCTCGAAGGCGCGTCTCAGGTGGTGCTCGCGGGTCTGCAGGTTGCCGATCGCGAGGCGCAGGACGGTGCGTCCGAGCAGGCGGGTGTGGGAGAGGTAGACCTCCCCGGTGGCGTTCACCTGGTCCATCACCGCCTGGTTCAGCCGGTCGGCATCGTCCGCCTCGTGGCCGGCGAAGCGGGCGCGGAAGCAGACCACGGAGAGCGGCGTGGGGGCCACCACCTCGAAGCGGGGGTCGGCCTCGAGCCAGGAGCGAGCCAGGGCCGCCAGTCGGACGTGCTCGCGGATCCGAGAGGCGATCCCGCGGCTGCCGAACGCCCGCAGCACCATCCACAGCTTGAGGGCCCGGAAGCGGCGGCCCAGGCTGACGCCGTAGTCCATCAGGTTGGGGGCCACCTCCTCTTCCGGAGTGCGCAGGTAGTCGGGGACCAGGGAGAAGGCGCCCTTCACGACGTCGGGGCGGGAGGTGAAGAAGGCCGACAGGTCGAGGGGCACGAAGAGCCACTTGTGGGGGTTGGTCACCAGCGAGTCGGCCCGCTCGCATCCGTCGAGGACGAAGCGTAGCTCGGGCACGGCGGCCGCCGAGCCGGCATAGGCGGCATCCACGTGCAGCCACAGCCGCTCGCGCTGGCAGATGTCGGCGATCTCGGGGACGGGATCGATGCTGGTGGTGGACGTGGTCCCGACCGTGGCGACCACCGCGAACGGCAAGAGCCCGGCGGCGCGGTCTTCGGCTATGGCGGCGGCCAGCGCTCGGGGGTCCATCCGGAAGGCCGTGTCCACCCCTATCTTGCGGAGCCCTTCCTGGCCGATGCCGAGCACGATGCCGGCTTTCTCGACCGAAGAGTGGGCCTGCTCGGAGGCGTACGCGCGCAGGCGGGCCTGACCCACCAGCCCCCGCCGCCGGACCTCCAGCCCGGGGACCGCCTCGCGGGCGGCCGCCAGCGCCACCAGCGTGGAGGCCGAGGCGGTGTCCTGGATCACGCCGAACCACCCCTCGGGCAGGCCCAGAAGCTGCCGCAGCCACTCCAGGGCCACCGTCTCCAGCTCGGTGGCCGCCGGCGACGTCTTCCACAGCATCGCGTTCGGGTTGAGGGTGGTGGCCAGCAGCTCGGCGAGGATCGCGGGTGCCGGAGAGGAGTTGGCGAAGTAGGCGAAGAAGCCGGGGTGGTTCCAATGGGTGATGCCCGGCACCAGGATCTCGAAGGCGTCGTCGAGGATCCGGGCCAGCGGCTCCGCCTCGCCAGGTGGCGTCTTCTCCAGTCGGGCCCTGATCTCGCCGGGCCGGGATCGGGAGAGGACCGGGTAACGCTCGGGCTGGCCGAGGTAGGCGGCCACCCATTCCAACAGGCGGGCCCCCTCCCTCCGGAAGTCCTCGAGGTCGATGTCCCCTAGCGGCTCGGGCCGGGCCGGGTCGGTAGGCGTGGGCTCACTCCAGCTTGGTCACGATCAGCATCAGGACGTGGCTGCCGATCCGGAACTCCATGTGGTTCTGCAGCACCTGCTGCTCGATGCGCGCGTTGTCCACGTAGGTTCCGTTGGTCGAGCCCAGGTCCCGGAGCACGGCGTTCTCGCCCACGATCTCCAGGCTGGCGTGCTGCCTCGAGGCCTCTGGGTCGTCGATGTTGATGTCCGACCCGGAGCGGCCGATGGTGGTGCGCACCGAGGCGAGGGGGAAGATCTGGCCGGTGGCCGCCCCCTGGATGACGGCCAGCGAGAAGCGCCGGTCCTTGGGCAGCTCCAGCACGGCCTGGATGTCGTGTCCGGTCATGCTGCCCGGGTCGGTCTTGAGGGCCTCGCGCCCGGCGGCGGTGTCGTCCGGCGGCGGGGCCGGCGGGGCCACGGGTGGCAGGGTCCGGGCCGCCTCGTCCGGCGGCGGCTCGAGCTCCGGGTTGACGATGTCGATCACGCCGCTGCACCGGGCGCAGCGGGTACGGGCGCGCGGCTTCCCGGCCAGGCGGCTCTCGTCGAACCTGTAGCGGGCCTGACACGAGGGACACACGATGATCATCGGTCTCGGCTCCCGGCCCGTGGCCGTCTGCCGCGGGTGAGCAAGGATAGCCGAATCGGCCGGCGAGGTACCAGTCAGTTCGGAGGACCGGGGGGCGAGCTGCGAGGGCGACCCGGTTTGGGGCCTGGCGGACTGCGTGGCTAGAATGTCGAGAATGCTCTGGTTGGTCATCGATCGAGGTGCGGATGGAACGTAGCAAGGGGGCCGAGACGGCTGAGGGCGGCGGTCTCGGCAAGCGGAGCTCGGCCTCGGTGCCTCGTCGCCCCGAGTGGATCAAGGTCCGTGCGCCCACGGGCGCGCGCTACACCCGCCTCAAGGCGCTGCTTCGCGGACAGGAGCTCCACACCGTCTGCGAGGAGGCGCGCTGCCCGAACCTCGGGGAGTGCTGGGAGCGGGGCACCGCCACCTTCATGATCCTGGGGGACGTGTGCACCCGGGCCTGTGGCTTCTGTGCGATCAAGACCGGCCTGCCGTCGTTGCCCCCCGATCCCGGCGAGCCGATCCGTGTCGCCGAGGCGGTGGTGCGGATGGGGCTCCGCCACGCGGTGGTGACCTCGGTGAACCGCGACGACCAGCCGGATGGTGGCGCGTCCAGCTTTGCGGCGGTGATTCGGGAGATCCGGATCCGGCTCCCCTCGTGCACCGTCGAGGTGCTGATCCCCGACCTCAAGGGGGACCGGGCGGCACTGGAGATCGTGCTGGCCGCCCGTCCCGACGTGCTCAACCACAACGTCGAGACCGTGCCCCGCCTGTACCGGACGGTCCGTCCGGGCGCCAGCTTCGGGCGTTCCCTCGAGCTGCTCCGCCGGGCCAAGGAGGCCGGGCTTCGCACCAAGAGCGGGATCATGCTGGGCCTGGGTGAGCAGTGGGAGGAGGTGCTCGAGACGGTCCAGGCGATCCGTGAGGCGGGCACCGACATCCTCACCCTCGGCCAGTACCTGCGCCCCTCGCCCCAGCACCTGCCGGTGAAGCGCTTCTACACGCCCGACGAGTTCGCCCGGCTGGGGGACGCGGCGCGCCGTCTCGGCTACCACCACGTGGAGTCGGCGCCTCTGGTGCGCTCCTCGTACCACGCCGAGGCGCAGGCGGCGCGGGCCTGAAGCCGGCGGTGCCGGCGGGCACCCCGATGCAGGGAGGGAGAAGGGCGGGGCTGCGGGGCTGGGCCGGCCGGCTGGCCCTCTCCGGCGCCTCGCTCCTCCTGTGCCTTCTGAGCCTCGAGCTGCTGGCGCGGCTAGCCGACGCCCGCGCCCGCACGGCACCTCTCACCGAGGGGATGCTGCGACAGCACCACCCGCTGCTGGGCTGGGAGAAGCCGCCCGGCTCCACCGCCCGGATCCGCGGCGCCGAGTTCGACGTCGAGCTGCGGGTCAACTCGCGTGGCCTCCGTGGACCGGAGCGGGGCTACCAGAAGCCCGCGGGGGTGCGGCGGGTGCTGCTGCTCGGAGACTCGTTCACCGAAGGCTACACCGTGGACGAGACGAAGAGCGCGCGTGCCGAGCTGGAGCGGCTCCTGAACGCCGCCGGCTGTGGACGGTTCGAGGTCCTGAACGGCGGCGTGGCCGGCTACGGCACCGACCAGGAGCACCTCTTCTACGATCTCGAGGGGCACCGCTATGGCGCCGAGACGGTGGTGCTGCTCTTCTTCGGCAACGACCTGTCGGACAACCTCCGTCATCGGAAGAAGCCGTTCTTCGAGCTGGTCGAAGGACACCTGAAGCTCCGGAACAGCCCAGTACCGGTCCCCGCCTCGGGGTCGCTCCAGGTGCCACGACCGGTGCCGCCCCGTCCCGCCTGGCGGGGCTGGCACGCCCTCGAGTGGCTGGGAAACAGGACCGAGCGCGGCAACCCCGATCTGCACCGCTGGCTGGCCCGGCTGGGTCTGGTGCGGCCGCTCCACCATCACGCGGCCACCCAGGAATGGCTCTCCGTCTACGGCCCGAAGACACCGCGAACCGAGGCGATGTGGAAGATCACCCGGGCCTTGCTGGCCGCCCTCGACCGGGCGGTGGCGGCACGCGGCGCGCGGCTCGTCGTGTTCTACGTCCCCGCCCACTTCGAGTTGGACCCGGTGGTGTGGAGCCGTACCCGAGCCCGGTGGTGGCTGGAGGGAGAGGGCTTCGACACGGAGCGCGTCTTCGCGCGGCTGGTCGCCGAGTGCGGCACGCTGGGGCTGCCGTTGATCGATCCGCGCGCCGCCTTCGCCCGCGCCGAATCAGAGGGCCGGCCCGGCTACCTCGAGCTCGACCCCCACTGGACGGTCGAGGGGAATCGCATCGCCGCCCACGAGATGGGCGCCTTCCTGGCCCGCCACGGGCTGGAGGGCTGCGCCCTTGCCGGCGAACCTCAGCCCTGAGCTGGACCGCGGCCGCCCGATCGCTGCCGCTGCGCCTCGATCGCTTCCACGATCCGTGCCGCGGCCAGGTCGACCTCCTCCTCCGTGGTACCCCGGCCGAGCGAGAGCCGGATCGAGGACTCGACCCGCCCCCCCCGCAGGCCCATCGCCCGCAGCACGTGAGAGGGCTCCACCGCTCCGGCCGCGCACGCGGCGCCGCTGGACACGGCGACCCCGGCGAGGTCGAGGGCCATCAGCAGGCTCTCGGCGTCGATCCCCTCGAAGGACAGGTTGCTGGTGTTCGGGACCCGCGGCTCGCCCCCGTTTTGCACCGCGCCCGGCACGGAGAGCAGCCGCTGCTCGAGGCGGCCGCGCAGCGCCCCCTGGCGACAGGCCTCCTCCAGGAGCCCTTTGGCGGCCCGCTCGGCGGCGCGGCCGAACCCGACCAGGTCGGCCACGCTCTCGGTGCCGGCGCGCCGGTTGCGCTCCTGGGAACCGCCGCGAATCTGGGCCGACATCCGGGTGCCGCGCCTGACGAACAGCGCCCCCGCCCCCTTGGGCCCGTAGAGCTTGTGGGCGGACAGCGTCAGCAGGTCCACCCCCAGCCGCCCGACGTCGATCGGCAGCTTGCCGGCGGCCTGCACGGCGTCACAGTGCACCAGGGCGCCGCTCCGTCGCGCGATCTCGACCACCTCCTCGATGGGCTGGATGACGCCGGTCTCGTTGTTGGCGAGCATCACCGAGACCAGGGCGGTACGATCGTCGACCTTGGCCCGAAGGTCGTCGAGGTCGACCTTGCCGTCGGAACCCGAGCGGAGAAGCTCCACCGGCACGCCGTCCCCGATCAGCGCCTTGGCGGTGTTGAGGACGGCGTGGTGCTCGATGGCGGCCACCACCAGCTTCAGGCGCGGCTCGCGGGCGCTTCGGGTCACGCCGTGGAGGGCCAGGTTGTCGGCTTCGGTCCCGCTCGAGGTGAAGACGATCTCGGAAGGCTGGGCCGAGACCAGCGCCGCCACCTGGCCCCGGGCCTCCTCCAGCGCCGCCCGGGCCTGCTGGCCGAAGTGGTGGATGCTCGACGGGTTGCCGAACACGTGGTCCAGGAAGGGCAGCATCGCCTCCCGGGCGCCTGGGTCCAGGGGAGTGGTGGCGTTGTGGTCCAGGTAGACCCGACGGATCACCCCTCGACCTCCGGCCAGTGCTCGGTGATCGTGGTCGAATCCACCACCTGCATCCCGGCGGCCTCGAGCTCGGCCAGGGCGGCCTCGGCCTGCGGGGTGAAGTCGACCAGCCGCTCCCCGGGGCGCGCAGGGTCTTCCATCGCTACCGCCGACATGCAGTCGCGGAGCACGTACACCTTGCGCGAGAGTCGGTCATCCCGTTCCCGGATCTCCCGAAGCAGGTCCAGAAGCGAGCTCCTGACGCAGTGGCTGGCGGCCTGGCCGGCCACCAGCAGGGCGTCGCAGGAGAGCAGCTTCTCGATCAGGCCCGCGTTGCGCTCGAGCAGCCGGCCACCCTGATGCGAGCCGAGCACCTCGGGCGCCAGCACCGAGTAGTTCTCCGAGAGGGGGTGGCCTCCCTTGAGCTCGACGCCGTTTCTGGCCCGGCGGGCGAAGGCGTGAAAGAGACGTGCCTCCTGCACCACGCCGGCCAGGCCGTGCCCCTCGCTGCCGAGCAGGCAGTGGGGGGGCCAGAGGAAGAGCGTGTACTTGCCCTCCTTCTCGAGCTGCGCACAGTAGAAGTCCACCTGACGCTCGAGCCAGGCCGTGTCCCCGTCACACAGCCACCCGGCCAGGGCCGGGTCGGGCCGAAGCCGGCCCGACCGGACGTCGTCCAGGGTCACCTCCCGGTTGGCGGACGGGGGCGCCCCGGTCTGGTCGATCCAGAACGACGGGAAGAAGATCTGGTGGGGCAGGTGGGAGTCGAGGGTGCAGGTGATCTCGGTGATGCGGCCGAGGTTGTGATAGACGAGGCGG
>CAZNNH010000106.1:0-1955 GCA_964574335.1 uncultured Acidobacteriota bacterium | reverse complement strand
AACTGTCGACCAGAAGGGTAAACGGAGCGTTCTGAGCCAGGTGCAGGCGCGCTTTCGTCGTACCGAAACGCCCGTCCCGCAAGAGGCGCAGGTTCGCCTCCCAAGCGGCGATCGCGCCGGTACCGCTGCGCCCGGCCACGAAGAGGCTCCCCTCGGGGAAGCAGAAGTCCTTCTGCAGGTCGACCAGCAGCAGGTGGACGTTGGCCTCGTCGTCCGAGGCCGGCGTGAGACCGTGCCGTTCACGCCAGCCGGCGGCAGTCTTCAGTAGCTGGGCGGCGTCGGGGCGGTACGACCAGCTCCGCGCCGACTCCTGGGCGTAGTGGGGGGGAAGGGGAAGCCCCCCGGGTCGCTCGGCTCCTGGCATCCTGCGGCTCCTCCCTTCGTGGGTCGCGGCATTCGGCGTTGCCAGAGAGGCCTCAGGCCGTCAGGCCGCGGATGTCCAGCATCAGCCGTGTCCTCAAATCGAACAGGCCGGCCTCCAGGCCGACCGGGTAGCGGTGCGGGTTGACGAAACGCCTGACCCCGCCATGAAAGCCCGCGAGCTGCTCCTTGACGCGGGCGCGGATCTCGGGAAGCGCCGGTTGGGCCCAGACCCGCTGGCCGCCCCGCAGCATCGGGACCAGCAGGTCCTCGTGCGGCGTCCCCTTCGGAATCGACTTGCGGCGGGTGAGGTCGGACGGATCCACCATCTCCGAGTCCCCCGACGGGGCGGTCCGGACGTCGAAGATCATGTCGGCCAGGCACTCGCCATCCCTGCGGAAGCGCCGCACCTGCTGGATCCCGGGGTTCGACACCTTGAGCGCCTGCTCGGACAGCTTGAGCTTCGGCTGCCACTCGCCGCCCGGCTCGCGCACCGCGGCCAGCTTGTAGACCCCTCCCAGGGCGGGCTGGTCGTGCCCGGTCACCAGCCGGGTGCCCACGCCCCAGGAGGAGATCGGGGCGCCCTGGACCTTGAGGCTCTCGATGATGTGCTCGTCGAGATCGTTGCTGGCCACGATCGTCGCCTTCTCGAAGCCGGCTGCGTCGAGGATCGCCCGGGCTTCGCGGCTCAGGTAGGCGAGGTCTCCCGAGTCGAGGCGGATCCCGGCCATCTCGTAGCCGCGGCGGCGCAGGCTCTGGCCCACCGCCACCGCCCGCCGCACCCCCTCGAGGGTGTCGTAGGTGTCCACCAGGAAGACGCAGTTGTTGGGCATGGCCTCGGCATAGGCCTCGAAGGCCTCGAGCTCGGTATCGAAGCTCATCACCCAGCTATGGGCGTGGGTGCCTGCCACCGGGATCCCGTGGAGCCGCCCCGCCAGCAGGTTCGAGGTGGCGGCGCAGCCACCCACGTAGGCGGCCCGGCTCGCCGCCAGGGCGCCGTCGATGCCGTGGGCACGGCGAAGCCCGAACTCGAGCACCGGCTGACCGGCCGCGGCCTGGCAGACCCGGGCCGCCTTGGTCGCGATCAGGGTCTCGAAGTTGACGATGTTCAGCAGAGGCGTCTCGAGGATCTGGCACTGGAGGATCGGCCCCGAGACACGCACCAGCGGCTCGTGGGGGAACACCACAGTGCCCTCCGGGACGGCGTCGATGTCGCAACGGATGCGAAGCCGCGCCAGCTCGTCGAGGAAGGCGGCATCGAGGAGCCGGGTGCCCTCGTTGCCGGTGAGGCCGTCCAGGTAGGCGAGGTCCTCCGGCTCGAAGCGCAGGTCTTCCAGGAAGTCCAGGGCCCGCTCCACGCCGCAGGCGACGGTGAAGCCGCCGCCGAAGGGGTTGGTGCGGAACGAGAGGTGGAAGACCGCCTCCTTGCTCGCCGTCCCCGACTTCCAGTAGGCGCAGGCCATGGTGAGCTGGTACAGGTCGGTGAGCAGCGCCAGCGAAGGTTTGTAGAGATCGGCCAGTCGGCTCATCGGGTAACTATACGCGGCGCCCGAAGTGAATTCGGTCGCCGCTATCGAGCGGGGGGCTCCCGCCCC
>CAZNNH010000105.1:0-21295 GCA_964574335.1 uncultured Acidobacteriota bacterium | reverse complement strand
CAATTGAGCATCCACCGCGGGGAATTGGCGTTCACGATTCCCTACTCGGAGCGGGGCGAGGCAACCATCGCATTGTGCACCCAGATCGGGAAGGACGTCGCGGCCACACACGGTCCTGCATTCTGGGATCCGCAGGCTGATGACTCTGAGTAGCACCACCAAGCCGCCGAACAGCAAGATCTGGAAGACCGACCTATTCCTTTCGTTGACAGGCGACGACCGATACTTTGCTGCAACCGTCAAGTCGAACGTTAGGCAGCTCGAGGGTGGCCGTGGCCTCAGGATCGGCATCGTGCCCGAGTCGAGCCAGAGGGGGCACAGGCCCGGAGTGTCCTACAGTGAGAAGTACGGCCTCAGGATCGCCACTCTGCCGGACCCGAATGGATTCACGAGTCTCTTCAATGACGCCTACAAGGCGGTTGCATGGGCCGTTTGCACGCTCGGGCAAGCAGCACAAGCCGGCTTACTACACCAAGCCGAGTGCTAAGGGGCAGCGCCTTCAGGAGCAGCTTGAGAGGTACCCTTCAGCCAAGGTGGTTGACATCGAGGGCGCCCTCAACGAAGCGGCTCAGCAAGACCTCGTGTCTGCTCAGACGAAGCTGGTGGCCGTAGACGCTCCGCCTTGGCTGCACATCAAGCAGATGGCACCCAAGCTGGTGGCTCCGAAACCCAAGTTCGTCAAACTGGATTGAACCCGGGAACACGGGGCCGCCCAGCGGACAGCGGGCGTTGCCCAGCTACCGGTGAGTGAGGTCCCCCAGGCCCAGTGACGTGCGCTGCGGAACGGCGCGAGTCAGCGAGGACTCGGGCCGGGCCCGCTCCGGTCTGACTTCCAGCCTGTAGCTCCGCTCCAGGCATATACTAGCCTCGCAGCGACTTGCGGGCGGGGGCGTCTCTTCGGGCTGGCGTCTTTGTGGGACCCTCGGCCCAAGCGGGAGGGCCGGCCATGGCTTCCTTCACTGGGGGACGGGGAATGAGGACGATGCGCGAGGCGGGGCGAGGTCGGGACGACGACTGCCGGACCGGGCTCAGCGTCGAGGCGCTCAAGCGGGCGTTTGCCGACAACCTCCTCTACGTCCAGGGGCGCTTTTCAGACATCGCCACCCGGAACGACAACTACATGGCGCTGGCCTACGCGGTGCGCGACCGCCTGCTGAATCACTGGATCCACACCTCCCGCTGCTACTGGGAGCACGGCAGCCGCACCGTCTGCTACCTCTCGGCCGAGTTCCTGCTCGGCCCTCACCTGGGCAACAACCTGATCAACCTGGGGATCTACGAGCAGGCGCAGCGGGCGATGTCGGAGCTGGGCCTGGACCTCGACGAGCTGCTCGACCAGGAGGAGGAGCCCGGGCTGGGCAACGGCGGGCTGGGCCGGCTGGCGGCGTGCTACCTGGACTCGCTGGCCACCCTGGAGATCCCCGCCATCGGCTACGGGATCCGCTACGAGTACGGGATCTTCGATCAGGAGATCCGTGACGGCTGGCAGGTCGAGGTCACCGACAAGTGGCTTCGCTACGGCAACCCGTGGGAGATCGCGCGGCCGGAGATCGCCTACGACATCAAGCTGGGCGGCCACACCGAGGCCTACCACGACGAGCAGGGACGCTACCGGGTGCGCTGGGTCCCCCATCGGGTGGTGAAGGGCGTGGCCTACGACACGCCGATCCTCGGCTATCGGGTCAACACCGCCAACATGCTGAGGCTCTTCACCGCTCACGCGGTGGAGTCGTTCGACTTCCGGGCCTTCAACGTCGGCGACTACTACGGCGCAGTGGACCAGAAGGTGTTCTCCGAGAACATCACCAAGGTGCTCTACCCGAACGACGAGCCGATCCAGGGACAGAGGTTGCGCCTCGAGCAGCAGTACTTCTTCGCCTCCTGCGCGCTGCAGGACATGATCCGCATCTACAAGCAGCGCCCCAGCGACGGCCTGGCCGGCTTCGACTCCAAGTACGTGGTCCAGCTCAACGACACCCATCCGTCGATCGCGGTGGCCGAGCTGATGCGGCTGCTGGTCGACGAGCACCTGATGGATTGGGACTCGGCCTGGGCCATCACCGAGAGGACCTTCGCCTACACCAACCACACGTTGCTGCCGGAGGCCCTGGAGGCCTGGCCGGTGCCGCTGTTCCGCAGCATCCTGCCGCGGCACCTGGAGATCATCTACGAGATCAACCATCGTTTCCTGGAGCAGGCGCGGGCCCGCTTCCCCGCGGACGGCGAGCGGATCTCACGCCTGTCGCTGATCGACGAATCGGGCGACAAGCGGGTGCGGATGGCGAACCTGGCCTGCGTGGGCAGCCGGGCCATCAACGGCGTGGCCGCGTTGCACACCGAGCTGCTCGAGCGCGACGTGCTGCGCGACTTCTTCGAGCTGTGGCCGGAGAAGTTCTCCAACAAGACCAACGGCGTGACCCCGCGCCGCTTCATGCTGCTCAGCAACCCGGAGCTGAGCCGCCTCCTCGATCAGTCCATCGGCGAGGGCTGGCCCAAGGACCTGACCCGCCTGGAGCGGCTCACCCGATTCTCGGACGAGGCCGGCTTCCAGGAGCGGTGGATCCGGGTCAAGGCCCACAACAAGCGGCGGCTGGCGGAGCAGATCCGCCGCCGAACCGGGGTGGTGGTCGACCCCGCCTCGCTGTTCGACATCCAGGTCAAGCGGATCCACGAGTACAAGCGGCAGCACATGAACGTGCTCCACGTGGTGACCCTCTACAACCGGATCAAGGACGACCCGGGGCTCGAACTCCCCCCGCGCACCGTCATCTTCGCCGGCAAGGCGGCCCCCGGCTACTTCATCGCCAAGCGCATCATCAAGCTGATCAGCGCCGTGGCCGATGTGGTCAACGACGACCCGGACGTGGCCGGGCGCCTCAAGGTGGTCTTCCTCCCCGACTTCAACGTGAAGAACGCCCACAACATCTACCCGGCGGCCGACCTCTCCGAGCAGATCTCCACCGCCGGCAAGGAGGCCTCCGGGACCGGGAACATGAAGTTCTCCATGAACGGGGCCCTCACCATCGGGACCCTGGACGGGGCCAACGTCGAGATCCGGGAGGAGGTCGGGGCCGACAACTTCTTCCTCTTCGGGCTCACCGCGGATCAGGTGATGGCCACCTGGAGGGAAGGCTACGATCCCCGTCGGATCTACGAAGAAGACGAGGAGCTGCGTCGGGCCATCGACCTGATCGGCTCCGGTCACTTCTCTCCGGATGAGCCGAGCCTCTTCTCTCCGATCGTCGACTCGCTCCTGCACCGCGACGAGTTCCGGCTGCTCGCCGACTACCGCTCCTACGTCGACTGCCAGGACCGGGTGGGCCTGACCTTCCGCGACTCACGTCGCTGGACCCGGATGTCCATCCTCAACGTCTCCCGGATGGGCAAGTTCACCTCGGACCGATCGATTCGCGAGTACTGCGAGGACATCTGGCGGGTGTCGCCGGTGCCGGTCCAGCTCGAGTCGTAGCGACTCAGGCGTCGAGCGAGGCTAGAGGCGGACCCGAGGGTGGCCGCGCCACGCCCCTCGAGAGGGCGGCTTCGGCCGCCGCCAGCAGGCGTTCGAGACCGGTCCGTCGCGCGGCGCTGACCGGCACCGCGCCGAGGCGACGGGCCAGCGTCTCGACCTCGGCCGGGGCCACCAGGTCGCTCTTGTTGAGGACCGGGAGGCGGGGGACGTGGGCGAGGTCCAGCTCGGAGAGCAGCCTCTCCACCGACTCGCCGTGATCCTCGAGTCGCTCGTCGGCGGCATCGTGCACGTGCAGCAGCAGGTCGGCGTCGGCCAGCTCCTCCAGGGTGGCGCGGAAGGCCGCCACCAGGTCCTTCGGCAGGTCGCGGATGAAGCCGACGGTGTCGCTGATCACCACCTCGCCCTCCCGCGGGAACCGCAGCCGGCGGGTGGTCGGGTCGAGGGTCATGAAGAGCCGGTCGGCGGCCTCGACCCGGCTTTCGGTGAGGGCGTTCAGCAAGGTGCTCTTGCCGACATTGGTGTAGCCGACGATGGCCAGCACCGGCACGCCGGCCTGCCGCCGCCGTCGGCGGCGCAGGTCCCGCTGGACCGAGAGCCGCTCGACTTGGCGCTCCAGCGATCGGATCCGGTCGCGGATGCGCCGGCGGCCGATCTCCATCACCGTCTCGCCCGGGCCGCGTCCGCCGATGCCGCCGGTCAGGCGCGAGAGGCCGGCGTCCTTGTCGGTCAGCCGCGGCAACGAGTAGCGGAGCTGGGCCAGCTCCACCTGGAGCTTGCCGTCCCGGCTGCGCGCCCGCTGGGCGAAGATGTCGAGGATGAGCTGGGTCCGGTCCACCACCTTGAGCCCGGTGGCGTCCTCGAAGCCGCGGGCTTGGGCGGGCTTGAGGTCGATGTCGAAGATCGCCACCGAGGCCCGATGACGCATCCCCTCGAGCACGATCTCCATCAGCTTGCCGCGGCCCACGACGGTGGCCGGCTGGAGCCGGGTGCGGCGTTGTCGCAGGCTGAGGGCCACCTCGACGCCGGCCGATCGGGCCAGCTCGAGGGTCTCGCGGAAGCGCTCGGCATCCGGCGAGACGCCGATCACCAACGCCCGTTCCCGGTCTTTCTGCTCGCCCCGCTGGCGCTGGGCTCGCGCCCAGTCTTCCTCAAGGGCGCGGATCTCGGCGCCGAAGTCGAGATCGAGGCCGTGTACGTCCCGGGCGGACAGCCGCCGGAAGGGACCACCCTCGGCCGGAGCGGCATCGGGAGCCAGCAGGGCCGCCTCGACGCGCCCGGGGAGACCCTCCGGGGTGACTTCGACGGCGGCCACCAGGTCGAGGCGGAGCAGGGCCAGGTCGTTGATGTCGTCGGCGGTGAGCGGCTCACCCCTCAGGTGGGTGTGGACGAGTCGCAGCCCCCGGAACCGGCCCACGCCGCCGCGAAGACGTCCGATGTCGGGGAGGCTCAGGTGAGTGGCGTCCCCGACCACGACGCTGTGGACGGCGCCGTCGCGCTCGAGCAGCACCCCGACCTGACGTCCGAGCTGGCGCGAGACCTCGGCCAGGTGGCGCGCCAGCTCCGGCGACACCACCTGGCTGGGACCGACTCGGCGCCGATAGGTCCGCTCGAGCGCCTTGCGGAGCGAGGCCTTGATGCCCAGCAGGTTGCCGTGGAGGTGTGGGATCGGTGGTCCTTCCGAGGCCCGGAGCGGCCCGACATTGGGCCGGCACGATGAACCAGTATAGCCCGCGGCCGGAGGTGCGAGGGCGCAGAGAGGTGGGGATTGACGCCTGCGGGAGCGTCGAGTAGGCTGCGCCCGCGTCGGCTTCGGCAACTGCGAGGTCCGCTCTTGGCTGCCTATCGATACCTCGTCAGTGGGCGGGTTCAGGGGGTGGGCTACCGCTACTTCGTGCTGCGGGCCGCCCGCGCCGTCGGGGTCTGCGGCTTCGTCCGGAACCTCCCGGACGGGCGGGTGGAGGTGGTGGCGGAGGGCAGAGAGCCGGCGCTTCGCGACCTGGAGCAGCAGCTCTGGGAGGGTCCGGCGTTCGCGACGGTGGGTGGCGTCGACCGGTCGCGGGTGGCGCCGACCGGGGAAGGGGGCTTTCGAGTCCGATGAGGAGAGCATGAGCACTGCCAGCGACGTGGCCGTCCTGAAGGAGGCTATCCGAGACGTGCCCGACTTCCCCAAGTCGGGGATCCTGTTCAAGGACATCACGCCGCTCCTGAAGGACCCGTCCCTGCTGCGGAAGTGCGCGGAGCTGCTGAGCGAGGCGTGCTCGGGACGCGGGGCCGGCAAGATCGTGGCCATCGAAAGCCGCGGCTTCATCCTGGGGAGCATGGTGGCGGACCGGCTCGGCATCGGCTTCGTCCCGGTGCGCAAGCCAGGGAAGCTGCCGGCCCTTACCGTCAAGGCGAGCTACGAGCTGGAGTACGGGACCGACTCGCTGGAGATCCACGCCGATGCCCTCGAGAAGGGGGAGCCGGTGATCGTCCTCGATGACCTGCTGGCGACCGGCGGCACGGCGCGGGCGGTGGGCCAACTGGTCTCCGAGCTGGGGGCCAGGGTCTCGGCCTACGTCTTCCTGGTGGAGCTGGGGTTCCTGGGGGGACGCTCCCGCCTGAACGACGCCGAAGTGGTCTCTCTGATCACGTTCTAGTGGGCCGTGTCACCGGCCATGGGGGACACGATCCCGAATCCCCGGGTTGCCGAAGGATTCGGGTCATGTCCCCGGGATTCGGGCCATGTCCCCGCGTGTGCTACCCTTTGCAGAGGCTCCTGGCAGGTAGGAGCCGGATCCTGCGCCTGTAGCTCAACTGGATAGAGCGGGAGCATCCTAAGCTCAAGGTTGGGGGTTCGAGTCCTCCCAGGCGCGCCATCCTCGACAGGAGCAGTCCGACAGGAGCGGTGGGTTGAAGCGCGAGTTCAAGAAACAGATCAAGCAGGACGAGTTCCGTGGCGGGCTGGAGGTGGCGGCCTCCTGGCTCATCGAGCACCAGCGCGAGGCCAAGATACTGGCGACGGTGCTGGCCGTGGTGGTGGTGGGGAGCGTCTTGGCGAGCTCCTGGCAGGCGCGACGCCTGGCCGCCTCGGAACGGGCCTTTGCCGAGGCCCTGGCGCTGTTCCATGCCCCGATCCAGGGGGCGTCGGCGCCGGGCGAGAAGCCGGGGGCCGTCGTCTACGCGACCGCCGAGCAGAAGTACACGGCGGCGGCGGCAGCCTTCGACGGGGTCGAGCGCCGGCACGGCTCGCTGCCTGCGGCCCGTCGGGCCCGCTACTACGGTGCGCTGTGCCGGATCGAGCTGGGCCAGCTCGACGAGGCCGAGAAGAGCCTCACCGCGCTGGCCGCGCTGGCCGATCCGCAGTCCCTGGAGCCGTCCATGGCACGGTTCGCCCTGGCCGAGATCGAGGAGCGGCGGGGCCGGGTCGACGAGGCGGTGGCGGCCTACGAGCGCCTGGTCGACGACGCCACCGGCATCGTGCCCCGCGACTGCGCCTTGATGAGACTCTCCGAGGTGCTGGAGCACGCCGACCGAGCCGATGAGGCGGTCCGATCGTATCGCCGCCTCTACGAGCAGTTCCCGACCAGCGTGTACGCCCAGGGGGCGCGGCAGCGGGTCGAGTACCTGACCGGCGCGGCGATCTGAGTCGAGAAGCAGGGGACGCTGACGCGCCCCATCCGGAGGCGGCGGGAGAGTAAGCGTGAAACGGCGGACCGGCTGGATCCTGGTGGCGGCGGTGGCGGCCCTTTCGATGGGGGCGGCGACCGTGGGCGCCCTGGCGCTGTTCCTGAGCCGGTCGGGTCACGCCGGGTTCGGCGGCGGCAGCTACCTCTACCTCGGGCTCAGCGGTGAGCTTCCGGAGAACCCGGCCGCCAGCCTGGGCGGGTTTCTGGAGCGACAACCGGTGCCGCTGCGCACCCTGGTCGCCTCGCTGGACCAGGCCGCCTCCGACGGGAGCGTCAAGGGGATCCTGCTCCGGGTCGCCTCCCTGGATGCCGGCTGGGGTCGGGTCCGCGAGCTGCGCGACGCGGTGTCGCGGTTCCGGGCCTCCGGGAAGCCGGCCATCGCGTTTCTCGAGTACTGCGGCAACAAGGAGTACTACCTGGCCAGCGCGTGCAGCCAGGTGTACGCGGTCCCCACCGCGATCCTCGACGTCTCGGGCCTGGCCGCCGAGGTGACGTTCTTCCGCAGGACGCTGGACAAGCTCGGGATCGAGGCCCAGTTCGAGGCGGTGGGGGAGTTCAAGTCCGCGCCCAGCCGCTACACACAGACCGGCCTCACCGACCCCGACCGGCGCCAGATCAACGCGCTGCTCGACAGCATCTACAACGAGTACGTGACCGCCATCGCCCAGGGCCGCGGGAAGACCGCCGAGGAGGTCAAGGCCATCATCGACCAGGGCCCCTACGACGGCAAGTCGGCGTTGGCCGCCGGCCTGGTGGACGACCTGCTCTTTGCGGACCAGGTCGAGTCCAAGCTGAAGGGTGCGGAGCGGATCGGCCCCGGCGGGTATGCCGGCGGGGGAGGCTTCGCCTCCCTGGGCCGGGCGAAGGTGGCCCTCATCTACGTCACCGGCGAGATCCTGCCGGGGGAGAGCCAGGATGGGCCGTTCGGAAGCTTCGCCGGCTCCGACACGGTGGCCGGGGCGCTGCGTCAGGCCCGGCGGGACACCTCGATCCGCGCCATCGTGCTGCGGGTGGACAGCCCGGGCGGCTCAGGCACCGCCTCCGAGGTGATCTGGCGCGAGCTGCGCGAGGCCGGCGAGGCGAAGCCGGTGGTGGTCTCGATGGGGGACGTGGCGGCATCCGGCGGCTACTACATCGCCGCCGGCGGTGGCACGATCGTGGCCCAGCCCACCACCGTGACCGGCTCGATCGGCGTGTTCGGCGGCAAGTTCAGCCTCGAGGGGCTCTACCGGAAGATCGGCGTCGACAAGGAGATCCTGACCCGGGGACGGCACGCCGCCCTCTTCAGCTCCTCGCGGCCGTGGACCCGGGAGGAGCGGCTCAAGCTGCGCTCTCTGCACGAGTCCTTCTACGAAGACTTCGTCGCCAAGGTGGCGGAGGCACGAGGCAAGTCACCGGCCGAGATCGATGCCGTGGCGCGAGGCCGGGTGTGGAGCGGGGCAGCGGCCAAGGAGATCGGCCTGGTCGACGCCCTGGGCGGCCTGGACGCCGCGCTCGCGATCGCCAAGCAGAAGGCGGGACTCCCGCCGGACCAGGTTGTGGAGTGGGTGCTGCTGCCCAAGCCCAGGGGTCTGCTCGACGTGCTGCTGCAACGAGACGAGGACCCGCTGCTGGGGCGGCTGCCTCGCGAGGTCTCGAACCTGGCGGCCTGGGCACGGCTGGCCTCGGAAGGGGGCCGGCCGCTGGCCCGCCTCCCCTTCGACCTGACCGTCTACTGAGGGGAACCTCAGGTCCCGTACTGCTGCCGCAGCCAGCTCATCCAGGCCTGCTTGGTGGCCCGGTAGTCCTGCCCGTAGACCTGCCTGAAGGCCGCATCGACGTTCTGGGTGGCTCCCAGCTCCCGCAGCAGGTCGTTGATCCCTCCCTGGCCCCGCTGGGCCACCAGCCGTTCCACCAGCGACAGGCCCGAGAGGTACAGCAGGTGCACCCCGGCCACCCGGCCATCGGCCAGGGCCCGGCGCTCGGCCTCGCTGGTCCGTCTCCCCTCCATGTACTGGGCGATCCCCTCGTTGACGTCGCGGGGACAGGCGAGCCCGGAGAGGTCGGCCACGAACGCGTGGGTGATCTCGTGGATGAGGGTCCCGTCGATGTCGGGTGTGAGGCGGGAGGTGAGGCCGCCGATGGGGATACGGATCCGCCCGTCGCTGTGGTCGTACAGCCCTCCCGACCAGGTGGGTGCGCCAGTCGCGTCGAAGTAGGCCCGGCGGGAGAAGAGGATCACCGGGATCGTGGTCTGGGGTTGGTGATCGAAGGTCCGCACCAGGGTGGCGTAGTGCCGCTCGAGCGCGCGTAGGATCTCGCGGCCCACCTCCGCGTGGGCCTCGCCGTCGTAGCGAACGTGGAAGTGCGACAGCGCTTGGTGCCGCATCCCCTGCTCGGCAGCGGCGGTCTGGTCGATCTTGGCGAGCAGCGCTCGGGCCTGCGCATCGTCGCCCAGCTCGAGCAGCTGCTCGAGCGCCTGTCGGGCCTCCCGATTCCGGTCCTGGCGGAAGAGGGCGAAGGCGAGGGCGCGCAGGGCGTCGGTATTCCGGGAATCCAGCGAAAGCGCCGCCCGCGCCGAGCTCTCCGCCTCGGACCAGCTCGAGGTGGCCAGGAACAGGGAGGCCAGCGCCAGCGGCGGCTGGATGCGATCCGGCTGCAGCTCGGCGGCGCGACGCAGCCGGGTCTCGGCGCTGTCGAAGCGGCCTGCGGTCTGATCCTGGTAGGCCGCGGTGAGCAACAGGTTGCCGAGCAGGTCCCTCAGCCGGCGCTCGTTCGCGTGCCGGGCGGCGAGCTCCTCGGCGGCGGCCAGATCCTCGGAGGTGACCGGGTGCCGGTTGCGCAGGCCGTCCGCCAGCCGGCGCGCCGTCTCGAGGTCGTCGTCCGGGATCGCGACCTCCCGGGACGGCACCTCGGGGGTCGTGACCGGCTCGACGACCGTCGGGCGGACGATCGGCTGGCGGGCGAGCGTCGGGGAGGGCGAAGGCGCCCTCGGGACGGACGGCGGCGGTGAGGTGGCTGCGGGTGGGCCCGGAGCCATGCGGTATCCGACCAGGCCGGCCAGCGCCACCAGCAGGACCGCGAGCAGCGCCCAGGAGACCAGTCTCGGCTTGGACTCGGGTGGGGGACCGTACGGCCTCACGGCGCGAGGTGCCACCACCGTCGGGCGGGTCGGGCGCGCGGCAGCCGGCCGGGCGCGCAGCTTGGCGAAGACGACGCCGCAGCGCGGGCACTCGGATCCCTCGACGTTCGCGAAACCGCAGCGGGGACAATCCATCGTGGGGGCTAGGGTCGGACGGCCGACACGCTGGTGTTCATACTACCAGACCGCTCCCGTCGGATCGTGCGCCCTCGGACTCGGGCGCGCAAGCGACTATAATCAAGGTTTCGCCCGGGCCATGATGCAGGCTCCGGGTCAACGCTGGAGCAGCGACGAATGATCCAAGCCACTCAGCTCAGGCGCGGGATGTGCATCAAGCACGCCGACGAGCTCTACCGGGTGGTGGGCACCCACCACCTGACCCCCGGCAACAAGCGGGGGATGATCCAGGCCAGCATCCGCAACCTGCGAACCGGTGCCATCATCGAGCACCGGTTCCGATCCAGCGACACCGTGGAGCGGGCGATCCTGGACCAGGTGGAGATGGAGTACCTGTACCCGGATGGGGATCTGTTCTGCTTCATGAACACCGAGACGTTCGAGCAAATCTCTCTCCCCGCCGAGGTCCTCGGCGAGTCCGTGCCGTACCTGATCCCGAACATCCGGCTGCGGGTCGAGATGCACGAGGAGAAGCCGGTGGGGCTGTCGCTGCCCCAGACTGTCGAGCTGGCGGTGACCGAGACCGAGCCGTCCATCAAGGGGGCCTCGGTCGCCAACCAGAACAAGCCCGCCACGCTCGAGACTGGCCTGGTGGCCCAGGTCCCTCCCTTCATCTCCGAAGGGGATGTCATTCGGGTGGATACCAGCACCGGGGCCTACGTGGAACGGGTCCGCTCGACCTGAGGCGCCGGCCCCGAGAGGTGGTTCGATGAGCCCGTTTCCCCCCCGTGCCACCGGCTGGGTCGAGGTGATCGCCGGGAGCATGTTCAGCGGCAAGAGCGAGGAGCTGATCCGGCGCCTCCGTCGCGCCGAGATCGCCCGCCAGAAGGTGCAGATCTTCAAGCCGGCGCTCGATGACCGCTACGGCGCGGGCCAGATCGTGAGCCACTCCGACATGAAGCTTCCCTCGCTGGCCGTGGCCTCGGCCGGGGAGATCCTCGAGCGGACCGACCCGGATACCGAGGTGGTGGGGATCGACGAGGGCCAGTTCTTCGACCTCTCGCTTCTGGAGGTGGTGAACGATCTGGCGGGCCGCGGGGTGCGCGTCATCGTTGCGGGGCTGGACCAGGACTACCTCGGCCGCCCCTTCGAGCCGATGCCCCAGCTCATGGCGGTCGCGGAGTACGTCGACAAGACGCTGGCGATCTGCATGCAATGCGGGGCGCCCGCCAACCGGAGCCAGCGGCTGGGCAAGGCCAAGGACCGGGTGGTGGTCGGCGGCGCCGAGGTCTACGAGGCTCGCTGTCGTGCCTGCTTCCGCCCCGGCCGTTTCGAAGAGTAACATGGGGGACGATCGCCGGGTTCGGCGCCGGGCACCATCGAAGGGGAGAAGCCTCTACACGAGAACGAGTTGCCGCCCTGTGGGGACTCCGGGCACGGCCCTTGCTGCAACCGCAACCCATGGCCGCGGAGGATCACGTCGCGCTGGTGCGATGCCGCCTGGACGGGCTGGACGAGGGCGAGACCCTGCGCTATGTCCCGCTCAGCGAGTTCGAGCTGTGGCGGTACATGATGGAGAACCGGCACAGCCGCAGCGTCAGCGTCGAGAACGTCTCGTTCTGGGTCGCCGAGCGGTCGGCCTGGTGGAACTCCGGGTACGCCGAGGAGGACCTGGTGCCGGTGCTGCGGCTTCGGTTCGAGAGGCCGTGCGAGAACGGGGTGCGGGAGGTGGTGGAGCGCTTCTTTCCCGCCGAGACCTATCCGCAGGCCCAAGAGGCCCTCTTGTCGCACTTCGCGGGTCCACCCCGGCTTCGGCTGATCGGGGCGGTACCCGGCTACTTCGTGCCTCCAGAGTCACAGCGGGTGGCGGCCGCCCGGCCGGCATAGCCGGGCCCGTCCAGCCGACCCGGCCCTCCCCGGGGCTGGCGTGAGCGGACTGCTGAGCCTGGATGGCTCACGAGGGGAGGCCGGTGGGCAGATCCTGCGTGCTGCCCTCACGCTGTCGGCGGTCACCGGGCAGGGCTTCCAGATCTCACGGATCCGGGCGGGCCGACCCCAACCCGGGCTGCGCCCTCAGCACCTGGCCGCCGTGCGCGCCGCCGCCATGGCCTGTCAAGCCCGCGTCGGCGGCGCCTTCGAGGGATCTCCGGACCTGCGTTTCGAGCCGGGGCCAGTGACCTCCGGGGAGTTCCGATTCGAGATCGCTACCGCCGGCGCCGTGACGCTGGTGCTGCAGACGGTGCTGCCGGCGCTGGCACGCGCCGACCAGGCGAGCTCGGTGGAGGTGACGGGGGGCACCCACGTGCCCCAGAGCCCGGCCTTCGAGTTTCTCTCGCGACACTGGGCCTCGGTCGTCGAAGGGGCGGGCCTGCGCCTGCGGGCGGAGCTCAGGCGCGCCGGCTTCTATCCGCCCGGTGGCGGGGAGGTGGGGGCCCGGGTGGAGCCCTGGTCCGGTCCAGGCTCGCCGCTCCACCTCGAGGCTCGGGGAGACCTTCTGGCCCTCCGCGGCGTATCGGGCGCGGGTCGGGTCCGAGGGGAGGTGGCGGAGCGACAGGCGCAGGCAGCCCGCGCGCTGCTGTGGGAGGAGCGACGGCTGGAGATCGATTGCCTGGTCCACGAGCCACCCGTCGCCTCGCCAGGGTCGTACCTCTATCTGGAAGCCGTCTTCGAGCGAGGGCGTCTGGCGCTGTCCGAGCTGGGACGGCGAGGGCTTCGCTCCGAGGTGCTGGCCGAGCGCCTGACCCGGCGCCTGCTCCGGCAGATCGACGCCGAGGGGGCGGTGGACGGGCACCTGGCAGACCAACTCGTCGTCCCGCTGGCGGCCGGCGGATGCGGTGGTCGGGTGACGACGGTGGAGGTCACCCGCCACCTGCAGACAGTGGTCGAGGTGGCCTCGCTCTTCGGCGTGCGTGCCCGTACCTGGGGGCGGGCGGGGGGCCCCGGCGGCTTCGAGGTCGAGCGCGGTTGACCTGCCCGAGTGGCGGGGCTAGCATTACCCGCCCCTCCGAGGCCCCCCGCACGCAGCAGTGGGACCACGGGTTTCCGATGCGGAGATTCGGCTGAGCGAAAGCAGCGACACCATCCTGCAGGCGGTCGATCTTCGGATGGTGTACCACGTCGGGAAGATCGAGGTGCTGGCTCTGCGCGGCGTGGACATGGCGGTCCGTCGGGGCGAGTTCGTCGCCATCGTGGGACCCTCTGGATCCGGGAAGTCGACGCTGCTCCACCTGCTCGGAGGCCTGGCGCATCCGACCTCGGGGAAGGTGCTGGTGGATGGGATCGAGATCTCCACCGCCTCGGATGCCGAGAGGACCCGGGTGAGGCGGCAGAAGATCGGCTTCGTGTTCCAGCGCTTCAACCTGCTCCCGACGCTGAGCGTTGGCGGGAACCTGGAGATCGTGGGCCAGATCCAGGGCAACGGCGCCCCTTCGCGGCGCCGGATCATGGAGCTTCTCGAGATGATCGGCCTCTCCCACAAGGTGACGATGAAGCCGCTCGACCTCTCGGCCGGTGAGCAGCAACGGGTGGCGATCGCCCGCGCCCTGGTCAACCAGCCGGCCATTCTGCTGGCCGACGAGCCCACCGGCAACCTCGACTCCGTCAACAGCCAGATGGTGCTGGACCTGTTCGGGTCGCTGAACGACCGGGGGCAGACCGTGGTGATGATCACCCACAACCGCGAAGCCGCCCAGGTGGCCGATCGGATCGTCGAGGTGCGGGACGGCCACGTGGTTCGACCGGATGGGAGCATCCCCGCGGTGGCTGCGGTCAGCGCCGCCGGCCAGCCCTCGTGATGACCGCTGTCGCCTGGGCGCTCGTCCTGCTGCTCCTTCCGAGTGGGGACGCGGGCGGGGTGCTGGCCTCTCTGGAGGAGGCGGGGCGCTCCCTGAAGACGCTTCAGGCCAGCTTTGTCGAGGGGCGGACGCTGGTGTTGCTGGACGAGACCGAGGAGCGGCAGGGCCGGGTGATCCTGCAGGTTCCGGGACGCCTGCGCTGGGACTACACCCTGCCCCAGCCCAGCGTGATGCTGATCAAGGACGGCCGGTTCGCCCGCTACGTGCCCCAGACCAAGCAGGTCTTCCGCGGCACCGCCAAGGGAGAGTCGGACCTCCTGGTCGGCTTCGGACCCGGCGCTGCCGAGCTGGGAGACAAGTACCGGGTGACGTTGCTGGGCGAAGAGACGGTCGGTGGCGAGCCGACCCATGTCCTGGAGCTCGAGCCGAGGCCCGGCCACCAGTCGTCCGGCCTGTTCTCGTCGATCCGGCTGTGGGTGGAGAAGCGGCGCCACGTGCCGGTGCAGACCCGTCTCACCGAGCCCACCGGGGACCAGACCACGATCCGCTTCTCGGACGTGAGGATCAACGCCAAGCTGCCGCGCGACGCCTTCCAGCTCTCGCTGCCTCCGGGCGTCTCCGAGTCCGATCTCGACTGAGCCGACGCGCCCTTCTCGCCGCCGCTTGACAGCGCTCGCGTCGCTCCGCTACTGTCTCTTTTGCCCTTCGCGAATACAAGTGCAGTCGTCCCGATCGTCGTCTTCGGCTGAATGGGAGGAGCAGCATGCCATCGCCACTTCAGGGTTACGCGCCGCAGCGGAAGGTCAACTTCGACGTCCTGGGCCCGGCCTGGAGGCTGTTCCAGCAGGAGGCGGCCACCTGGATCCTGGTGACACTGCTGTTCGCCGTGATTGGGGGCCTGGTGGCCACGCTCCTCGGCAGCGTGACGTTCGGCATCGGCGGGATCGTCGGTGGGGTGCCTTTCGGCGTGCTCGGCGTGGGCGCCTACCGGATGGCCCTCAGGCAGCTCCGCGGCCAGAAGATCGACGTGCCCCAGTTGTTTGACGTCCAGGATGTGCTGGCGCCGGCATCGGTAGCGGGCCTGCTGATCGTGGTCGCCCAGCTCATCGGGAGTGCCCTGTGTGTGCTCCCCGGTCTGGTGGTCGGGGGCCTCCTGATGTTCGCGCTGCCATTGGTGGCGGACAAGCGCATGGACGGCATCGAGGCGATGAAGCTGAGCTTCGAGACGCTCAAAGACGAGTGGCTGATGGCCGGGGTCTTCTGGCTGGTGATGGGGCTGATCGCGATGGGCGGAGCCATCGTTTGCGGCGTTGGCCTGCTGGTGGCCGGACCGGTCATCCTGTTGGCCCAGGCGCTCCTTTACCGGGCCTACTTCCCGGAGACGGCAACGGTACCGGCGCCGCCGCCGCCACCGCCGAGCGCGTAACGCCGCAGGGAGCCGGCCTCCTCAGTCAGGCGCCTGCTCGACGAGGACGTGTCCGCTGCCGCTGAGGCGGACCAGGGGGCGGCCGTCCCCCTCTCCCGAGAGGATGACCTCCCGGAGCTGCTCGTCCTCGACCAGGCTCGGGGAGAGCTTTCCAGTCCAGCTCACCACGGAGCTGAAGGGAAGCGAGACCGGGTACTGGGGGGTCACCGACAGGTGGATCGGGCGGCCGCTCAGCGACACGGCGGCCATGCCGCGTCCTTCGAGGACCAGGAACTCGGCGGCCTGGGCCGCCCCGAACGGCTCGTAGCGTGGCGTCAGGGTGTCCTCGCAGGCCAGCAGGTGGGCGGGCTCGACGAAGACCGGCTGGTCTCCCACGTGGAGGAAGGAGATCTGGCGGTCCTTCTCGAGCAGCAGGACCCGTCCGGCCCCGGTGACGATGACCAGGGCTGGTGTCCCGCCCGGGCGCTTCTCCTTCACCCAGAAGGTGAGGTTGCCACTGTAGGAGTAGAGGGTGCCCTGCTTGAAGAAGAGCTTGCCGGTGAAGGACACCTCGAGCAGGTTGGGCTGGAGCAGGTGGAAAGGCTCCGAGCGGCTCACCTCGGCGGGCGCGGGGCTGGTTGCCCGGAGCGGCTGGGTGTGGGGCTGGGCCCCGCCACTGCGGACCTTGAAGCGCGCGGTGTCGTTGGCGTCGACTGCGGCACCCGGCGCCAGCACACTCGGACCCAGAGGCTTGGGCTGCCGGGGCAGCACCTCGCGGCGGCCGAAGATCTCCTCGATCTCCTTGGGCTTGAACTCCGCCGTGTCGTCGGCATCGGGCTTGGCACGAGGCTTGGCCCTGGGCCTGGGGGCCTGGGGGGGAGCCGGCTCCACCCGGCCCTGGATCCGCTGCACCATCAGGTTGGCGCCAGCCTGACGGTACTGGAAGATCGCGTCCTGGAAGCGGCGCTGGCGCTCGTAGATGGAGCCGAGATAGAAGCAGATCTTGGGATGATCGGTGCTCGACAGCTCCTGCGCCTTGAGGAAGGCCGCCTCCGACTCGTCGAGGCGATCGAGCTTGAAGTAGATCAGGCCGAGGTTGTAGAAGAGGGTGTCGGCGTCCGGACTCTCTCCGGCCAGCTTCCGGTAGACCTCCTCGGCCTTCTCCAGCTTGTGCTGGCGGAAGTAGACCAGCCCCAGCAGGTTCAGGACCTTGGGATCCCGAGGCCGGATCAGATAGGCCTCCTCGAGCTCGTGCTCGGCCTCGCCGAAGCGCTTCTGATCGAACAGCGCCTTGCCCCGGTCGACGTGCCCGAGGAACAGGCTCTGGTCTCGGGACGGCTGGTTGGGCTCGCTCATCGTGTGTCGGCCGACATCGGCGCCGGTCAGGGCAAGGCGCGGATCATGCTGTAGCGGGTCCCCTCGGCCGGCGGCTGCTCGGCCACGTGGTGCTGTCCCTCTTGGTCGCGCCACTGATAGTAGACGGCCGGACGGGCCGGGGAGACCGCCCGGCGGCCCCCGCTGCCGGCCCGTGCCAGCCAGGCACCACGCCTCCGCGCGGCGGGGAAGGAGATGATCTGGCTGTGTCCGACCTCCGAGAGCAGCGACTGCACCTTCTTGACGTAGCCGCGTGTCTCCTTGTAGGGGGGGATCCCGCCGTAGCGGCGGACGGCGTTCTCTCCCGCGTTGTAGGCAGCCAGCGCCAACGGGATGTTGCCGCCGAAGAGGTCGAGAAGCAGACGCAGGTAGCGGGTCCCACCCATCACGTTCTGGCGCGGGTCGAAGACGTCGAAGACGCCCAGCCGCCGGGCCGTGGCCGGCATGAGCTGCATCAGCCCCTTGGCGCCCTTGGACGAGACGGCCAGCCGGTCGTAGGCGGACTCGACCTGGATCACGGCCCGGATCAGGTCCATGCTCACCCCGTGAGCGGCGGCGGCGGCCTGGATGTGGTGGTCGAACTCGCCACGGTAGGTGCCGCGGAAACCCCGGGAATGGATCAGCGTGCCCTTGCCCGGGTAGACGAGGCGGAACCCGCGCGAGTCCGGGATGTTGGTGGCCTCGATCACGCCGTCCCGGTTGACCCGGGTGTAGATCTGGGCGCTCGCGGATGGGGCGAGGCCCAGCCCGACGAGACCGAAGGCCAGGAGCCAATGGACCCGGGCCGGTCGGCTTGCGCTATCCATCGGTGCCTCCCAAGAGCTCGCGGATCAGGGCGCCGGCCCGCCGACGAAGCTCGTCGACCTGGTCCGGCTCGACGCCACCTCCCTGAGCGAAGTCGGGCCGCCCGCCGCCCCGCAGGTCGAGCCGCTTGAGCAGCTCGGGGGCCCCGAACCGTCGGGTCAGCGGTTGGGCGACGGCGCTGATCACGTGGACGGACGAGTCCACCACGGCGCTCGAGACCAGCGCGAACGGCTGGTCCCGGTAGCGATTCCGAAACTCGTCGACCACGGCGGCGTGAGCGCGGCGGTCGAGGCCGTCGAAACGTGGCGTCCACACCTTGACGCCGGCGACCTCCAGCAGCTCATCGGCCGGCGCGGTCTCACGCGCCAGCCTGAGCTGGAGCCCCTGGATCTCGCGGGCCTGGGTCTTGAGCCGCTCCTGGAGCCGGGCGTACTCGTCGACCAGCTCCCGCCGATGGAGCTTGGCGGCGGCTTCGAGCTGCTCGAGGATCCCCTGGTCCTGCTGGGCCTGCGAAAGCGCCGCCGGCCCCGTCAACGCCTCGACGCGCCGGGTGCCGGAGGCGATCCCCTGCTGGGACGTGATCAGGAACAGCCCCAGCTCCCCGGTGTGGTGCACGTGGGTGCCGCCGCAGAGCTCCCGCGAGAAGCCGGGAACCTCGACCACCCGGACCCGCTCTGCGTACTTGTCGCCGAAGAAGGCCAGGGCACCGTAGGCCAGGGCGTCGTCTCGGCTCATGGCCAGGGTGGCCACGGTGGCATCCCGGAGCACCTCTCCGTTGACCCGGTTCTCGATCTCCCGAAGCTCCGGGGGCGAGACCGGAGCGTAGTGGCTGAAGTCGAAGCGCAGCCGGTCGGGGGTCACCAGGCTTCCTGCCTGCTTGACGTGGGGGCCCAGCCGCTCCCGCAGGGCCGCGTGCAGCAGGTGGGTGGCGGTGTGGTGGCGCCGGGCGCCGGCGCGGAAGTGCGGGTCGACCTGGGCGCGCACCCGCATCCCCTTCTCGAAGCCGCCGCTGGTGACGGTGACGTGGTGGCGGTAGAGCCCGGGGACCGGAAGCGTGCAGCCGGTGACCTGCGCGGCGGAGGCGTCGGCGGAGATGACGCCATGGTCGCCCACCTGGCCGCCGGCCTCGGCGTAGAACGGTGTCCGGTCGAGGATCAGCTCCCCGGCCTGGCCTTCGTCGAGACGGGACACCGGCCGGGAGTCCCGCAGCACCGCCAGGATCCGGGCGTCGTCGACGACCAGCTCGTCGTAGCCCAGGAACAGCGTGGGGCCCTTCTGCAGCAGGCCGAGGTAGACGGGGTCGCCGGTGACCGCGCCGAGCCGGCTCGACTGGCGGGCACGTTCCTGCTGGCCCCGGAGCTCCTCCCCGAAGCCGGCGGTGTCCACCGAGAGCCCGCGATCCTGGGCTAGCTCCTCGGTGAAGTCCAGGGCCAGGCCGTAGGTGTCGTAGAGGCGGAAGGCGTCGGCGCCGGTGATCTCGCCGCCCTCGGGCAGCTTCCCCGCCACCTGCTCGAAGACGGCAAACGCATGTTTCAGGGTGGAGCCGAAGCGCTCCTCCTCGAGGCGCACGATGCGGGAGACCGTCTCCTGCTCGTTGAGCAGGTCGGGATAGGCAGCGGCCATCCGCTCGATCACCACGGCGACGTCCTCGAAGAGGAAGGGGCCCTCGATGCCCAGGCGTCTGGCGTGGCGCATGGCGCGACGCATGATCTTGCGCAGCACGTAGCCGCGCCCCTCGTTGCCGGGCATCACGCCGTCCGAGACCAGGAAGGTGGTGGCCCGCAGGTGGTCGGCGATCACCCGCAGCGAGACGTCACGGTCCGGATCGCCACCGTAGCGGCAGCCGGCACGTCGGGCGGTGGCCTCGAGCAGGGGAGCGAACAGGTCGGTGTCGTAGTTCGAGGCGTGTGACTGGACCACCGCCGCGATCCGCTCCAGGCCCATCCCGGTGTCGACGCACGGGGCGGGGAGGGGGCTGAGGGCCCCGGACGGGGCGCGGTCGTACTGCATGAAGACCAGGTTCCAGATCTCCATCCAGCGGTCGCACTCGCACTCCACGCCCAGGCAGGGGCGGCCGGCGGCGACCTCCGCACAGGGGTGCTGGTCCCCCTGGAAGAAGTGGACTTCGGAGCAGGGGCCGCAGGGGCCGGTCTCGCCCATGGCCCAGAAGTTGTCCTTGGCGCCGAGCTCGAGGATCCGGTCGGCGGGCAGGTGGCGCCGCCAGAGCCCGGCCGCCTCGCGATCCTGAGGGACCTCCTGGTCGCCGGCGAACACGGTCGCAACCAGACGCTCCTCGGGCAGGCCCAGCTCCCGGGTGAGCAGCTCCCAGGCGAATCCGATGGCGTCTTGCTTGAAGTAGTCGCCGAACGAGAAGTTGCCGAGCATCTCGAAGAACGTGTGGTGACGGGCGGTGCGGCCGACGTTCTCGAGGTCGTTGTGCTTGCCGCCGGCGCGCACGCACTTCTGGGACGAGGCGGCGCGGGCGTAGTCGCGGCGCTCCTTGCCCAGGAAGACGTCTTTGAACTGGTTCATGCCGGCGTTGGCGAACAGCAGGCTCGGGTCGTGGGCGGGCACCAGGGAGGAGCTCCTGACCACGCGGTGGTCACGCGCTTCGAAGAAGTGGAGGAAGGCGGCCCGGATCTCGTCGGAGCTCCTCACGCCGTCTCCCCCTCCTCGGCGCCGGAGAGCCATCCCAGCTCCTCCCCGCGGTCGGGCCAGAGGGCCCGCAGCCGCTCGGCCACCAGCGCGCCCGGGAAGCCGCGCCGGATCAGGAAGGCCCAGAGCTTGCGCAGCCGCCTCGCGGGCGGGTCGCGGCGGTGCCGCTCCCAGTAGCGGCAGGCCAGGTCCTCGAGGATCTGGTCTTCGCTCGCCTCGCCGAGCGCCGCGGCCAGCCCCTCTTCCAGGAGCTCCCGCTCCACTCCCCGGGCCCGGAGCGCTGCCCGGATACGGACCCGGCCCAGCCCCTGGTTTCGTAGGTGGGAGCGGGCGAAGCGGAGAGCGTAGCTGCGGTCGTCGACGTAGCCGGACCGCCGCAGCCGCTCGAGGGCGCGATCGACCTCCTCCTCCGAGTGGCCTCGGCGCCGTAGCGCGGAACGCAGCTCGTGCTCCGAGTGGTCGCGCCGAGCCAGCCGCCGCAGAGCGTCCTGGTAGGCGGATCGCGGCGTCGGGTTCGGGGACGCCCGCACGGCGCCGGCCGGCGCGGTGCGGGCGCAGCGGGGCTTTGGGGCTGCGCTCACTCGATCTCGAAGGACTGCATCGTCGACTCCATCTCCTCGGCGGCCATGTCGGAGGTCGACTGGATCCCCTGGATCTTGAGCTTGAACTCGTCCGGGTTGCTGGCGCGGCGAAGCGCCTCGTCGTAGGTGATGAGCTCCTTCTTGAAGAGCTGGAAGACGGCCTGGTCGAATGTCTGCATCCCGTACTGGGAGACCCCCGCCGCGATCGCCTCGTGGATCAGCTTGGTCTTGTCCTTGTTGATGATGCAGTCGCGGATGAAGGGGGTGGCCACCATCACCTCCACGGCGGGGACCCGGCCGTGGCCGT
>CAZNNH010000104.1:19545-21484 GCA_964574335.1 uncultured Acidobacteriota bacterium | reverse complement strand
AAGCCAACACGGCCCTGAACCGTGCGCGTCTGCCAATTCCGCCACTCCGGCAGCGGGACGAAAGGTAAGTATAGGGGGCTCCGCGTGGGCCTGCAAGCCGGCGCCGGCCGCCGGGGCAGCCCCGACGGAGGGGACACCGGGCGGCCCCTTCCGGGGACACCGCGCCCGGGCGGCCCGGCTCAAGTGCCTGAAGACGAAGGGGCAACGTCCGGGGCGGTGGGGGCACATGTCTTGCAGACCTTGGTTGATGAGTGGGAGGCACCACTCGGGAAGGGGGACACGATGCCAAGACCAGCGATGTGGATCATGCTCGTGGCGCTGGCGACCCCGGCCGTGGCCCAGGAGCCCTACCGGGATGCGCGGACCCGCTACGTCGAGCCCGGCGTGGTGCTCCAACGCGCGGACGAGGCGACCGCCGAGGAGGCCGTCCCCAACCTGCCGTTCCTTCCCGGTGACCGGGTCTGGACGGACGGCAGCGGCCGGGTCGAGCTACAGTTCGCCGACGGCAGCCTGCTGCGCCTCGACTCCCGCTCCAAGCTCGACTTCGTGGCGCACGACGGCGAGCCAGCGCAGATCGTCCTCCGCCTCTGGTCGGGCTCGCTCCATCTGGCCCTCGAAGGCGACACGGCCGAGGTCCTGGTGGAGACGCCGGGCGGGCTGATCCGAGCCCGGGAGCGTGGACGCTACCGTGTGGACGCCTACGGAGCCGAGACCTGGCTGGCCGCGCTGGCGGGCTCCGCCGAGCTCGAGTCGCAGGCGGGCCGCACCCGGGTCGCGGCGGGCGAGCGGGCCTACGCACAACGCGGCGACGCTCCGAGCCAGCCCGAGCCCTACGACCCGGGCGACGCCGACGACTTCGCCCGCTGGAACCTGGATCGGGACGGGCGGTATGCCTGGACCGCGCCGTCGGCGGCCTACCTGCCGGAGGAGGTGGCACCGTACGCTGCCGAGCTCCAGGACTCTGGCACCTGGTACTACGAGGCCGGGATCGGGAACGTGTGGCGACCCCACGTGGCCGGCGACTGGCAGCCCTACACCAACGGCCGCTGGGCCTTCACCGACTACGGGTGGACCTGGGTCCCCTACGAGGCCTGGGGATGGGCGCCCTTCCACTACGGACGATGGGACGTCTCGGTCTCCCTGGGCTGGTACTGGATCCCCGACCGTGTCTGGGGCCCGGCCTGGGTCTCCTGGTCGATCGGCCCCCGCTACGTCGGGTGGTGCCCGCTGGGCCGGCGGGGACGACCGGTCTTCTGGCACCGCGATCGCAACTACGGCGGGCGTGCGGTCCGCCGCGGCCACGGGGGCTGGAACTACGTGGAGCGCGACCACCTTCGCAGCCGCGACTGGGTGCGATATCGGGTCGGGGAGGACCGCGTGCGCAACGGGGACGTCCGGCTCCTGGATCCCGGGCACGGCCTGGATCGACGGCTGCAGGTCTCCGAGCGGGCGCGTCTCCGCACCACTCACCGCGGAACGCCGACGGCCTCGATCGGCGGCGGCCGGCGGGCCGACCCCTTCGCCTCCATCGCGGTTCGCCCTCGAACCCCAGGGAGGGACGGCGGGGCGCGGGCTCGCAGCACGTCGCCAGACGCCCAGGCCCGACGCAGCTCGCGGCCGGCCGGCTCGCGCGGCGACCAGGGAGCCGGGGTGCTGCGCCGCGTGTTCGGGCCGCTGTCCGGCGGCAAGTCAGCGTCGAGCCGGGCCAGTTCCCCGGCCCAGGGTCAGTCTCGAGCCCGCTCGACGACGAGCCCGACAGGCTCGACCCGGCGTGCGGTACCAGCGCAGCGCAGCAGCGAGACCAGCCGGCGGACGGCGCCCTCCATCCAGCGCCGGTCGAGCGAGACCAGCCGGCGCGCGGCGCCCTCCATCCAGCGCCGGTCGAGCGAGACCAGCCGGCGCGCGGCGCCCTCCGTCCAGCGCCGATCCAGCGAGACCA
>CAZNNH010000104.1:2803-19445 GCA_964574335.1 uncultured Acidobacteriota bacterium | reverse complement strand
AGCGAGACCAGCCGGCGCGCGGCGCCCTCCGTCCAGCGCCGATCCAGCGAGACCACCAGCCGACGCGCGGCGCCCTCCGTCCAGCGCCGATCCAGCGAGACCACCAGCCGACGCGCGGCGCCCTCCGTCCAGCGCCGGTCCAGCCCGCCCCGCCGGACGGCGTCGCCCCCACCCAAGGCCGGTCGCAGCCAGCCGAGATCGCCCGCGCCGGCCAAGAAGTCGAAGGGCGACAGCCGGCCGCGGACCCGCCCGCACAAGGGTTGAGGGGCGGCGGGGCGCCCGTTTCCCGCTGAGCCTCGGGCCGGTGTAGTCTGTCCCCGTGCCCAGCGGCCCGGTCGGAAAGCGCCCCGCGTCTAACGTCCGGCGGGTGATCCTGACCGCCCTGTTCGTGGTCGCCATCCTGGGCGGCTCGGTGGTCGGTGCGATGCTGGCGGAGGAAGGCGACCTGCCGCAGGTATCGTCGCTCGAGGACTACAAGCCCAACCTGATCACCCAGGTCCTCGCCCAGGACGGCAGCCTGATCGGCGAGTTCGCCATCGAGCGCCGGGTGGTGGTCGGCTTCGAAGAGATCCCGCCGGTGCTGCGCAACGCGATCGTGGCCGTCGAGGACGCCGACTTCTGGAAGCACCTGGGGATCAACCCCTGGCGGATCCCCGGCGCCGCCCTGGCCAACATCCGCTCCGGCCGCCGGGGGCAGGGCTTCTCCACCTTGACCATGCAGCTCTCTCGCCTCTTGTTCCTGACCCCGGAGAAGACCTACGGCAGGAAGATCAAGGAGATGATCCTGGCCTTCCAGATCGAGAAGAGCTTCACCAAGGAGGAGATCTTCACCCTGTACTGCAACCAGATCTACTTCGGGCACGGCAACTACGGCGTGGAGGCCGCCAGCCGGTTCTTCTTCGACAAGCCGATCGGCCAGCTCACGCTGGCGGAGGCGGCGCTTCTGGCCGGGCTGCCGCAGAACCCGGGACGGCTGTCGCCCATCGAGCATCCCGAGAACGCCCTGGAGCGGCGCGGCCACGTCCTCGACCGGATGCTGGCCGAGAACTACATCACCCCGGCCGAGGCCGAGGCGGCGCGGGGCGAGCCCCTCGAGCTCCATCTGCGCCGTCCCCCACCCTCGATCGCCCCCTACTTCCTCGAGGAGGTGCGCAAGTACCTGGAGCGCGAGTACGGGAGCCAGCGGATCTACCAGGGAGGGCTGCGGGTCCACACCACGCTCGACCCGCGGCTCCAGCGGGCCGCCAACCGCGCGCTGCGCGACGGCCTGCTGAAGCTGGACGTGAGGATCCGAGGCCACAAGCCCCCCACCCGAAGCGTGCTGGTGGACGGGCAGCTTCCCAAGGACCTCCATCTCGACGAGTGGGACTGGCCGATCCAGCCGGGCGAGGTGGTTCGCGGGGTGGTGCTCGAGTCGGACCGCTCGTCCGCCCTGGTCCAGATCGGTCGCTATCGGGGACGGCTGCGGGGTCGGGACGTCCCCTGGATCGGCTCGAGCAGCGTGGCCCAGGCGCTCCCACGCGGCGTGGTGGCGCCGTTCCGGATCCAGGAGATCCAGGAGGGGACGGTCCTCGAAGGCGGCACCCAGGTGCGGCTCTCCCTCGAGCAGGAACCCGAGGTCGACGGGGCGCTGCTGGCGATCGAGGTGCAGACCGGCGCCGTCCGGGCCATGGTCGGGGGCTACGACTTCGAGCGCAGCAAGTTCAACCGGGCGACCCAGGCGCTGCGTCAGGTGGGCTCGGCGTTCAAGCCCATCGTCTACGCCGCGGCCATCGAGACCCTGGGGTGGACCCCGGCCACCACCATCGTCGACGCGCCGGTCTCCTTCCCCAACTGGGACGGCACCGCCTGGACCCCCCACAACTACGACTTCCGGTTCCTGGGGGCGATACCGCTGCGCCGGGCGCTCGAGGGGAGCCGGAACATCCCGGCGGTGAAGACGCTGCGCGCGGTGGGGATCGAGACCGGCCTCGAGTACGCGCGCAAGCTGGGCCTGTCCCACGAGATCCCACCGTACCTCCCCATCGCCCTCGGCGCCGGCGAGGCGACGCTGATCGACATGACGGCGGCCTTCGCCACCTTCGCCAACCAGGGGCTACGCATGGAGCCCGAGCTGGTCAGCCGCATCACCGACCGCGACGGCAACCCCATCGAGGAGAACGCCCCCCACGCCATCGACGCGATCCGGGCCGACACCGCCTATCTCTTGACCAGCCTGCTGCGCGGGGTGGTGGAGCGGGGCACCGCGGTGAGGGCCCGCTCCCTCGGTCGCCCCATCGCCGGCAAGACCGGTACCACCAACGACTTTACCGACGGCTGGTTCATCGGCTTCGAGCCCCAGTTGGCAGCCGGGGTCTGGGTGGGCTTCGACGAGAAAAAGCAGAGCCTGGGCCGCCAGGGCGAGGGCGGCAAGACCGCGCTGCCGATCTGGATGGACTTCTGGAAGGAGGCGATGGCGGACGCCCCCATCGAGGACTACCCGATCCCGGCGAACATCGTCTTCGTGCCCGTCGACAGCTCCGGCCACCGGACCCGGGCCGGGTTGCCGGGGGCCCGGATGGAGGCCTTCGTGGCCGGCACCGAGCCCGGCGCCCGCGCCTGGGCCAGCGCTGGGTCGTAATCGCGCGAGGAGGCGCGCCGCGAACGCCGCTTCGCGCCACCGGTGAGGTGGTCGCCGTTCGGGGGACACGATCCGGGTTTCCCGGCTATCGGGGACGTGACCGAATTCCTCCCCATGCCGTGAATTCGGATCGTGTCCCCCGATTGGGGACGAAACCCGGTCATGTCCCCGGGACGGCTACGGGCGGTAGTCGGGGTAGCGGGCGTCGCCCTTGCGGAAGGTCAAGCGATACGCGCGGCCGTCGGCGAGCCGCTGGCGGTAGATCACCCACTCGCCGCTGATGTTCGAGGCGAAGGCTAGCTCCTGGCCGTCCGGTGAGTAGGCGGGATCGTAGCTGAGGGCCGGCCAGTCGACCAGCACCCGCTCTTCATGCGTCCGGAGATCGTGCTCCACCAGCCGGCTCCTGGTGCTCGAGGGACGGCTCACGTAGACGACCTTCCTCCCGTCCGGCGAGAAGCGGGGCTCGCAGCCTCCCGAGGCCGGAGGCGAGATCCGCTCCACCGCCCCGCTTTCGACGTCGACCACGAAGATCTGGTGCCCCCGGTGCCAGTTGGAGGAGAAGACGATCCGGCCTCCGTCCGGGCTCCAGTCCGGGTTCCCCATGATGGGCTGGTTCTCCTGGCGCACCAGGGCGCGCGGCTCCTTCGTCTGGAGGTCCATCAGCCACAGGCTCTCCGAGCCCTCCCGATCGGAGAGGAAGGCCAGCGTGCGGCCGTCGGGCGAGACGTCGGCCTGCCACTCCGTGTGGGGGTTGCTCCTCAGCCGGATCGGCCGCCCCCCTTCGATGGGGACCTCGAAGACCTGCCAGTTGCCGGCCCGGTCGCTGGTGTAGACCACGGCCTGCCCGTCGGGGGTGAAGCGGGGCAGGCCATCGTCGGAGGCCTCGGTGGTCAGCCGCCGGGGCTCGCCGCCCGCGACCGGCAGGACGTAGACGTCTTTGTTGCCGCCGATGTCGTGCTCGTAGACGATGGCCGCCGCCGGAAGGTCATCGGCGGTGGCGTCCGGAGGCGCCGGCGCCGAGCCGCAGCCCGCCAGCAGCAGGACGGCGACTGCCGGCCGGCCCCATCGGCCCGGCCTCGGGCCCCGGTCGGCGCCCTGCGGATCAGCCGGCGGCCGGGTCATCGGCCACCACCGGCCGGTCGAGCTGGCCCTTGGCGCGGGCGATCAGGGCCGCCTTGATGAACCCGTCCAGGTCGCCGTCCATCACCCGGTCGACGTCCCCCACCTCGTACCGGGTGCGCAGGTCCTTGACCATCTGGTAGGGCTGGAAGACGTAGGAGCGGATCTGGCTGCCGAAGGCGATCTCCTTCTTGGACGACTCGACCGCGTCGAGACGCTCGCGCTGGCGGCGCAGCTCCAGGTCGTAGAGCCGGGCCTTCAGCACCTTGAAGGCCATGTCTCGGTTGCGAATCTGGCTGCGCTCGTTCTGGCACGAGACCACGATGCCGGAGGGCAGGTGGGTGATGCGCACCGCCGAGTCGGTGACGTTGACGTGCTGGCCGCCGGCGCCGCTGGAGCGGTAGGTGTCGACCCGCACGTCCTTGTCCTGGATCTCCACCTTGATGTTGTCGTCGAGCTCGGGCCAGACGAACACCGAGGCGAACGAGGTGTGGCGGCGGGACGCCGAGTCGAAGGGGCTGATCCTCACCAGGCGATGAACGCCGTTCTCGACCGAGAGGTAGCCGTAGGCGTGCTCACCCTGCACCAGCACCGTCACGCTCTTGATGCCGGCCTCGTCGCCCGCCTGGATGTCGGTGATGTCCCGCTTGTAACCGCGCTTCTCGCACCAGCGCAGGTACATGCGCAGCAGCATCTCGGCCCAGTCCTGGCTCTCGGTGCCGCCGGCGCCGGCGTTGATCGAGAGGATGGCGTTGGCCCGGTCGTGCTCGCCGCCCAGCATCTTGTCGAGCTCGGCGTCCTCGATCAGCGTCTCGAGCGCACCCAAGGCCGCGTCGAGGTCGGACTTGACGTCCTCGCCCGCCTCCAGCCATTCCACCAGGACCCGGGCGTCGCCCTCCTGGGAGGTGAGCTTCTTGAGCAGCTCCAGGTCCGACTCGATCCGCTTGCGCCGCCTCTGGACCTTCTGGACCGCCGCCTGGTCCTTCCAGAAGCCCTCGGCGCCCATCTGCCCCTCGAGCCTCTGCAGCTCGGCGCCTAGGCGAGACGCGTCAAAGATAGCCGCGGATGTCCGCGGCCCTCGCTGCCAGTTCCTCGAGCCTGCCCGTGAAGTCCTCGTCCAATTTTCTCCTCCAAGGAAGGTGCTCCCCGCCGGTCCCACCGAACGAACGCCGGACCGGAGAGCACCTCCCGATTCTATCCGACCCTCCGGCCCCGCCGGGGAAGGAGCCGCCGCCACGGCACCGGCTCGAGGGTCAGCAAGAGCGCCGAGAGGAAGCAGGCCCAGGCGAAGACGTCGCCGTGGCGGGCGTAGAAGGTGGTGCCCGCAACCAGGGGCACGTCCGCCACCGTCGCCGTCCGATCGAAGAGGCGGGTGCGGACGACCACCCGGCCGCGCGGGTCGATCACGCCGCTGATGCCGGTGTTGGCGGCGCGGACCAGGTACCTGCCGTTCTCGACGGCACGGAAGCGGGCCATGGCAAAGTGCTGGAAGGGAGCCGAGCTGCGCCCGTACCAGCCGTCGTTGGTGATGTTGACCAGCAGCTCGGCGCGGTGGGCCACGAACTGGCGGATCAGCTCCGGGAAGATCGCCTCGTAGCAGATGAACACTCCGAGACGATGGCCGCGGACCTCGCCCACCACCGCCTCGCGGCCGGGTGTGAAGTCGGCCACCTCCTGCACCAGCTTGGCGGTGACCCGGCCGCCGAGCGTCAGAAGCGGCTGGAGCGGCACGTACTCGCCGAACGGCACCAGGCGGATCTTGTGGTAGCGGAGGGTGATCCTGCCATCCGGCGAGAGCAGCTTGGCGCCCACCCAGACCCGGTACTGGTCGCCGGTCCCGGCCTCCCGATCGTCGTTGCCGAACAGGATGTAGACGTTCCCCCGCCGCGCCAGGTCTTGCAGGCGCTGGGCCACCGCCGGGTTCCGGTCGTAGTAGAACGGCAGCGACGACTCCGGCCAGACCACGAGCTGCGCGCCGGCCGCGACCGCCCGCTGGGTCAGGATCAGGTGCCGCTCCAGGTTCTCCCAGGCCTGCCCGGGGTCCCACTTGTCCTCCTGGAGGACGCTGGCCTGGACCAGGCCCACCCGCAGGCTCCCCCGTTCAGGGAGCGGCCGGGCGAGCGCCCACGCGCCGTAGGTGAAGACGGCGCCGAGCAGCCCGGCTGTGGCCAGCCCCACCCGCCGGCGGGCCACCGGGGAGGGCTCGACCAGCAGATACGCGACCGACGCGGCGACCCCGACCAGCAGGAAGGAGACGCCGTAGACGGCGGTGGCCGAGGCGATCTGGATGAGGGCCGGATGGTCGTGGAGGCTGTATCCCAGCAGGCACCAGGGGAAACGGAAGAAGGTGCGCACCCGCAGCACCTCCGTCGCCACCCAGGCCAGGGGGGCGGCGAGCAGCGCCCGCGGACCGTGGCGGATCAGCCAGCGCGAGACCAACCAGCCGAACAGGGCCGGGAAGATCGCCACCGCCAGGCACAGCAGGAGCATCACGGTGATCCCCACCGGAAGCGGGAGGCCGCCGTAGTGGACCACCACGGCCTCGGTCCAGTAGAGCGTGCCGACGGCGGCGGCAGCGCCGGCCAGGTAGCCGAGACGGAGCCCGTGGGCGGGGCGGACGCCGACCAGGGCGACCAGCAGCGGCACCAGGGCGACGAAGGCCAGGCTGCCGCGTCCGTACTTGGGGAACGAGCCCGCCAGCAGCAGACCCGACAAGAGGGCCAGCCCTTCGCGCCTGAAGCGGTGGATCACGCCCGTTCCAGGGTCCGACTCACTGACTGACGATGAAAGGCTGGAGCTTCTCCTGGTCGCGCAGCTTGGCCCGGACCCGCTCGGCGTCGGCGCGGGCGTGGTAGGTACCCACGCGGACGTTGAAGAGCCCGTCCGGCGCGGACGGCGAGACCACGTAGGCCGCGTAGCCCTTGGCCTTGAGGCTGGTCATCACCGACTCGGCGGCCGAGGCGTCCTTGAAGGCCCCCACCTGGATCGTGAACTTGCCGGCGGTCGCCGCGGCGGCGGACGCAGGGGGTGGAGCGGGACGGGCCGGCGTCGGCGTCGGCCGGGGGGTGGCCGCCGTGGTCGGGGGCGCGGGCTCCGGGGTGGAGCGGGGAGCGGCCAGGGTGGTCGCGGGCGGCTGGGCGGTGGGCGTCGCCTGCGGCGTCGGAGCGTGGGCGGGAGCGGCGGCGGCCCTCTGCGGCGGCGGGGTGGGGCGCGGCCGGTCCAGGGCGGCGTCGGGCACCCGCTCCCCGTCCAGGGTCTTGGCGTACGTCATGTCCTCGGCGGCCAGCGGGGGCTTGGTCTTCTCCTCGGTGACGATCCGCTCCTCGCGCACCGGCTCGGTCCGTGGTCCCTGGCTGGAGTCGACCCCGCGCCCCACCATCACGCCGGCGAGGAAGCTCAGGATCAGGCCGGTGGCCCCGGCCAGGAAGTAGAAGACGAGCTGCTTGTTGGTGAGCTGGATCTCGTAGTAGTAGTCGTCCTGCGCCAATATCGCCCCTCCCCTGGGCGGCCTGTTATCCCTGGCCGAGCTTGCGGAAGCCGTCCTTGATGATGCCGGAGACGACCGCCTCCTCTTCGGCGCCGTAGCGCTTCTTGACTTCGAGCTGGATCACGTAGACCAGCTCGTTGAGCGCCGAGAGCATCAGCGCCTTGCGCTGCTCGGCGGGCTGGCCGGCGACGTTGGCCAGCATCTGCTCGAAGTCGGCTCGGCCGTACTGCTTGAGGTCGACGCCGTCGAAGAGGACCCCGTATTGCCGCGAGATCTCCTCCATCACCGAGTCCATGAACTCGTCCACCTCGTCGCCGCAGCGTCCCTTGAGGAACACGTAGGCGCGATTGAACATCTGGTTGAACTTCTCCACCACCGCCTCGAGGTCCAGCTCCAGCTCCTGGGCCTTGGCGCCCGCGTCCACCGACTTGACCTCCTCGGCGTGGCTCCACTTGATCATGCCGAGGACCTGCAGCGCCCAGAGGATCCGGCAGGTCTCGAAGTTGGAGAGGTACGAGACGCGGCAGATCTGCTCGATGCTGGAGCGACCGTTGACGTGGCTCAGGACCTGCTGCTCGTCCTCGCTCAGGTCGAGCTTGTAGGCGCCCTCGGCGCCGCCGGTAGCCACCGGCACCGACTCGATGCTGCCGATCCCCTTGATCACGCTGCTCCAGGCGCGGATGTGCCGGATCCCCTCCAGGATCAGGTTCTCGGTGGTGCCGACGTTGACGGCCACCATGCTGGCCGGGTCGATCTCCTTGAAGATGACCTCGTAGGTGCCGCGGGTCCAGGTGAACAGCTCCAGCAGCAGGTCCTTGATCTGCTCCTGGACCGCCGGGATCAGGTCTTCGGGCTCGAGCGCCTTGAGCTCGACCAGGGTCGCCCCCAGCCGCCGGCCGGGGCGGATCAGCTTGCTGGCTTCGAGGTAGTCCCGGGCGGAGATCCTCCCGCGCAGGAGCAGCGACTCGCCGAGGCGCTCGTCGGGGTCGGTGCTGGCGGCGTAGACCACTCGCCCCTCCTGCATGTAGATGCTCTTGGTGATGTCGCCGCTACGGAAGCTGACGATCCCGGTCTCGCGGCTGGCCAACAGCGACTGCAGCAGCACCGGGATCGGGGTGGTGGCGATCTCGCCGCGGATCGAGAGGTCCTCGCTCTCGTCGGTCCCAGCCCCGTAGCCGGAGGTCGTCATCGGCCGGCCAACCTCGAGCCCATCCCGGTCATGCCTTGTTGAGCTTGTCGTACAGCGCCTTCATCATGTCCAGCGGCAGCGGGAAGATGATGGTCGAGTTCTTCTCCGCGGCGATCTCGGTCAGCGTCTGCAGATAGCGGAGCTGGATCGCCACCGGCTGCTCCTCGAGCTTGGCGGCCGCCTCGGTGAGCTGCTTGCTGGCCTCGAACTCGCCGGAAGCGTGGATGATCTTGGCCCGCTTGTCGCGCTCGGACTCCGCCTGTCGCGCCATCGCCCGCTGCATCTCGTGGGGAAGGTCGACCGCCTTGACCGCCACCTGGCTGACCTTGACCCCCCACGGATCGGTTTGCTTGTCGATCACCTCCTGCAGCATGATCCCGAGCCGCTCGCGCTCCGAGAGCAGCTCGTCGAGGTGCGCCTGCCCCAGGATGCTGCGCAGCGTGGTCTGGGCCTCCTGGCTGGTGGCGTAGAGGAAGTTCTCGACCTGCACGATCGCCTTGAGCGGGTCCATCACGCGGAAGTAGACGACCGCGTTGACCTTGACGCTGACGTTGTCCCGGGTGATCACGTCCTGGGCCGGGACGTCCAGCACCACCGTGCGCAGGCTCACCCGCACGATCCGATCGATCGGCTTGAAGACGAAGATCAGGCCCGGCCCCTTGGGCTGGGGGAGCAGCTTGCCGAGACGGAAGATCACGCCGCGCTCGTACTCGGCGAGGACGTTGATGCACGAGAAAAGCCACAGCAGGAAGACCACCAGGACGAAGATCACGAAAGACATCAGACCCCCTTCTGGACCCGCAACCGGAGTCCTTCGATAGAGAGAACGGTGACCGGATCGCCGGCCGGCACCGCCTGGTCCGCCACCGCCTTCCACCTCTCACCGGCGACCAGCACCCATCCCTCGGGATCGAGGCTGGTCTCGGCGACCCCGCGCTGTCCGATCATGCCGTCGCTGCCGGTGGTGGCTCGACGTCGTTGCGACCGTACCACCAGGTTCACCAGAACCAGCGCCCAGACCGTCATCGCCGCCACCCCCGGGATCAGCGTGCCGAACGACAGCCGCATCGCCGGGACCGGCGAGTCCACCAGCATCATCCCCCCGAGCAGCATGAACACGATCCCGCCGAGGGTGAGCAGCCCGTACGAGGTCACCTTGACCTCGGCGATCAGCAGGCCCACCCCTATCAGGATCAGGATCACCCCGGCGCCGCTCACCGGCAGGTACTGGGTGGCGAACAGGAACAAGATCAGGCAGAGCACGCCGAGCACGCCGGGGAAGATCATGCCGGGATGGCTGATCTCGGTCCCAAGCCCGGCCAGCGCGCCGAGCAGAAACAGGAAGAGCACCTCGGGGCTGGCGATCGCCGAGAGCACCTTCTGGTGCCAGCTCATGGCCACCACCCGCGGGAGCTGTCCCTCGAGGTCGAGGGTGACGGTGGTGCCATCGAAGCGCTTCACCTCGCGGCCGTCGAGGGCCGCGATCAGGGCCGGGACGTCGGCCACCACCAGATCGATGAGCTTCTGCTTCAGCGCCTCCTGGTCCGTGAAGGACAGGCTGTCGACCACCGCCTTCTCGGCCATCTCGACGTTGCGGCCGCGCTTCTCGGCCTTGCCGCGGATATAGGCGGCGGCGTCCTGGGTGACCTTCTCGGCCATCACCTTGTCCATCTCGCCACCCATCCCCGAGACGGGATGCGCCGCCCCCATGTTGGTCCCGGGGGCCATCGCGGCGACGTCGGCGACGATCGTGATCAAGAAGCCAGCCGAGGCGGCCCGGGCCCCCGAGGGGCCCACGAACGCGGCCACCGGCGTCCGGCAGTTGAGCATCTTGTCGATGATCTGGCGCATCGACACGTCGAGGCCGCCCGGCGTGTCGATCCGGAGGATCAACAGCGGGGCGCCCTCGCGGTCGGCCTGATCGATGGCGCTGGCCACGTACTGGGCGCTGACGGCTTGCACCGTCCCGACCAGCTCGACCACGGGGATCTCGGCCGCAACGGGGCCGGCGGAAAGCAGCAGCAGGACCGGCAACCCGGCTCGGACTAGGGCTCGTTGGAACACGGACAAGTCTATGGGTCTCAGAGCGTTCGTGTCAACGTGCACGGCCACCCAGAACCCCCGGGGGTGCGCCCGATGACGCGCCTGGTGCTAATATAGCCTTGATGTTTGGACCGATCGGCGGACCCGAGCTGTTCCTGATCCTGATCATCGCCCTGATCGTCTTCGGCCCGCGCAAGCTGCCCGAGGTGGGCAGGAGCATGGGCAAGATGCTGGTCGAGTTCCGGCGCGCCTCGACCGACTTCAAGCGCACCATCGAGGGCGAGATCGAGGCCGAGAAGCTGCAGACCCCGGCGCCCGCGCCGAGCCCGCCGCCGATGGCCACCGAGGCCCGCACCAACGCCGCGCCGGCCCCAGCCGCAGAGGCGACCCCCGACCCGTGCCCCTCGAACCAGCCGATCGAGCCGGAGTAGCCGAGCCCCTTGGCCAAGAATCCGCGCCCTTCACCCGACCGGATGTCGTTCCTGGAGCACCTGGACGAGCTCCGCACCCGGATGATCCGATCGCTGCTCTCGCTGGTGGTGGGCTTCGGCGCCTGCTGGGGCTTTCGGGAGCAGATCTTCGACGTCCTGATCCAGCCCCTGAAGCGGGCCTTCCCCGACATCCGCCTCATCTTCACCAGCCCCACCGAGGCGCTGATGCTCTACATGAAGATGGCCTTCTTCGTCGGCATCTTCGTGGTCGCCCCCTACATCCTCTACCAGGTCTGGGCCTTCGTGGCGCCGGGGCTCTACCCTCACGAAAAGGTCTACGCGCTCCCGTTCATCCTCTTCGGATCGCTGTTCTTCATCGGCGGAGCCGCCTTCGGCCACTTGGTCCTGTTCCCGATCGCCTTCGGCTTCCTGGGGGCGTTCGGCGGCAAGAACGTCGAGTTCCTGCCCAAGATCAGCGAGTACTGGAGCTTCTACTCCTGGTTCCTGCTCGGCCTGGGCCTGGTCTTCCAGCTCCCGGTGGTGATCTTCGTGCTGGCCCGGATCGGGCTGGTCTCGGCCGGCTTCCTGCTCCGCCACTTCAAGTGGGCGGTGCTGGCCTGCTTCGTGGTGGCCGCCGTCATCACGCCCACCCCCGACGTGGTGACCCAGACGCTGCTGGCGGGACCGATGCTGGGGCTCTACCTGCTCGGCGTCCTGGTGGCGTGGGCCTTCGGCAAGAAACGGCGGCTCCCCGAGGAAGAGACGCTCAGCGTGGAAGCTCGAAGCTGACCGTCTTCCCCACCTCGATCCCCTCCCGGGCCGCCTGGCCGGCGTTCATCTCGATCACGAAGGCGGCCTTGCGCATCGGCTGGTAGACCGGGCAGGGGTCCTTCCGGCACGGCGGCGCCGCCTCCACCAGGTGCACCACCTGTCGCTCCTCGTCGAGCCAGACGATGTCGATCGGGAAGCGGCAGTTCTTCATCCAGATGCCGTGGAAGTCCACCCAGTCGAAGACGAACAGCAGCACCCGATCTTCGGGCAGCGAGGGACGGAACATCAGGCCCATGGCGCGGTCCTGGTCCTCGGCCATCAGCTCCGCCTGCACCTCCTTGCCCGACGGGAGCGTCAGGGGGATCATGGCAGGCGACGCCTGGAGGGTAGCGACGAGGAGAAGGGCGAGGATCGAGAGCCGGGAGAGACCCGGAGCGGCGCGAAGCACATGGCGATCGTAGCATCGCGGTCCCGGCAGATCCACGACCTGCTCGGCCAGCTCGGCAGCCCCAAGCCGTCACAGCGCGAGGCTGCGGTGGCCCGGCTGACCCTGATCGGAGAGCGGGCGGTGCCGGCCCTGGTGGAATGGATGAAGGGAGCGGAGCCGACCGGCCGACGGGCCGGCCTCGAGGTGCTGGGACGGCTCCGCGACGCACGCACCGAGAACCTGGTCACGAGCCTCGTCAGCGACCCCGACGAGACGGTCGCAGAGCGCGCCATCGAGCTGGCGGGCGAGCACCCGGGCCGGGGCGCGGTGGCGGAGCTGTCGCGGGTCGTGCGCCAGGGTCGCCCCCCCCGGCGTCGGGCCGCCCTGGAGGCCCTCTGCCGCCTCCATCGCGCCGACGCCCTCGAGGCGATGGAGGCCCTCCTCGAGCTGTTGGTCGACGAGGCGGCGGAGCCGGAGCTGCGGATCCGGGCGCTCGACGCCCTGGCCGGGTCCGACCGAAAGGCGCTGCGGCCGGTGCTGCGCCGGCTCCGAACCAGCGGCAGCGCGGAGCTGAAGAGGCACCTGGCCGAGCTCGAGGCCGGCCCCCACCGGAGGGCTTCTCGGAGCTCGGGCCCCGAGCGCCTGGTCGAGGCCTGGCTGAGCGACCCCGCCGGAAGGGAGGCTCGGCGACGCCTCCTCGCCGCCCTGGACCAAGACAAGACCGCCCTCGATCGGGTCCACCAAGTCCTGGCTCAGACCGACGATCCCTCCACGCTACGGGCCCTGATCGAGCTGCTGGAGGAGCACCGCAGCCCGGCCTCCCTGCCCCGGCTCCACGAGCTGGTGAGGCGCCTGGCCGAAGGACCCGGCTCGCCGGAGAGGGGCGAGGCACGCGCCCGGGCCCACCTCGCGCTGGCCACGCTGGACAGCCGGATCGCCCTCTACGACCTGCGCGAGCTGCTGCCGGAGGCTCCCGTCGAGAGCCTGCCGCTGCTCCTGTCTGCGGCCGGGCGCGTCGGCGACGCGAGCCTGCTGCCGGCCCTGGCCCGCCGCGCCGCCGAGGACCCGGAGGCGGTCGAGGACTGCGCCGTGGCGCTCCGCGCCATCATGAAGCGCGAGCGCCTTCGCCGGAGTAGCCGCGCGGCCAAGGCCGTCCCCGCCCAGCACCAGGGCGCCCTCGACCTGCTGTGGAAGCGGGCGCGTGGGCGCCGGTCGAGCTGAGCCGCGCGGCGTTGACGCCCTGCCCCGAGCCGGCGTAGGCTGCGTCGCCGGGCGCGGGGGCGGTCCGGCCCTTCTGGAGGTGCTGGCATGCGGTTCGGGTGCTCAGGGGCGAAGCCTGTGACGGCGGTGTGTTGTGCGCTGGCGACGTCGTCGCTGCTCGCCCAGGGGCCGGCCCCCGCTCAACCTGAACCATTCCGGCCCACCCCGGGGATCCGCGTCAACACCGTCGGCTACCTCCCGGACCAGGTGAAACGGGCGACCGTGGCCGGGGCGGCGGCATCGGCATCGCAGTTCTCCGTGGTCGCCGTCGCCAGCGGAAAGGTGGCGCACAACGGCTCGCTGGGTCCCGAGGCCCAGAGCCCCGACAGCCAGGAGAAGGTCCGCACCGCCGACTTCTCCGCCTTCAGGGAGCCGGGCGAGTACCTGCTGCGCGTCGAGGGGCTCCCCGACTCGCCGCCCTTCCGCATCGCCAGCGACGTCTACAACGCCTCGCTGCGCCTGGTCATGGTGGGCTTCTACGGGCAGCGCTGCGGCGTCCCGGTCAGCCTCGAGCACCAGGGCATCCGGTACCAGAAGGGGGCCTGCCACCTGAACGACGGCTACCTCGACTACTACGATCCGGCGCGGCAAGGCGAGATCAAGGACGGCACCGGCGGCTGGCACGACGCCGGCGACTACGGCAAGTACATGGTGAACGGCGCCTTCGCCACCGGGATCCTGCTCTCGGCGTGGGAGCGCTACGGTGACAAGCTGGCCCGGCTGGAGCTGCCGATCCCGGAGAAGGACGGCCCGCTCCCCGACTTCCTGGCGGAGGTGAAGTTCAACCTCGACTGGCTGCTCAAGCTACAGTTCCCCGACGGCAAGGTCTCCCACAAGCTGACCCGCGCCCGCTTCGCCCCGATGGTGATGCCGACCGAGGACCAGGAGAAGCGCTACTTCGCCCCCTGGGGCACCGAGGCCACGGCCAACCTGGCGGCGGTGGCGGCCCAGGCGGCGCGGGTGTACGCCCCGTACGACGCCGCCTACGCCGAGCGCTGCCGAAAGGCGGCCGAGGCGGCGATGGGCGCACTGCGCGGGCGGTGGCAAGAGGTCCGGCCGGACCAGAGCGCCCTGCGCACCGGCGGCTACCTCAAGCCCGCCCAGAGCGACCGCCTGTGGGCGCTCGCCGAGATGTGGGAGATGACCGGCGACCCGACCCGCCGGGAGTCGCTGGAGCGGTCGCTCTCGACGGACAACTTCGCCGTCGACGTCGACTGGGACTGGGGCGAGGGCAAGAACCTGGGGGTCTACACCTACCTCCTCTCCAAGCGTGACCGGGACCCGGCGGTGGTCGACCGCCTGAAGGAGGACCTGATCGCGGCCGCCGACCGCATCGTGGGCAACCACGACCGCCACGGCTACGGTCGGGGGCTACGCAGCTACTACTGGGGATGCAACGGCGGGGTGGCTCGGACCTTCCTGAACCTGATGACCGCCCACCAGCTCACCGGCGAGCGGCGCTACCTGGAGGTGGCCGTCGACCAACTCGCCTACCTCTACGGGCGCAACCCTTACGGGCGCTCCTTCGTCACCGGCGACGGCCACCATCCGCCGATGTTCCCGCACCACCGCCCCTCCGCAGCGGATGGGATCGAGGCGCCCTGGCCGGGCCACCTGGTCGGCGGCGGCCACCCCACCGAGCTGGACTGGCACGACGTCACCGAGGACCCGCGCACCAACGAGAACGCCATCAACTGGGACGCGTCGCTGGCCTGGGCACTGGCCGCCGTCTACCTGCCCCCCGCCGACTAGGCTACGTCGGGCGGGAGATCCGGTCAGCGGAAGCGACCGGGCGCGACTTCTGGTAGATTCGCGACGGAATGCCCGGCCAGTCGTCACCCCGGCGGTCCGGCCCTCGGTGCGCCCACCACCCTGAGCGGCCGGCCCACGCCCGGTGCATGGAGTGCTTCCGCAACGTCTGCCGAGAGTGTGCCACGGAGTGGGAGGGGATCAACTACTGCGTGCGCTGCCTGAGTCGGCGGCGGGCCGCGGCCACGACGCGCTCGTCGCTGGCTTCGTACCTCGGCCTGGTCCTCGCCTGTGCGCTGCTCTTCGCGCTGGGGGTCCGGACGCTGGCGTGGTGTGGCGGTGTGGTCTCGCATCTGCTGTGAGCAACCGGCCCGCCCCCCCCGTCACTGAGGTCCTGGACGAGGCCGGCTCCGTCGTCACCACCGTCGCCGCCCCCTGGCTCGGCGTCTTCTGGTTGACCAGCCTGCCGGTGCGGGCGCTCCAGGGCTTCTTTCTGATGGAGCTCGTCGAGCTGGGTCCAGAGGCCTCCTCCTACGGGGACCACCTGACCCAGGTCGCTACGGCCGTGTTCCTGGCGCTCCTGGCGGCCCTTCTGGGCCGGGCCGTGTTCGTGCGGGCCTGTCACCTCGCCCTCCTGAGCCAGCACCCTCCCGACTGGACACCGCTGCGAATGGCCCCCGCCGCCACCCTGGGGTACGCCTACGCGGCGCTTCTGTTGGAGGTGCTTTTCTTCGCCACTGCGCCGGCGCTCGTGACCCTGCCGATCTGCGCAACGCTCTCGGGACTCGCCGCCGCCACTCACGTGCACCTGAAGCAACCGAGCCTGATCGAGCCGCTGCGGCGCATCGCCGAGGCCGGCTCTCACCCGCTTCAGCACGCGGCGCTCCTCCTGGTCTTCGCCGCCGCGATGGCAATCGCGCTCGTCAACCTGTACTTCGTCTTCCAGCTCGGCCTGTGGCTGCTCGGGGCGGTGCCCGGCGTCGACACCGGTCCGTGGCTCCTGCTGCTCAGCCTCCACAACCCACGCTTCCTGGTGCTGGTGGGCATCGGCGGCGTGTTGCTCATCGAGCCCTTCTGGCTGGCCGCCCTGACTGTCTTCGTGCACAAGGTCCGCTCGCGCGAGAGCGGCGAGGACCTGTCGGTCTGGTTCGCGTCCCTCAGGGAAAGCGCTTGACGCGAAGAAGGCTCTGGCTGGTCTACGGCCTGCTGGCGGCGATGGCCGGCGTGAGCCCGTCGACGGCGGCCGACCTCACCTGGCACGAGTATCGCGACCGGCTGGCCGCCCTCGAGCGAGAGCTAGATGTGGGCGACGGGGCGGCAGCGGCCCAGCACGCGCGCGCGCTGCTGGAGGACCGGGTCAGGGTGGGAGGCGAGACCGTCGCCACCGACGGAAGCCTGCTCCGACCGATCGTCCTCGAGCCAGACCGTGGCACACGCCTCACGCCCCGCCTCCGGACGCTGATCGCCGCGCTCGAGGCCGACTCTTGGAGCACAGATCGCGCCGAGCCCGTCGCGGACCGTGACCTGCTGGCGCGCCTCAGCCTGA
>CAZNNH010000104.1:0-2793 GCA_964574335.1 uncultured Acidobacteriota bacterium | reverse complement strand
TCACCTTCCCCCTGATCAACGCCGCCCGCAACGTGCTGCTGCTGGTCATCGGTGCCGACAAGGCCCCGGCCATGGCGCGCCTGCTCAGCCATGACGCGTGAGCCAGACTCAGCCTGCCCGCCAGCCACGAGCGTCAGAGGGGAGGGGAGCTGGGCAAGGTCCGCCCGCTCGAGCTGAGCGAGCGGCTCGAGCGGCTGTTGGGGCGCGTGGCCCGCGCGATCGTGGCGGTCTTCGATCGGCTCGCGGGGTGGCTCAGCCGGCTCCGTCCCCCCTCGCGCGATGGCTCGAGACCGTTTCCGGTCGGTCCCGCGACCTTCGCCCTGATGGCGGTGGTGGCCGCCACCCTGGGGCTGTTCGCCTTCCGCGCCCTACGCGATCCCCGCCGGGCGGCACCGCCCGATGTTTCCGAGCCCGCCGGGGCGGCCTCCCGTGACGCCGACCCGATCTCCCGAGAGGCGGACGAGTGGCTGGCCTATGCGGAGGAGCTCAACCGGCATGGTCGCCGCCGAGAGGCGCTCCGGGCCTGGTACCACGCGGTCCTCGTCACCCTGTTTCGCAACGGGATGCTGCGCTACCAGCAAGGCCGCACCAACTGGGAGTACGTGTCATGCCTGGGGCCGGAGCTCCTCTGGCGACCGGCCTTCGTCACGATGACCCGCCAGTTCGACCACGAGTGGTACGGACGGCAGCCCGGATCCGCGGCCACGTTCCGGGCCTTCGCGGACCAGGCGCGCCACGTCCTCCGAGCACTGCGTGCCGGAGAGCTGGCATGAGGCTCCTGCGGATCGGGCTCCTGCTGGCCGGCCCCCTCGCCTACTTCGTGGTGGCCGTGCTCTGGCTCGGCTCGGACGTGAGCCACGACCACCAGGCGCTCTTCGGCCCGGGCTCCGTCTACGACGGCTCGGGGCGAGGAGTGACCTTGGCCTTCGCCTACCTTCGCGATCGCCTCGGGCCGGGGCGGGTGAGGGCGCTCTCCCGCGAGCTCGGCGTGGCCAACCTCGATCCGGAGGCGGTCCTCTTCCGCTTCGATCCCGTACCCGGCGCCGGGCGGGGCCCCGGCGAGACCGCCACGTCGGCGGGGCCGCTGCTTCTCCGTGTCGAGGAGTCCTGGGTCCGGACCGGAGGACGTCTCGTGCTGCTCGTCAGCGGCGCCTATCGAGGCCTGCGGGTCGAGGCGGTCGGTGCCGGGAGGGTCCAGAAGGTGTACTCGCTGTGGCCCGGCGTCCACGATCTGCGGGTCCCGGAACGGGTCCTGGCCGGCGTCGGCTTGAGCGACACCTACGCCGTCTTCACGCTGGATGACCGGCCCGTGGTGGCACGGAGGCGGCTGGGGGCGGGAGACGTGATCCTGCTGGCCTGCCCGGAGATCTTCGAGAACCAGGGACTGGGATCCGGCCACCACCTGGAGCTGCTGGAGCACCTGGTGGCGGGACGCCCGGTCTTCTTCGACGAGCGCGCCCACGGCCTGGGGCTCCAGACCGGTCTCCTGGTCCTGCTCGCCGACTGGGGGTTGGGCCCCTTGCTGCTGTGCGCCGCCCTCACCGCGGCGCTCTTCTTCTGGCGGCTCCGAGCCCGGACCGGGCCGCCCGTGGCGCCGCCCTCGGAGGCGCCGGCCGAGGCCGTCGAGCTGGTCGACTCGCTCGGCCGCCTGTACGACCGCGCCCTGTCACGGGCGGAGGCTCTGCGGCTCTACCGCCGGGCCTTCGTGGACCTGGTGGCCGAGCGAACCGGGCTACGGCGCACCGCCCTTGCCCGCCGAGTCCGCGAGATGCTGGGCAACGATCCCAAGGGCACCGCAGGTAGAGAGGCCACCCCCGCCGAGCTCAGCGCCGCCCTACGCAGGCTCACTGACGGGTTCAGGAGGCTAACGGAATGATCACCCTCGAGGATGCCTTCAGCCGCTTCAGCCGGCTGCGCGAGCGGCTCGATGTCGTGGTGCTGGGACAGGAGATGGTCAAGGAGCAGGCCCTCGTCTGCGTCCTCGCGGGCGGGCATGCCCTGGTCGAGGGAGTTCCGGGCACCGCCAAGACGCTGCTGGCGCTTTCGCTCTCTCGACTGCTCGGCTGCCGTTTCAGGCGGATCCAGTTCACGCCGGACCTGATGCCTGCCGACCTGCTCGGCACCAACATCTTCAGCGCTCGGACCCAGGAGTTCGAGTTCCGCGCCGGACCGGTGTTCACCGACGTGCTGCTCGCCGACGAGATCAACCGGACGCCCCCGCGCACCCAGGCGGCGCTGCTCGAGTGCATGCAGGACGGTGCCGCCACCATCGACGGCGTCCGCCATCCGATCTCGTCGGTCTTCACCGTCCTGGCCACCCAGAACCCGGTGGAGTTCGAGGGCACCTACCCGCTGCCCGAGGCGCAGCTCGACCGCTTCATGCTCAAGGTGGTGGTGGACTACCCCACCTCGGCGCAGGAGGACGTGCTGCTGCGGCGCTACCGCGACGGCTTCGACGCCATGGACCTGGCGGGCGCCGGCATGGAGCGCGTGGCCGATGACGGGCTGTTCGCGCGCGCCCGGGCCGAGATCGCGGCGCTGCGCGTCGAGGACGAGGTGCTCAGTTACATCTCCGCGATCACGCGCACGACGCGCGATGACCCCGCGGTGATGCTCGGCTGCAGCCCGCGCGCGTCGGTGATGCTGCTGCTGACCGCGCGCGTGCTCGCGGCGCTGCGCGGCCGGGCGTACCTGATCCCCGATGACGTGAAGGAGATGGCCGCGCCGACGCTGCGCCACCGCATGGTGCTGCGCCCGGAGGCGGACATCGAGGGCCTGACCCCCGACGACATC
>CAZNNH010000103.1:0-21592 GCA_964574335.1 uncultured Acidobacteriota bacterium | reverse complement strand
CGCCGCTATCAAGCGGGGGGCTCCCGCCCCCCGATCCCCCGGACCCGAACGCAAAGCGCGCCCGAAGTGAATTCGGTCGCCGCTATCAAGCGGGGGGCTCCCGGCCTCCCGCCCCCGCGTTGACCCAGAAGCGGATCGCGGGTTAGCCTCCCGCCACCGTGTCCCGCCTGGCCCACCTTCGCCCCCAGTTGCTGCTTTCGGCGCTCATGCTGCTCTCCAGCCTGGCCGTCTACCTCCCGTTTCGGGGGGCGATGGACAAGGTCTGCCGGTACTGGGACGGTCCGCCCTACCTCTACGTGGCCAAGACCCTCTACCACGTGCCCGAGCAGCACCCGTTCACGCCCTACGGGCTGCCCGCCTCCTACTTCGCCAACCACCTTCCCGGCTATCCGCTACTGATCCGCGCCCTCACCCCGCTCACCCTCGGCGACTACCCGACGGCGATGCTGCTGGCGACGCTCCTCACCTCGATCGGCGCCGTGGTGCTCTTCTACCAGCTCCTGGTGTCCTACCGCCTGGTCCGATCCCCGTTCTGGACCGCGGTGCTCTTCTGCTTCCTGCCCCCCCGCTTCGTGATCTACCACGCGGTGGGCGCGAGCGAGCCGCTGTTTCTGTGCTGCGTCTTCGCGGCCTTCTTGGCCTTGAAGGCGGAGCGGCCCGCATGGGTGGCGGTGTTCGCGGCCCTGGGGTCGCTGACCAGGATGCCCGGGGCGCTGCTGATCCCGATCTTCGGCCTCATCTACCTGACCCGTGCCCAGTGGCGGCGGGCCGTGGCCATGGGCCTGGGCGGCCTGGGTCTCCTCTGCCTGTTCACCTACTACCACTTCGTCTTCGGCGACTTCTGGGCCTACTTCACCTGGGCGGCCGGCAAGACCCACATGATGGCGGCGCCCTTCGCCAAGTTCAGCGTCTACGCCGGAACCGCCAAGCTCCACAGCATCGAGCTGCTCGCCGGCCTGTTCCTGGTCTACGGCCTGGGCACGCTCTCCTTGTGGAAGCGACGCGAGCTCTTCATCTACGCGGCCGTCTACTGGCTCTTCTGCACCATGATCAACCACGCGGACGTGCCGCGCCTGATCCTGGTGATCGCCCCGTTCGCCCTGCTGGTGGGCTTCGACGAGCAGCTCTCACGCCGGCCCGCCCGCCTGCTGCTCCCGCTGGCGATCTTCTTCGACTACAGCTACGCCTGGGGCTACCTCCCCCACAAGCTGGTCGGCCGCGGTGTCTACCAGGAGCTGCTCCAAGTCCTGTCCCGCTGAGCGAGCTTTGACCGGCCGGGGTGGCTGGCGCTTGACCTCTCCGGGGGTAGGGCCATACCCTGTGGTATGGCCACCCAGTCGGTCAAGACGACGTACTCGCTGGATGTCGAGACGGTTCGCGCCCTCGACGAGCTGGCACGCCTATGGGGCGTCTCCAAGTCCGAAGCATTGAGGCGCGCCATCCGAGCCTCCTCGGCCGAGGCGCGCACAGAGGGTCTCAGCCCGACCCAGGCCCTCGACCGTCTTCAGCGCTCGCTGGGCCTGACCGCCCGCGGCGCAGCGCGCTGGGCCGCCGAGAGCCGAGCGGATCGGGGGCGACGCTCGCTCCGCCACGAGACGCGGGCTCGGTGATCCACCTCGACACCAGCTTCCTCATCCGCGCCCTCGCCTCCGGGAGCCCTCAAGACCGAAGGCTTCGCCGGTGGCTGGCGGCGGATGAGCCGCTCGGAATGAGCACGATCGCCTGGGCGGAGCTCCTGTGCGGTCCGCTGGATGCTGGCGGCCTCGAGCTCGTCTCCCACGTCGTCGGCGAGCGGATACCTTTCGGCGAGGACGAAGCGGGGGTGGCGGCCCGCCTCTTCAACCGGTCGGGCCGACGTCGCGGCTCGCTCGCCGACTGCATGGTCGCGGCCACCGCGATCTGCGCTGGCGCGGCGTTGGCGACGGAGAACCCGAAGGACTTCCGGCGGTTCGAAGCCACCGGGCTGAGCCTTGCCGCCGACCGAGAGGACGCCGGGGCCTGACCGCCGGCAGGGCGGACCTGTGGTGGGCCAGCCTGCGTCTGGAGGCCACGGCCTCCGGGCTTCGACCCTATCTCAGACAGCAGGCCACAACCAGGCCGCTCCCCGCACGCCGCTCGAGTCGCCGTGGACGGGCGGCCGCAGGTGGGTCTCGACGCGGTCGGAGAAGACGTAGCGGCCCCACGAGCGCGGCACGCTGTCGTAGAGGTAGCCGAGCTGGGACATGCCGCCGCCGAGCACGATCACGTCCGGGTCGAGGAGGTTGATGACCGTGGCCAGGCCCCGCGCCATACGGTCGGCGTAGCCCTCGAGAACGGCCGACGCCTCGGGGTCGGCGGGCGCCCGAGCCACGATCTGGCTGGGGGTGAGCTCACGTCCGGTGCGGGAGCCGTAGTCGCGGGCCATCCCCGGTCCCGAGAGGAACGTCTCGACACAGCCGGTCTTGCCGCAGTAGCAGGCGGGCCCCGGCCACTCCTCGGGAGAGGGCCAGGGCAGCGGGCTGTGGCCCCACTCCCCCGCCACCGCGTTTCGTCCGGTGAGCACCTGGCCGTCCACCACCACACCGCCTCCGGTGCCGGTGCCGATGATCACGCCGAACACGGTCCGGAACCCGCGGCCCGCCCCGTCCGTGGCCTCCGACAGGGCGAAGCAGTTGGCGTCATTGGCGAAACGGAGGGGTCGATCCAGCAGGCGCTCGAGGTCCTCGGAGAGCCGCTGCCCGATCAGCCAGGTGGAGTTGGCGTTCTTGACCAGGCCGGTGGCCGGCGAGATCGCCCCGGGGATGCCGACGCCAACGCTGCCGCGCCGGCCCAGCTCCCGTTCGATCCCCGTGACCAGGCCCGCCATGGCCTCGAGGGTCTTGGCGTAGTCCTCGCGGGGCGTGGCCACCCGGCGCCGCACCAGCTCCCCGCCGTCGTCGTCGAGGGCGATGGCCTCGATCTTGGTGCCGCCCACGTCGAGGCCGATCCTCACCGGCCCCACCTGCTGCGACAGGACACCACCCGGCCCCGATCCGGCGGCACGAACTCCTCGATCACCCGGCGGAAGCGCGGCGCCAGAACCAGGTCGAAGGTGGAGGCCCCGTCGGGGAACAGGCAGAGAGCCTGGGCCCGCGTCCGCGCCACCAGCGCCTCCGCCTGCCGCCGCGACATCGGCTGCTGGATCAGCAGGCTGCGGGTGAGATCGACCAGCACGCGGAGCTCCCGTCCCCGTCGCTGCTCGTCCTCGATGGCAAGCTCCCGCTCCGCCGGCGTCACGACGCCCTCTCAGTCCACGAACGTGACCTTGTTGATCTCGCGCAGCGTGGTCACTCCGCTGAAGACCCGCTCCAGCGCCGACTCGCGCAGGAAGACCATCCCCTCCTCGCGGGCCGCCTGCTTGAGCTCCGCCGCCGGGCGCCTCTCCAGGATCATCTGCCGGATCCGGTCCGACATGTCGAGCAGCTCGGCGATCGCGGTCCGGCCCAGGAAGCCGGTCCCCCCACACTCCTCGCAGCCCGGGCCCTCGAAGAAGGGCTGCTCCCGGTAGAGCTCCGGATCGAGGCCCGACTCGAGGAGCTGCGCGTCCGAGGGATGGCTGGGCCGCATGCAACCCTTGCACAGCACCCGCACCAGGCGCTGCGCCATCACGCAGTTCAAGGCGGAGACGAAGTTGTAGGCCTCCACCCCCATGTGCAGGAAGCGACCGATCACGTCGAAGACGTTGTTGGCGTGGACGGTGGTGAAGACCAGGTGGCCGGTGAGCGCCGATTGGACCGCGATCTGGGCGGTCTCCGGGTCCCGCACCTCGCCGACCATGATCTTGTCGGGGTCGTGGCGCAGGATCGAGCGCAGCCCGCGGGCGAAGGTGAGCCCCTTCTTCTCGTTCACCGGCACCTGGGTGATGTCGGCGATCTGGTACTCGACCGGGTCCTCGATGGTGACGATCTTCTCCTCCGGGCTGGCGATCTCGGAGAGGGCGGCGTAGAGGGTGGTGGTCTTGCCGCTGCCGGTGGGTCCGGTGACCAGCACCATCCCGTAGGGCTCGGTGATGTACTTGCGGAGCTTGCGCAGGTCGTAGGCGGTGAACCCCAGCACATCGAGACGCAGGCTGCGGAACTCGGCGTTCAGCGACTCCTTGTCCAGGATCCGGATCACCGCGTCCTCGCCGTGGATCGAGGGCATGATCGAGACCCGGAAGTCGATGGTCCGCCCCTTGACCCGGAGCCGGAAGCGGCCGTCCTGGGGGACCCGCTTCTCGGCGATGTCCAGCTCGGCCATCACCTTGATGCGGCTGATGATGGTCTCGTGGTGGCGCTTGTCGAGGGGCTCCAGGGCCGGGTAGAGCATGCCGTCGATGCGGTACTTGGCCAGCACCTCGCGGTCCTTGGTCTCGATGTGGATGTCCGAGGCCCGGCGGTCCCGGGCCCCCAGGATCAGCGAGTCCACCAGCCGGACGATCGGGCTCTCGGCGGGGAGGCTCTCGATGTCCACCACGTCGGTCTCGCCGTCGGCCACCAGTTGGACCCGCAGCGACTCGCTGGCCTGGTCGAGCAGGATGTCTCCCCCGCGGTGACGCCGGAGCGCCTCGGCCACCCGCTCTTCGGGGGCGACCACCGCCGAGATGGGTCGCTGCAGCAGGAACTCGACGTCGTCGATCCGCTGCAGGTCGGGGAGCCCACCGAAGGCCAGCACCAACCGCCCCCCCTGGCGGCCCACCGGGATGCAGGTGTGGCGGACCATCACGTCGAGGGGCAGGTCGGACCACAGCGAGGGATCCGCCGGCAGCTCGAGAAGCGGCTCGAAGGGGAGGGCGAGCTCGTCGGCGAGACGGCGCGCCCGTTCCACGTCCTCGCGCTCCGACGGCTGGCCCGCGTCTCTTCCCGAGACGGCGAGGGCTTCCGACATCTCGGGCGATGGTAGCACGGCGAAGACCGCCGGCTCAGGAGAGCCGGACGCTGACCAGCTTGCTGACCCCGGGCTCCTCCATGGTCACGCCGTAGAGCTGGTCGGCGATCTCCATGGTCTTGCGCGAGTGGGTGATGAGCACGAACTGGGTCTGGTCCTTGAGGCCCTCCAGCATCCGCACGAAGCGCCCGATGTTGGCGTCGTCCAGCGGCGCGTCCACCTCGTCGAGGATGCAGAAGGGGGACGGCTTGTACTGGAAGATGGCGAACAGCAAGGCGATCGCGGTCAGCGCCTTCTCGCCGCCGGAGAGCAGCATCACGCTCTGCAGGCGCTTGCCCGGCGGCTGGGCCATCACGTCGATGCCGCTCTCCAGGATGTCGCTCTCGTCGATCAGCGACAGCCCGGCGGTACCGCCGCCGAAGAGCCGCTGGAAGACCTCGCCGAAGTGCTGGTTGATCACCTGGAAGGCCTCGCGGAAACGCTCCTTCGAGGTGCGGTCGATCTTCTTGATGGCCTGGTCCAGCTCGGCGATCGAGTCCAGAAGGTCCTGCCGCTGGGCGGTGAGGAACTCGAGGCGCTCGGAGAGCTCCTGGGTCTGCTCGACCGCCAGCACGTTCACCGGTCCCAGGTTGTCCAGGCGTCGGCGCAGGTCCTCGATCTCGGTGGTGAGCGCCTCGAGATCCCGCCCCAGCTCCTCCTCGGTGAGAAGGGCGGCGGCCTCGGCGGCGGTGCGCCCGATGGCCTGATGCGACTCGCGGGCCAGGTGATCGAGGTCCGAGGCGAACCGGGCCTGGCCCACCTCGAGCTCGGAGAGGGCGTCGTGCAGCGTCTCGCGCTCGGCGCGGCGCTCCTTCAGGGCGTGCTCCCGACCCTCCAGCTCGTTGCGGAGGTCGCGCACCCGGTCCTCGACCAGGGTCACCTCGCCGCTTGTGCGGTCGCGCTGGATCAGGGCCTCGGCGAGCTTGGACTCGGCCCCGGCCAGCTCGGCCCGAAGCGCCTCCCGCCGCTCTTCCATCTCCACCTGGCTCTGCTCGGCGGCCCGGATCCGCTCCTCCAGCTCCTGGTGGTCCCGAGTCAGCCGCTGGCAGTCGGCCTCCGCCGCCGCCACCCTCTCGCGTAGCGCCGCGAGCTGGCTGCGCTCTTCGGCGGAGCGGGCCTGGGCGGCTTCGGTCGCGGCCCGAGCCTCGCTGACCTCCTGGGCCAGCCGATCCAGCCGCTCGCTTCCCGCCTGCCTTTCGGCCTCGGCGGTCCCGAGCTGGTGCTCGATCTCGGCCAGCCGCACCGCCGCGGCCCCCTGCTCCTCCTCGGCCTGGGCCCGCTCCGCGTCGAGCACCGAGGCCTTGCGGTGGATCCGCCCGCTCTCGTCTTCCGCCGCGCTGAGGGCCGCCCGGATCGCCACCATCTCCTTCTCGGCGGTGTGGATCCGCTCCTCGAGCGCCTTCGCCTCGGCGCCGGCCTCGCTCACCACCCGGGTCTCGTCGCCCACCCGCTGGCGGGCCTCGCCCAGCTCCACCAGAAGCAGCTCCTGTCGCTCGAGTAGCTCGCGGATCTGCCGCCGCGGCGCCAGAAGGCCGGTCGCTCCATGCCCACCCTCGACCAGGGTGCCGCGCAGCGTCTCGCCGGTGAGCGTCACGCAAGGCAGGGGGCCGTGCTTGGCGCGCACGTCGAGGGCCTCCTCGAGGCTGGCCAGCAGCAGGGCGTCCTCCAGCGCCCCGCGGATCAGCTCCGCGTGGGGGCCCACCACCCGATAGTGGTCGCTCAGCAGGCCGATCACGCGGGGCTCTTTCCGTGCCACCGCCTCCAGCCCCTCGTCCCGGGCGGCGGGTCTCTCGGCGATGGGCAGAAAGACGCCGCGGCCCGCCCCGGCGTCTTCCAGGTAGCGGATCCCCTTCAGGGCCTCGGTCGCGTCGGGGACCAGCACCGCCTGGAGCTGCTCGCCGAGAAAGGCCTCCACCGCGGGCTCGTAGGTGGAGCTGCTCTCCAGGCTGTCGGCCACCACCCCACGCACGTCGAGGCCTTCGGGGCGCTCGAGCAGCACCCGCACCCCGGCGTCGAAAGACGAGTGTGAGGCCACCACCTCCTGCAACGACAAGAGGCGTCCCGCCAGACCGTCCCGCTCGCTCTGCAGGGTCTCCGCCTCGCGAGCCGCCGCCTCCGCGCGCTGGCTGGCGGCCGCCGCCCGGCCCACGGCCTCGTCCCGATCCCGCCTCAGGCTGCCGAGCAGGCTCTCCGCCTCGCGCTCACGTCGTTGGGCCGCCTCGTGGGCGGCGCGGGCCGCGGTCCGCTCCTTCTCCAGCTCCGCCCGCTCGGCGGCCAGCTTCAGAAGCTCCGCGCCGGCGCGTTCCGCGTTCCCCGAGACCGACTCGCGGGAGTTCTGCAGGGTGGCGATGCGGCTGATGAGGGCGATCTGCTGGTCGCGGGCGGCGTCCAGCTCCGCCTCCCGGCTGGCCTGCAGCGCCGAGACGTCCCGCATCGCCTGCTCGGCGGCGGCGGCGGCCTGGCACAGCGCCTCGTGCTCGGCCCTCAGCTCCTGCTGCTCGCGCTGTCTCCTGAGCAGCTCCTCGGAGAGCGGACCCACCCGTCCCTTCAGCCGCTCGGCGTCCAGCCGCGCCTGCTCCGTGCGGGCCTGCGCCTCGGCGATCTGCTCCTTGCAGTAGCCGCTGCGGCCCTGGTGGCGGTCGACCGCCAGGGTCAGCTCGTTCTGCCGCCCCCGCGCCGCCTCCAGCCGGTTCTCCTCGTCGTACAACGCGGTGCGGCGGGCCGAGAGCTGCGCCTCCTCGGCATCCAACGCGATGCTCGCCGCCTGCTCCCGCTGGGCCTCGGCCTTGCGCCGCTCCTCGAGGACCTGGGCCCGCGCCTCGAGGTCCAGGAAGCGGCGTCCGAAGACGATGCGCTCCACCCCCTGCTGCTGCTCGCGCAGGGCATGGTAGCGGCGGGCCTTGCTGGCCTGCCGCTTCAGGCTCTGGAGCTGCTTGTCGACCTCGTTGACGATGTCGTTGACCCGCAGCAGGTTCTGCTGGGCGGCCTCGAGCTTCAGCGAGGTCTGGCGGCGACGGGCCCGGTACTTGGTGATGCCGGCCGCTTCCTCGATCAGGGCGCGTCGGTCGGCGGGCTTCGAGGAGAGGATCTGGCCGATCTTGCCCTGCTCGATGATCGAGTACGCCTTGGACCCGAGCCCGGTGTCCATGAACAGCTCGTGGATGTCGCGCAGCCGGCAGACCTGACCGTTCATCAGGTACTCGCTCTCGCCGCTGCGGTACAGGCGGCGGCCGACCACGCACTCGGGGGACCCGTCGGGGCTGTTGCCGTTCAGCCCGGAGACCCGCAGGCTCACCTCGGCCATCGCCAGCGGCTGGCGGGACTGGCTGCCCGCGAAGATCACGTCTCCCATCGCGGCGCCTCGCAGGCTCTTGACGCTCTGCTCCCCGAGCACCCACGAGATGGCGTCGGAGATGTTGCTCTTGCCGCAGCCGTTGGGGCCGACGATGCCGGTCACGCCGGCCCGAAAATCCAGCTCCTGGCGGTCGCAGAACGACTTGAAGCCCGCGATTTCGACCTTCTCGAGACGCATGTCACCCCTAGATGTTGTGAGCTTGACGCACTCTAGCACAAGGGAAAGAGGCGAGTAAAGACATCCGGCGGCCGCCGGAGGCCCCCCATCAGGCCAATAATACCCTATTTTTCAATAACTTACCAGAAGCAGCCAGACCGGCCCTGGGTGCCCCGTCACGCCTCGAACGGGTTCACCACCTCGCAGCCTGCCTTCTCGAAGCCGACGACGTTGCGGGTCACCACGGTGAGCCGGTGAACCCGTGCCGTTGCCGCGATCAGGCTGTCCTTGATCGGCATCGCTCGCCCGGACTCCCGCAGCCGGGCCAACAGCTCCGCCCACCGCAGACCGGACTCGGCCTCCCAGGGTAGGCAGCGGAGCCGGCGGACGCCCTCGTCGAACCAGCCCTCGAGCCGCGTGCGACGCCTCCCCCGGGGGAGCAGTAGGATGCCGAACCGGATCTCACCGAGGATCACGGGATCCACGGCGATCGCCCGCTCGTGACGCCGCAGCCACCCGACGACGGCGGGGTCGGGATCCGGCCGAGTGGGCTCGCTGAGGACGTTGGCATCGACCAGGTACCTCACAGCCGATCGGTCGACTCCGACGGAACGGGCACGAAGAAGCCCTTCTCGGGGCAGGATAGGAGCCAGTCGACGAGACCCGCGTTCGCCGACGCCCGCCGGACCAGGCGGTACTCCCCGCGGTCGAGACGCTCGATCTCGAACTCCTCTCCCTCTTCGACCCGATCCAGTCGTCGGATCTCGGCCGGTAGCACGATCTGTCCCTTCGACGAGACCCGGGTCCTCACGTTATGTAAGATAGCGTCTTACGTCGCGCCGGTCAATCGAGAAAGGAGCCACGGGCCACGGCTGCCCCCAGGCAAGCTGGTCAGACGAGCAGCCGAAAACGCTTGACGCCGTTTGCGCCTCATATAGATTGATGATCGGGATTCCGCGACCGCTCGCGGGACGTCTTCATTTTCAAGGGGGACCACAATGAGACGATGGGGCTTCATCCTGGCGCTGCTGTTGGCCGTACCGGCGGTCGGCGAAGACCAGCCGGTGAGCCTCGAACAGCTCGTGGCCGATGCGGAAGCCAAGGCGGCGGCCGGAGACCTGGCCGAAGCCGGGGAGATCCTGCGGGGCGCGGCCGAGACCCAACCCGAAGCTCTGCTCCATCTCGGTCGGATCCTGGAAGACCACCACGACACCGACAACGCCATCGAGGTCCTCAAGGGCGCGGCCGAGAAGCTCAGCGGCCCGGCCCGCGGTGAGGCGCTTGGCCGGCTCTCCGTGGCCGAGGAGCTGCGCGGCATGCCGGAGGCCGCGGCCAACGCCCAGGCGGCGGTGGAGGCCGATCCCGAAGGCGCCTGGCCCAACCTGGCGATGGCGCGCCAGAAGGCGAAGGCGGGCGAGGGCGAGGCGGCGGAGGAGCTGGCCCGCAAGGCGGTGGCGGCCGGTGGCGGGGCGCCGGCCTCCGCGGCCCTCGGGTACGCCCTCGAGGTCTCGGGAGACCTGGCCGGGGCCGAGGCCGCCTACCGCGAGGCGTCCGCGGCAGCGCCCGAGGACTCCATGAGCCAGATCGGGATGGCCCGCCTGTTCCGAAAGATGGGGCGTGCCGCCGAGGCCGAGCCGATCCTGGCCAAGGTCCTGGAGCTCTCGCCCGGTGCGATCGCCGCCTACAAGGAGTCGGCCCGGGTCAAGATGGCCCTCAACCGGCCCGACCAGGCGATGGGCGATGCCGCCACCGCGGCGGCGCTGGCGGAGGACGACCAAGAGGCCCAGCGTCTGGTGCAGCAGGTGACGGTGGCCCAGGCGCTCGAGCGGATCACCAAGAACCAGGCCAGCGTGGCCATCCAGGATCTGAACGCGCTGCGCGAGCAGCACCCCGACCTGCCCGAGGTCTACTTCGGCCTGGGCAAGGCCTACCTGGCCCAGAAGAAGACCGACGAGGCGATCGCCGAGCTTCACAAGGCCCTCGAGCTGGACCCCAAGCTGGCCGAGGCCCAGTTCGAGCTGGGCCACGTCCTGCACACGCTCAAGGGCGACGCCCAGGGGGCGCTCCCCGCCTACCAGGCGGCGGTCGAGCTGGAGCCAGCCAACGCCGAGTACCGCACCAGCCTCGGAGCGGTCCTCTCCCAGCTCGGCCAGACGGACCGCGCGATCGAAGAGCTGACCCGGGTGGTGGAGTCGCCGGGGTACAACCGCCCCGAGGCCTGGATCTACCTCGGCGGGGCGTACGTGAACGCCAAGAAGTACCAGGACGCCATCGCCGCCCTCGACAAGAGCCTTCCAATGGCCCCCGACGTGGCCCAGACCCACGCCTACCTGGCCTGGGCCTACTTCGGCCTCAAGGACTCCGAGAACTTCGTCAAGCACGCGGGCAAGGCCAAGAGCCTGGGGTACAACGAGAAGACGCTGATGGACTACTACGAGCGCGTCAAGGGCGGCGAGGAGATCAAGTAGCCTCAGCCCCCATGACGGCGTTACGTTGACAGCGTCTCCGGCCGGAGGCTAGATTGTCGTGTCGGCCTCGGTGAAAGATGACCGAGCGTCCGTCCCTCTCCGGCAAAGACACCCATGAGACAAGGACGTCTCGCCTGTGCGGTGGCCGCCGCGCTCTTCTTGGGGCTACCGCCGACGGCTGTCGCTCAGCAATGGTTCGACTCCTACGCGCGGGGCCTGCGTGCTTTGCGAGAGGGGCGGGCGACGGAGGCGATCGAGCACCTCGAGCGAGCCACCCGCCGCCGCGCCGAGCCCGGCGAGAGCCTGCTGACCTACGGCACCAACCGGCTCGACCACTACCACCCGTACCTCAAGCTGGCCGAGGCCCGCCTCGCCGCCGGCCAGCTCGACGCCGCCCGCTCCGACCTGGCACGCTCCGACCACTTCGGTGTGGCTCCCGCACAGGAGCGGGACCGGGTCCGAGTCTCGATCGAGGCGGCGGTGCGACGGCTGGCGGCCGCCGCCGCCCTCCCCCCGCCGACCCCGCTGGAGCCCCCCACGCCCGTCGCCGCAGCGGCGCCGACGCCCACGACGTCGCCGGCGCCGAGCCCATCGCCGCCGGCGGCCGTGACGACGCCGAGCCCCGAGACGGCGTCAGCAGGCACCCTCCGCATCGAGTCCAAGCCCGGGGGCGCGGCGGTGGAGATCGACGGCCGGGTACGGGGGCGAACCCCGCTCGCGCTGTCGCTCCCGCCGGGCGATCACGCCGTCACGCTGCGCAAGGAGGGGACCGCCGACCAGGGCTTCGTGGTCCACGTCGAGGCCGGCCTCTCCACCACGGAGAGCCGGCAGCTCCTGGCCCTGCCACGGAGCGGCGCCTCTTCGAGCCCGGCTCCGGCCGCCGACGTGGAGGTCCTCTCCGAGCCGGGCGGAGCCGCCACTTATCTCGACGACGAGTACCTGGGACGGACCGATCCCGAGTCGGGGCGTCTGGTGCGCCGCGACGTGGCGCCGGGCGACCACCGCCTCCGCCTCGCCCTCGACGGCCACGAGGAGGTCGTCCAGTCGATCACGGTCGGGGCCGAGGGAGCGAACCGCTTCGTGGTCAGGCTCCCGCAGCCGGACGGGTCGGGACATTCTGTCTGGGTGCCGGCCGCGATCGCCGCCCTCCTCGCCCTCGCTCTCACGGTGGCGGTGGCCCTGGTGCGACGACGGCGCCGCCCTTCGCCCGCCTTCGACGACCAGGCCCCGACCGCCGCGCTGATCAGGACGCCTGCTCGGCCGCAGCCCGCCACCCCAGGGGGACGTCGGACCCCGACCCCGCCCGTCTCGCCGGACCTGGACCTCGGGCCGTTCGAGACCCGAGCCCGGCCGCCCGCCCCGCGAAGCCCCACCGACGAGTGGTTCGGCGAGTACCGCTTGATCGAGCTGCTGGGCCGGGGGGGCATGGCCACCGTGTACAAGGCCGAGCGCGGCGGCGAGCCGTGCGCCCTCAAGCGGCCCCTCGACTCGTACCTGGAGGAGGCCGAGTTCGTCCAGCGTTTCCTCCGCGAGGCGGAGATCGGCCGCACCCTGCATCACCCGAACATCATCCGCATCTTCGAGCGTGGTGACGTCGATGGCATCCCGTACTTCACCATGGAGCTGGTGGAGGGCGAGACCCTGCAGGCTTTTCTCAAGCGCAACCCCGCTCTGCCGGAACGCTCGGCCACCAAGATCGTGGCCCAGGTGGCGGAGGCCCTCGACTACGCCCACCTGAAGGACGTGGTGCACCGCGACCTAAAGCCGTCCAACATCATGGTGCTGGACGAAGGGGCCGTGAAGGTGATGGACTACGGGATCGCGCGCTCGCGTCGCCTCGGCGGGATCACGCTGACCGGCGCCTTCCTGGGGACCCCCGAGTACGTGGCCCCGGAGACGGCCGAGGGAGGCGAGGCCGACGCGCGCAGCGACCTCTACTCGCTCGGCGTCGTCTACTACGAGACCCTCACCGGCACCAAGCCCTTCGTCGGGGAGACGGCATTCGCCACCTTGCGCAAGCACTGCACCGATCCCCCCACCCCACCTTCGGCGGTCCGCCCGAGCTGCCCCGTGGCGCTGGAGCGGATCGTCCTGAGGCTGCTCGAAAAGGACCCGGCCGACCGCTACGCCAGCGCCGAAGAGCTGCTGATCGAGCTGCGCGACTTCCTGAACCGGGTGGTGGCTTGACAGCCACCGGCCCGCTTCCTATAGTGGCGACCTGATGTTACGGTCTCGGAAGCCCGAATGGCGTTGGCGCCCCTGTTGGCGCAGCCACTGCCCTCATAGGTAGGGTCGGGCCGGTGGCCCGGCCGCCGGAGCGGAACGGGTTTGCTGGGGAGATCGTGAAGGCGAGAAGGCCTCTTCAGGGAATCCTGATGAGGCCTTTTTTGATGATAGGACGCTGGCGCGAGAGCGATCGGGAGCGATGACGAAGATCTGCGTGACTCTGGCCGGACCGACTACCGCGGGGGTCATCGACCAGATGGCCGACCTGGCCGGGGTGGCCGACCTCTTCGAGGTACGAGGGGACCTGATCGGCGACCTCGACCTGCTCACCATCCTGCGCGCCAAGACCCGTCCGCTCCTGTTCACCTGTCGGGCGGCCTCCGAGGGCGGAGGCTGTGCCGACACCGACCCATCTCGGCGGCAGCGCCTGCTCGAGGCCACCAAGCGCGGCTATGACTACGTGGACGTCGAGCTCCGGAGCGGCCTCGTCGAGGTGATGATGGAGAAGGCGGGTCGTGGTCTGGTGATCTCGTACCACGACCTCGAGGGGACGCCGGCCGACCTCTTCGGGCTCTACGCGCAGGCCTGCGAGAAGGGGGCGGACGTGGTCAAGCTGGCCGTCACCCCCGGCTCGGTCGCCGACGTGGGGCGCCTCTTGGCCTGCGCCCGACGCGCGGCCCAGGGAGGTGGAGCGCCCCTTCTGGCCCTGGCCATGGGGCCGCTGGGGATCGCCAGCCGGATCCTGGCCGGCCGCTACGGCGCGCCGTTCACCTTCGCCGCGCCGGCATCCGGCCAGGAGGCGGCGGCTGGCCAGCTCCCGGCGGCCGAGATGGCCGATCAGTATCGCGTCCGGGACCTCTCCCCGGCCACCCGGGTGTACGGGATCCTGGGCTCGCAGGTGACCGCCAGCGTCTCGCCGCGTCTCTACAACGCCGCCTTCGCCGCCCGCGGTCTCGACGCCGTCCACGTCCCGCTCCAGGCCGAGGCGCTCTCCCCCTTCATCGAGTCCATCCCCGCCCTGGAGCTCAGCGGCTTCAACGTCACCGGTCCTTACAAGACAGAGATCCTGCCGCACCTCCACGAGGTCGAGGAGAACGCCGCCCTGTGCGGGAGCGTCGACACCGTGCTGGTCCACGACGGCCAGCTCCGCGGCTCCACCACCGACGGCCTGGGGATCACCGTGCCGCTGCGGGGACGGTGCGAGCTGAAGGGCCGAGAGGTGGTGATCCTGGGGGGCGGCGGCGCGGCCCGGGCGGCGGCGCTCGCGCTTCTGCGCAAGGGAGCCCGGGTGACGGTGGCCGCGCGCGACGTGGGCCAGGCGGAGCTGATCGCCGCCTCGGTGGGCAGCCAGGCCGCCGACCTGGCCACGATCGGCTCGTTGGGCTGGGACGTCCTGATCAACGCCACCCCGGTGGGGTCCGCGCCGCACACCGAGAAGACGCTGGTTCCGGCGGAGAGGCACCGGGCCGAGAGCGTCGTGTTCGACATGGTCTACGACCCTCCGCTCACCCGGCTGCTGCGGGAGGCGATCGAAGCCGGCTGCACCGTGGTGCAGGGGACCGAGATGCTGGTGGCCGGGGCCGCCGCGCGGTTCGAGGCCTGGACCGGTAACGAGGCGCCGGTTCGGGTGATGGACGAGGCCATGGCGGGCTGGCTCGAGGAGGTCGGCGCATGAAGGGGAGGGACGTGATCGCCCGGCTGCGGTACGGAACCGCCGAGTGGCGCCTCTATCTGGACGGGCTGGCGCGGCACGGTGGGCGACGCCCCGCGATCGAGCGGGCGGTGGCGGGGGTGCTGCGCGACGTGCGGCGCTCCGGCGAGTCGGCCCTCGTGGAGCTGACCCGACGCTTCGACCGCGTGGCGCTCACCCCGGCGACGCTGCGGGTCCCGCCGGCGAGGATCCGGGCCGCCGCGCGGAAGGCGGCGCCCGAGCTCCGTGACGCCCTGGCGACGGTTGCCGGGCAGATCGAGGCCTTCCACCGCCGGCAGCTCGATCGCGGGTTCCGGATCCGGCTGCGCCACGGCGGCGTCCTGGAGGAGCGGGTTCACCCCCTCGACTCGGTGGGCGTGTACGTGCCGGGCGGCGCCGGCGCCTACCCCTCGTCGGTGCTGATGAACGTGATCCCGGCCCGGGTGGCGGGGGTGCCGCGGATCGTGGTGGCCACCCCTCCCCGCACCCTCGAGAAGAACCCGGCGGTGGCGGCGGCCCTGGTCCTGGCCGGCGTCGAGGAGCACGTGCTCGGCCTGGGCGGGGCACAGGCGATCGCCGCCCTCGCCTACGGGACCAAGCGGGTGCCGGCGGTGGCCAAGATCGTGGGGCCGGGCAACGCCTACGTGGCCGAGGCCAAGCGGCAGGTGCGCGGGACGGTGGAGATCGACAACGAGGCCGGGCCGAGCGAGGTGGTGGTGCTGGCCGACGACACCGCCGATCCGGGCTTCGTGGCCGTCGACCTGCTGGCCCAGGCCGAGCACGGCAGCGGCGAGGAGCGGGTGGTCCTGGTGACGCCGAGCGAGGCCCTGATCGACGAGGTCTTCCGGCTGCTGGCGGAGGGGATCCCCTCGATGGCCAACCCGGCCGCGACGCGCCGGGCCCTGCGCCGCCAGGGGGCGCTTCTGCGGGTGCGCGACCTCGAGCAAGGTGTGGCCGCCGTCAACGCCCTCGCCCCCGAGCACGCCGAGGTCCAGACGCGGGCGGCGGCCACCTGGGCGCGTCGGCTGCTGGCGGGGGCGGTCTTCGTCGGCCATCACACGCCGGTGGCCGTGGGCGACTACGGCATCGGGCCCAACCACGTGCTGCCGACCGGGGGCACCGCACGACGGGCCTCGCCGCTGTCGGTGCGGGACTTCCAGCGCCGCAGCAGCCTGGTCCAGTTGAGCCACGCCGACCTCTTGCAGGCGAGCCCCAGCGTGGTCTCGCTGGCGCTGGCCGAGGGCTTCCCCGGCCACGCCCAGAGCGTGCTGACCCGGTTGGAGGAGCGGTGATGGATCCGCTGCGGCACATCAAGCCGGCGGTGCGGTCGCTCAAGGCCTATCAGCTCGTCGGCCAAGAAGCGAAGATCAAGGTCAACCAGAACGAGAACCCGTACGACATCCCGGCCCCGATCAAGCGCCGGGTGGTGGAGCGGGCGATGCGGCGGCCCTGGTCGCGCTACCCGAGCATCGCCGCCACCGACCTCGCCACCGCCCTCTCGGCCCACACCGGGTGGCGGCGCGACGGGATCCTGGCCGGCAACGGCTCGAACGAGCTGATCGAGGCGCTGCTGCGGGTCACCGTGGGCCCCGGCACTCCGGTGGTGATCCCCGAGCCCACGTTCAGCCTCTACGCGATGCTGACCACGATCCTGGGCGGGGAACCGGTACGGGTGCCGCTGGATGCGGATCTGCAGTACGACGTCGAGGCCCTGGTGGCGGCACGCGAGCGCCTCCGCGCGCCGGTGACGATCGTCTGCTCCCCCAACAACCCCACCGGTGGGGTGCTGGCGACCGACGACGTGCGGCGCCTCTGCCAGCAGGGCGACGGGCTGGTGGTGGTGGACGAGGCCTACCACGAGTTCGCCGGCGAGACCGTCCAGCCACAGCTCGAGACCTTCCCCAACCTGGTGGTCCTGCGCACCTTCTCGAAGGCCCGGGCGCTGGCCGGGCTGCGGGTCGGATACCTGATGGCGGACCCTCTCCTGGTCACCGAGGTGAGCAAGGCACGCCTCCCCTACAGCCTCAACCTCTTCTCGGAGCTCTGCGCGATGGCGGCGCTCGAGGAGGCCCAGATCCTCGAGGCCAGCGTGCAGAAGCTGGTGGTCGAGCGCGAGCGGCTGATCGCGGAGCTCGGCGCGCTGCCGGGCCTGCGTGTCCACGCCTCCCGCGCCAACTTCTTTCTGGTCGAGCTGCTCTCGGCGGATCCGGCCGCCGTCTTCCAGGCGCTGCGGGAGCGGGACATCCTGGTCCGCGACGTCACCGGCTACCCGCGGCTCGAGCGCTGCCTGCGGATCAGCGTCGGAGCCGAGGAGGAGAATCAGGCCCTGGTCTCGGCGCTCCGGGAGATCCTCGAGACCGGACCGGAAGTCACGGAGGGGGCATGAGACCCTCGCGCAAGGCGAAGACTCTCCGCAAGACCCGAGAGACCGAGATCCACGCCGAGCTGGCCCTGGAAGGAAGGGCGCGCTGCCGCATCGCCACCGGCATCGGCTTCCTCGACCACATGCTGACCTCGCTGGCTACCCACGCCCGCTTCGACCTGACCCTGCGCTGTCGGGGCGACCTGCACGTGGACGCCCACCACACCGTCGAGGACGTGGGGATCGTCCTGGGCCAGGCGATCCGTCAGGCGCTCGGCTCCAAGCAGGGGATCGTCCGTTTCGGCCACGCCTACGTCCCCCTCGACGAGGCGCTGGCGCGCGCCGTGGTGGACCTCTCGGGACGCCCTTTCCTCCACTACGACGTGACCATCCGTGCCAAGCAGATCGGCACCCTGCCCACCGAGCTGCTGGAGGACTTCTTCCGGGCACTCAGCGACCACGCCCGGCTCACGCTACACCTCGACCTTGTCCGCGGCCGCAACTCGCACCACATCGCCGAGGCGACCTTCAAGGCGCTGGGCCGGGCGCTGTCGATGGCGGTGGCGCGCGACCCCCGGGTCACCTCCGTGCCGAGCACCAAGGGGAAGCTGTGATCGCCATCGTCGACTACGGGATCGGCAACCTGGGGAGCGTCACCAAGGGCTTCCGGTTCGTGGGCGCCTCCAGCGTGCTCACCGGAGACCCGGAGGCGCTGGCCACCGCCGACGCGCTGGTGCTGCCCGGCGACGGCGCCTTTGGCGCCACCATGGACGAGATCCAAAGGCGCGGGCTGGCCGACCTGCTGGTCCGCCGGGCCGCCGCCGGCACGCCCTTGCTCGGGATCTGCATCGGCATGCAGGTGCTGTTCGAGGAGAGCGAGGAGCACGGCCGCCACCAGGGTCTTCGCCTGCTCCCCGGGCGGGTGCGGCGCTTCTTCGCCGAGGACGAGGCACCGGCCCCCCCGCTGCCGGTGCCGCACATGGGGTGGAACCGGCTGCGGCACCGCCGCCAGCACCCGCTGCTGGACGGGATCGCCGAGGGGGCCCACGTCTACTTCGTCCACTCCTACTACTGCGACGCCCCGGAGGAGCTGGTGCTGGCGGATACCGACTACGGCATCGACTTCCCGGCCATCGTGGCCCGGGACAACGTGCTGGGGATGCAGTTCCACCCCGAGAAGAGCCAGGGGGTGGGGCTTGCGCTGCTGCGCAACTTCGTCCGGCTGGTCGAGCAGAAGGCGGCGGCGGGCCGAGAGGAGGGCCGAGCATGATCGCGGTACCGGCGATCGACCTGCGCCACGGCAACGTGGTGCGTCTGGTCCAGGGCGAGCTGCGGAACGAGACCGTCTACGGGAGCGACCCGCAGGAGGTGGCGCGCCGCTGGGAGGCGGAGGGTGCGCAGCGCCTCCACGTGGTGGACCTCGACGCCGCCATCGAGGGGCGGCCCCAGCCCGACGTGGTGGGGGCGGTGATCGACGCGGTGGGGATCCCGGTCGAGGTGGGGGGCGGCCTGCGGGTGCTGGAGCATGCCATTCGCTACCGGGAGCGAGGAGCGGAGCGCCTGATCTTCGGCACCGCCGCGGTGGCGCGGCCGGGCGTGGTGCAGGAGGCGCTCAAGCGGTGGCCCGAGGCGGTGGCCGTCGCCATCGACGCCCGCGACGGCAAGGTGGCGGTGGCGGGCTGGCAGGAGATCAGCACCGTCGACGTGATGGACCTGGTCTCCCAGGTGCGGGAGTGGGGGGTACGACGGATCCAGCACACCGACGTGGTGCGCGACGGGACCCTGCGCGGGCCCAACCTTCCGGCGATCCAGGAGCTGGCCTCGGTGCCGGAGCTGCGCATCACCGTGGCCGGTGGCATCTCCACCCTCGACGACCTGCGCCGGCTGGTGGAGCTCGAGGCCCCCGGCGTCGACGAGGTGGTGGTGGGCAAGGCCCTCTACGAGGGGCGCTTCACGCTCTACGAGGCGATCCAGGTGCTTCGCGGCGACGGGGGAGAGGCAAGAAGCTGATGCTGGCCAAGCGGCTGATCCCGTGCCTCGACGTCGACCGCGGGCGGGTGGTGAAGGGGGTGCGCTTCGTCTCGATCCGCGACGCCGGCGACCCGGTGGAGTGCGCCGCGCGCTACGACGCCGCCGGTGCCGACGAGCTGGTCTTCCTCGACATCACCGCCTCGTCCGACGCCCGGCCCATCGTCCTGGAGATGGTGCGGCGGGTGGCCGACACCGTCTACCTGCCCTTCACGGTGGGGGGCGGGGTGCGCTCGGTCGAGGATGCCGTTGCCCTGCTGCGGGCCGGGGCCGATAAGGTGGCGGTGAACACCGCCGCCGTGGAGAGCCCGGAGCTGGTGACCGAGCTGGCCCGACGTTTCGGCGCCCAGGCCACGGTGCTGGCCATCGACGCCCGCGCCCGAGGCGATTCCGGCTTCGAGGTGGTCGTGCACGGCGGCCGGAACCCCACCGGCAGGGACGCGGTGGCCTGGGCCCGGGAAGGCGTCGAGCGCGGCGCCGGCGAGATCCTGCTCACCAGCATGGACCGCGACGGCACCAAGGACGGCTTCGACCTCCCCCTGACCCGGGCGGTGACCCGGGCGGTCACGGTCCCGGTCATCGCCTCTGGAGGCTGCGGCTCTGTCGAGCACATGGTCGAGGTCTTCCGGGAGACCACGGCCGGTGCGGCGCTCGCCGCCTCGATCTTCCACTACGGGGAGATCCTGATCCCGGAGGCCAAGGCACAGCTCGCCGAGGCCGGCATCGAGGTGCGCCAGTGACGCTGCAGGTGCCGCAGGGGCTCCGCTTCGACGCCGCCGGGCTGGTCCCGATGGTGATCCAGGAGCATGTGAGCGGCGACGTGCTGATGCTGGGATACGCCAACGCCCTGGCCATAGAGCGCACCGTCGAGACCGGTCTGGCCCACTTCTGGAGCCGCAGCCGCCAGAAGCTCTGGCAGAAGGGCGAGACCTCGGGGAACGTGCTGAGGGTCCGCCAGCTGCTCGTCGACTGCGATCGCGACACCCTGGTGGCGGTGGTGGACCCGGCGGGTCCCACCTGCCACACCAACGAGCGCACCTGCTTCGGCGAGGCCTCGGCCACCGCTGCCGGTGTCCTGGCGGAGCTGGAGCGGGTGATCGCCGAGCGAGACCAGCAACGTCCGAAGGGTTCCTACACCGCCGGCCTGCTCACCCAGGGCCTGGAGGGCGGCCTGGCCAAGCTCTCCGAGGAGGCGGCCGAGCTGCTCGAGGCGGCCCGGTCCGAGAGCGAGGAGCGGCTGGCGGAGGAGACGGCGGACCTCCTCTTCCACCTCTTGGTGGTGCTGCGGCAGCGAGGGGTCCGGCTGGAGGCGGCGCTCGACGTGCTGCGGGCCCGCAGAAGAACGTCATGAGGTCACTCAGCTACGAGACTTACGACCGGCTCTCGGAGCAGGGGGAGACGGTCCCGGTCTTCCGGGAGATACCGGGCGACCTGCTGACGCCGGTCTCGGCCTTCCTCGCCATCGCCGACCGCTCCGCGCGCGCGTTCCTGCTGGAGAGCGTGGTGGGCGGAGAGCGCCTGGCCCGCTACTCGTTCCTGGGTCGCGACCCCGCCAGCACGATCGAGGTGCGGGGGGGGTCGGTGCGCGCCCTGGAGCCGTCGGGGCCCCGCCCCCTCGGCTCCGATCTGGCGACGGCCCTGCGCCAGAAGCTCGGCCAGGGCGCGGTGGAGATCCCGGGCCTGCCCCGCTTCACGGGCGGGGCGGTGGGCTTCCTGACCTACGATGCCGCCCGTCTGTTCGAACGGCTCCCCGATCGGCACGGAACCGCCTCGGGCCAGCTCGCCTCTTTCTCGTTCTACGAGTCGCTGGTGGCCTTCGACCACGTGACCCAGAGGATCGTGCTGATCGCCAACGTCCCCCCAGGGCAACGCGCTGCCTATCAGACCGCGCAGGAGCGCCTCTGTGCCCTCGAGCGGGACCTCCAGTCCGGCCCCCCACCCCAGGCCGGCCGGGCCCCGTCCCCCGCATCGGACGCCGCCGGCCCCGAGGTGCTTGGGGACGGCCAGGCCTACCAGCAGGCGGTGCGTCGCGCCAAGGAGTACATCGCCGCCGGCGACGCCTTCCAGGTGGTGCTGTCGCGGCAGGGGATCGTCCCCAGCCCCACCGACCCGTTCACCGTCTACCGCGCGCTCCGGATGGTGAACCCGTCGCCCTACATGTACTTCCTCAAGGATGGCGACTCGGCGGTGGCCGGGGCCTCCCCCGAGATGCTGGTGCGGGTCGAGGCGGGACGGGTCGAGACCCGCCCCATCGCCGGCACCCGTCCGCGGGGCCAGACGGCCGAAGAGGACGAGCGCCTCGGCCAGGACCTGCTGGCCGACGAGAAGGAGCGGGCCGAGCACGTGATGCTGGTCGACCTCGGCCGCAACGACCTGGGCCGGGT
>CAZNNH010000102.1:0-21763 GCA_964574335.1 uncultured Acidobacteriota bacterium | reverse complement strand
CGGCCTCGAGCCGGTCGGTCGAGTACAGGAATGGCCGGGGGTCCGCGGCGAGCGCCCCGAGCGTCTGAAGGGCCCAGGCCGGCAGCGCGCTCTCCAGCGCCGCCGCGTCGGCGCGACGGTGCCGGTGCCACTGGAAGCCCACGTCCCGCCAGATGAGGGCCTGGTCGAGGAAGGAGCCCACGTCGGGATCGTCGCAGAAGAAGCCCTCGCGCCTCCCCCGACAGTCGAGGCGCAGCCGATCCGGCGTCCATCGGCCGGTGGTGGCCAGCACCTTCTCCACCACCTCCTCGATCGAGATGTGGCCGAAGTGAAGGTAGGGCGAGAGGCCGCTTCCGTGCCCCTCGTCGGGCGGGCGCGGCTCCGATCGCCGCTCTGCGTAGCCGCTCAGCCTGTGCTTCACGAAGTCGCGCAGGCGGGCTCGTGCCGCCGGCGTTCCACCCGGCGCTTGCGGCACCGGGGGCACGGTGGCGTCGAGCGGGAGCGAGTCCACGAAGGCGGCCACGTCCCGTGCCTGCCAGGCCTCGAACGGCGGCGAGACGCGCCGGGCCACCCGCGGCGCGAGGCGCAGCCTGGATGGCGCACGGTGGGGCCACGCCTCGGCGAAGGCCTTGTGGATTCGTGGCCGGAGGTGCGCCGCCGCCGACACCACCGGCCCGAGCAGCGAGAGCGGAACCACCGAGCTCGAGTCCACCGCGACCACCGGGACCGTGACCTTGCGGGCCAGCGCCTGGCTCTGCGCCGGGACGATGAAGCACGGGAAGTCGTCGGTGACCACCAGGCACGCCCGCTCGGCGAGCCGGCGGAGCAGCCCTCGCCCCAGTCCCCTCTCGGTCTCCACGAACGGCCAGTAGTTGAGGCCCAGCTCTCCGGCACGGGTCCTGTTGGCCCACATGCCCTCGAGCACGAAGCGGTGGAGCCGCCGGCTGGCCCAGGGGTAGTCTAGCCTCAGCCCCTCGTACACGACCAGAGGCTTGCCGAGCTCCTCGGCGCTTCTGAGGGCGTGGAGGAGCGCGTGGTTGCGCTCGAGCCGGCGGTAGATCTGCATCCAGTAGAGGACGTAGTCCCCAGAGGCGGCGATTCGGGCGTCGTTCAGCGGTCGTTGCCGGGCATCGCCGTAGTGGGCCACGACGCCATCCTACCCTCGTCCCTTCGCCCGAGGCTGCAGGCCCGCTTGCCCGACTCGGCGGCGGGTGCCGGTCGGTCATGATTCCGGCGCGTCCGCTTGCGTCTCCAGCTCCAGGATCCGGGCGTAGACCTCGCGCGCCGGCCGGCCGACCGCCTTGGCCACCGCCTTGACCGCCTCGCGGCGGGTCCGACCCTCGCCCTTCAGCCGGGCATAGAGGGTCTCGAGCGACGGGTCGCCGTCCGAGGCCACCTCCTTCGGCGCCGCCTTCGGGGCTCCCTCCACGACCAGGACCACCTCTCCTTTGACCGCTGTACGGGTGGCGAGGGCGGAGCGGAGCTCGGACAGGGGGCCCCTCAGGTACTCCTCGTGGAGCTTGGTGGCCTCCCGGCACAGGAAGCCAAGCCGGTCGCCGAAGGCGTCGATCAGGCCGTCGATCAGGTCGAGGGTACGCAGCGGGGACTCGTAGATCACCAGCGTCTCGCGCACGCCGGACAGCTCCTGGATCGCGGCCCGGCGGGCTGAGCCCCGTGGGGGGAGGAAGCCCACGAACAGGAACCGGTCGGTCGGCAGGCCCGAAACCGAGAGGGCGGCGATGGCCGCATTGGGCCCCGGTACCGGAATCACCGGCAGACCCTCCTGGCGCGCGTCCCGGACCAGCCGGTAGCCCGGGTCCGAGATGCCGGGGGTGCCCGCGTCGCTCACGAGGGCCACGTCGCGCCCCTGGCGGAGCACCTCCAGGATCCGATCCCCCTTCCATCGTTCGTTGTGCTCGAAGAACGAGGTCCGGGGGGTGGCGATTCCGTGCTTGGCCAGGAGGCGTGCGGTGTGCCGGGTGTCCTCGCAGGCCAGCAGGCTCACCTCGCGCAGCACGCGCAGGGCCCGCAGCGTTAGGTCCTGGCTGTGGCCGATCGGGGTCGCGACCACGTAAAGTGTTCCAGGAGAATGAGTTGAGACGTCTCCTTGGGGACTCACCTGGCCCTCCTGCGGGGCGAATCATGACACATGAGGCCCTCCGTCTCCACCGGCCTCGAGCCGTATGCTACTGATTCCTCGCTGGTTGCTTGACACCACCCGGCCCGCCCCTTACGATCGGCGCTGGGCTCCCCGGGGAAGCCGCACGCCAGCCCGTCCCGGTTCGAGGATGGCGTGTCGTCGACGGTCTGCCGGAATCTCAGGAAAGATAGGAGGTGTTTCGCTCTTGGCCGAGATCAAGGTCCAGGAGGGTGAGTCGATCGAAAACGCCCTTCGCCGCTTCAAGCGCAAGGTCCAGCAGGAAGACATCATCAAGGACATCAAGAAGCACAGCTTCTATCTGAAGCCTGGGGACAAGCGTCGCGCAAAGCAGGCGCTGGCGCGCAAGCGTAACCGCAAGAAGGCCCGCCGCGACACGGCCTGACGGTCCGAGAGGGGAGTCGCGGGCGTGCGCGACTCCCTTTTCTTGTCTCCTCGGCGGCTATCGGCGCTCCGCCGCGGCCTGGAGGGCGGTGATGGCGATCAGGTCGACGATATCGTCGACCGAGCAGCCCCGCGAGAGGTCGTTGGCGGGCCGGCCCAGCCCCTGGAGGATCGGGCCCACGGCGCGCGCCCCCGCCAGCCGCTCCACCAGCTTGTAGCTGATGTTCCCGGCGTCGAGGTCGGGGAACACGAGCACGTTGGCCCGCCCGGCCACGCTGCTGCCCGGGGCCTTGCGCTGGCCGACCTCGGGCACCAGCGCGGCGTCGGCCTGCAGCTCCCCGTCGACCAGCAGCTCCGGGGCGCGGGCGCGCACGATCCGGGTCGCCTCCGCGACCTTGTCGACCCGCGGATGGCGCGCGCTGCCCCGGGTCGAGAAGGAAAGCAGCGCCACCCGCGGCGTGACGCCCAGTAGCTGGCCGGCGCTCTCGGCCGTCAGCACGGCGATCTCGGCCAGCTCGGACGCGGACGGGTCCGGGTTGACGCCGCAGTCGGCGAAGAGGAGCGTTCCGGACTCGCCGTGGTCCGGTCGCGGCAGCTGCATCAGCATGAACGAGGAGACGCGGCCCACGCCATCCCGGGTGCCGATCCCCCGCAGGGCGGCACGGAGGGTCTCGGCCGTGGTGCAGCGGGCGCCGGCCACCAACCCGTCGAAGGTCCCCCGGGACACCTGAACCGCACCCCAGAGCAGAGGATCCTGCAGCAGGTCCCGGGCCTCGGCGGTGGAGACGCCACGCGGCCCGGCGCGCTCCATGAAGGCCCTGACGGCGGCGTCCAGCTCGCGGCCGTGGCCGGGGACCTGGGAGACGACCACCTCTCGGAGGTCGGCGCCCGCCTCCCGGGCGGCCCGCGCGACCTCGTCCGGGTCACCTAGCACCGTGACCCGGGCCAATCCGGTCCGGGCCGCGTCCGCGGCCGCGCGGACCGTGCGCGGCTCGGTCCCCTCGGGCAGGACGATGTGCCGTGCGGCAGCGCGCGCCGCCGCCTGGAGCTCGGTGAGCCGATCCATCCTGGAATCGGCACACTATCACAGGTGGCCGACCCCGGCGGTGCGGCCGAGGCTCCCCGGCCACTCCGGCCCCCTGGCTGGCCCCCCGGGGCGGGCTCCCAGGCCAGCGTTGACAGTGCTGGAGGCGCTATGTTAGCTTCCTCTTTCCGTTCGGGAAACTAGCCTCATCGGAGAAAGGCCGCCATGAAAATCGTCGAGCGCCAGGTCGGTGACGTGACCATCCTCGATCTTCACGGGAAGATCCTCATCGGCGAAGGTGATGATGCCCTGCGAGATGCCGTGACGAAGCTGGTCGACGGCGGCGCCACGAAGCTGCTCCTGAACTTGGCCGACGTGCCGTACGTGGATTCCGCCGGTCTGGGCGAGATCGTCCGCTGCTACACCACGGTGAGCCGCAAGGGCGGCAAGCTGAAGCTGATCAACCTCACCAAGAAGATCCAGGACCTGCTTTCGATCACCAAGCTGCTGACCGTCTTCGAGACCTACGACTCCGAGGACGAAGGCGTCCAGAGCTTCAGCTAGCTCACCAAGGCCCGTGCCGCACCCGGGAGCGGCACCCAGAGTCGGCCGTCAAGCCGAGCCGAAGCGCTCCTTGCGCGCTGCCGAGGGTGAGTTCCGGCCGGACCGCTCCACGACCACGGCAGAGGTCCTTCTGATGACGAGGGCAAGACCCCTCTGGCAGGCGTTGCGTCCCAACCAGTGGACCAAGAACCTGCTGGTCTTCGCAGCACTGGCCCTCTCCAAGCACCTGTTCGAGACCGGTCCCCTGCTGCGCGCCAGCGCCGCCTTCGTCCTGTTCTGCGGCCTCTCGGGCGTCGTCTATCTGGTCAACGACATCGTGGATGCGGATCGGGACCGGCTGCACCCAATCAAGCGACTCCGGCCGGTCGCCAGCGGCGCCCTGCCCGCATCACAGGCGGTCTGGGCCGCGATCGCTCTCGGGGCGCTCTGCCTGGTCGGGGCCCTCGGGTTGGGGGGCGCGTTCCTGCTGTGCGCGCTGGCCTATCTGGCGCTCAACCTCCTCTACTCGCTGCTGCTCAAGCAGGTGGTGATCCTGGACGTGATCGCGATGAGCCTCGGCTTCGTGCTGCGCGCAGTCAGCGGCGGGGTCGCGATCGGTGTCCAGGTCAGCGACTGGCTGCTGGTGTGCACCATCCTGCTGGCCCTGTTCCTGGCCCTGGCCAAGCGCCGCCACGAGCTGACCTCGCTGCCCGAGACCCACGCCGCTGGCCACCGGGCCACCCTGTCGGAGTACAGCCCTTACCTTCTCGACCAGATGATCTCGGTGGTCACCGCCTCCTGCGTGACCGCGTACGCCTTCTACACGATGGCCCCCGACACCATCGCCAAGTACCAGACCGACCGGCTGTCCTGGACCATCCCCTTCGTCTTGTACGGGATCTTCCGCTATCTTTACCTGGTGCACCGGCGGGAGCAGGGAGGCAGCCCCACCGAGATCCTCCTCACCGATCGGCCGCTGCTGCTGAATGTCGCCCTCTGGGCGCTGGCGGTGGTGGCGATCGTGTACACGGCGAAGGGCGCCCCGATGCCCATCGGGCTCTAGCCGGGTGGCGATGGTCCGGCGGCGGCGCCGGGCGCCCCTACTGGAGGGTGGATGAGCTTCGAGATCAAGTCCGAGGATGTCGACGTCCAGGAGATCATGTCTTCGATCCGAAAGCGCATCGAAGAGAAGAAGCGGGGGCTCTACACCGAAGAGGAGATCCGCGAGATCGCCGAGCACCGGCTCAACACGGTGCTGCAGGCGCACGAGTTCGAGAGCAAGCTGCTGCCCGAGCTGCTGGCCGAGAGCCAGACCGCCGACTGGGACCTCCGCTTCTCCGCCGAGACCATCTACGAAAGCAGCAAGAGCCGCCTTCTGGAGCGGGTCCGCCGCCTGCTGCGACCGATCCAGAAGCTGTTCTGGAACCCGGGCCCGATGATCTGGTCGATCGCCCACCAGACGCGGATCAACCACGACATCTACCGGCGGATCCGTCCGATCCTTCCCATCCTGCACAACCTGGCGGTCGAGGCCACCCGGCACCAGCTCGAGCTGCAGGAGCACAAGAACCGGATCCTTCAGCTCCAGGGGCGAATCGAGCAGCTCTCGCGACGGGAGAAGACCCTCGAGGACATGGTCGTCTACCGCAGCGACGTCGAGCCGCCCGACACCGACCGGGGAGGCTCGCCGGGCGGGTCCGATTGAGGCTGGCTTTCGTGGTCCAGCGCTACGGCCTCGAGATCGCCGGCGGCGCCGAGTACCACTGCCGGCTGATCGCCGAGCACCTGGCGCGGTACGCGGAGGTCGAGGTGCTGACGACCTGCGCCCGCGACTACGTCCACTGGGACAACCACTACCCCGAGGGGGTCTCGGAGGTGAACGGCGTGACGGTGCGCCGGTTCCGGGTCGAGCGGCAGCGCGACCCTTTCCGCTTCCGCGACTGGAGCGCCCGGGTGCAAGCACCCGACCACGACCGTAGCGACGAGCTCTCGTGGCTGGACGAGGAGGGGCCCTACGCTCCCGGCCTCATCCGCTTCGCCGAGGAGCACCGGGAGCGCTACCACCACTTCATCCTGTTCTCGTATCGCTACTACACCACCTACCACGCGCTGCACGCCGTGGCCGATCGGGCGGTGCTGGTGCCGACCGCCGAGGACGACGGGGTCTATCGGCTCGGCATCTTCCCGCCGCTGTTCCGTCTGCCCCGGGCGATCGTCTACAACAGCATCGAAGAGCGCCAGATGATTCACGCTGCCGCCGCCAACCAGGCGGTGGCCGGAGTCGTGGTGGGGGTGGGGTCCGAGCTACCGGAGCGGATGGACCCGCAAGGTTTTCGGCGGCGCCACGGGCTGGAGGGCCGCTTCGCCCTCTACCTGGGACGCCTCGACCTCAACAAGGGTTGCCGGGAGATGTTCGACCATTTTCTGCGCTACCGCGAGGCCACCGGATCGAACCTGCGGCTCCTGCTGGTCGGGCACGCCGTGCTGCCGGTGCCGGCGGACCCCGCGGTGGTGCCCCTCGGGTTCCTGCCGGATGCCGAGAAGTGGGACGCCCTGGCCGCCGCCGAGCTGCTGCTGATGCCGTCTCGCTACGAAAGCCTGTCGATGGTCACCTTGGAGGCATGGTGGGCCGGGAAGCCGGTGCTGGCCAACGCCTACTGCGAGGTGCTGCGCGGGCAGTGTCGCCGCTCCAACGCCGGCCTCTACTACACCAGCTACGACGAGTTCCGCGAGGCCCTTGGTCTGATCGAGAAGGACCCGGCGCTTCGGGAGCGGTTGGGTCGGAACGGGCGCGACTACTTCGAGACCCACTACTCCTGGGACGTGATCGAAGGGAAGTACCTCGAGCTGCTCGACCGGATCGGTCGGGAGCCGGCCCCGGAGCAGGAGGTCCCGGCGTGAGCCGACCGGTCCATCAGCTCCTGGCCACGTTGTCGTACGGCGATGCCATCGGCAACGAGGCCCTGGCGATCCAGCGTCACCTGAAACGAGCCGGCTACGCCTCGGACATCTTTGCCGAGAACGTCCACCCGCGGATGGCCCACCTGGTGCGTCCGCTGTGGCAGTACCCGGAGGTCTCGTCGCCGGAGACGGTCTGTCTGTTCCACTTCTCGATCGGCAGCGCCGCCGGGCGGCTGATCCACCAGGCCGCCGACCGCCTGGCCCTCATCTACCATAACATCACGCCCGCCCAGTGGTTCGTGGGCTTCCACCCGCACCTGGCCGGCCTCTGCTACCACGGCCGGCGCGAGCTTGCGGCCTTCGCCGACCGCACCACCCTGGCGCTCGGCGACAGCGAGTTCAACCGCCTCGACCTCGAGCGGGCCGGCTACCGCCGCACCGGGGTACTCCCGATCGTCCACGACATCGATGGTCTGAGACGCCGGCCCCCGCCCGTCGTGCGCCGCTTGTTTGCCGACGGCCGCACCAACATCCTGTTCGTGGGCAGGATCATCCCGAACAAGAAGATCGACGACCTGATCCGCGTCTTCGCCGTCTATCAGCGCTACTTGGAGCCACGATCCCGCCTGCTGCTGGTGGGCGACCATCGCGGCCACGAGCGCTACTTCGACCGGCTCCAGGAGATGGTCCGGGTGCTGCGGCTGGACGAGGTGGTCTTCTCCGGCCACGTCGACGACGACGAGCTCCCCGGATACTACGGGGTGGCCGACGCCTTCTTGTGCCTGTCGGAGCACGAAGGCTACTGCGTGCCGCTGGTGGAGGCGATGAGCCTGGGGGTGCCGGTCCTGGCCTTCGCCACCGGCGCGGTGCCGGAGACGCTGCGGGGAGGCGGCCTGCTGCTGTCGGACAAGCGGCCGGAGTGGGTGGCCGAGCTGCTCCACCTGGTGGTGCACGAAGGGCGGCTGCGAGCGGCGGTGCTGGACAGCCAGGCGCGCGCCATGCGGGAGCTGCGGGGCATCGACTACCAGCGGCTGCTCCTGGAGCGGCTGGGGCCGGTGCTGGAGGGGACGCCGAGCGAGCCCCGGGGAGGGGATGATGCAGGAGCCGGCTGAGGGGCCGTTCGTCGACGTGGCCGCCATCATGCAGAAGCTCCGGGACCAGATCGCGGAGCGACGTCGCCGTGGGCTGATCACCTTCGAGGAGAGCGAGCGGCTGGAGCGTCAACGGTTCCGCTCCTACGGCGAGCGCGGCAAGATCGACCCGGACCTGCTGGAGGCGCTCCTTCACCCCAGCCACGACTGGAACCTCGCCGTCGACTACCTGGTGCGCACCCGGCGCCGGCCGCCCCTGTCATGGCTGATCCTGCTGGCCAAGCACGTGGTGCGGCCGTTCGTGCGGCTCTACACCGACCACCTCCTCAACCGGCAGGCGCAGATCAACCTCTACGTCCACTACTTCCTGGCCGACACCGTGCGGGACGTGATCCGGCTCCAGATCGAGGTGGCCGAGCTGCGCGACCGCTGCGAGCGCCTCGAGGCCGAGCGGGCACGAGGATGAGGCTCTGCTTCGTCATCCAGCGCTACGGCCCCGAGGTGGCGGGCGGGGCCGAGATGCACTGTCGCTGGCTGGCCGAGCGGCTGGCCGAGCGGCACCAGGTGCAGGTGGTCACCACCTGCGCCCTGGACTACATCGAGTGGCGCAACCACTACCCGCCCGGCGAGAGCCTGGTCTCCGGCATCAAGGTCACCCGCCATGCCGTGGCGGGTCCCCGTTCGGAGCACAAGTTCGCGCTCCTCTCGGAGCTGGTGTTCGGGGAGGAGCGCTCGCGCGGAGCGGAGCGGGCCTGGGTGGAGGAGAACGGCCCCCGCTGCCCGGGGCTGGTCAAGTCGTTGTCCCGGCTCCCCGACGTGGACCTGTTCCTGTTCTACTGCTACCGCTACTACCAGACCTTCTTCGGTCTGCCTCGGGTCGCCGACCGTGCCGTGCTGGTGCCCACCGCCGAGGACGACCCGGCCATCCAGCTCTCGGTCTTCCACGAGCTGTTCCGCTCCCCGCGCGGGATCATCTACCTGACTCCCGAGGAGCAGGCGTTGGTGCAGAGCCGGAGCGGCAACCAGTCGGTTCCCAGCGTGGTGGTCGGGAGCGGCGTGAACGTCCCGGAAGGGTGGCAGACGCTGGACGTCCGCTCGCGGTTCGAGCTTCCGGGGCGCTTCCTGCTCTACGTGGGACGGATCGACCGCAACAAGGGGGTCGACCGCTTGCTCCGGTACTACGAGTGGCTGGCCCGGGAGTGGCGAGAGCTGCCGCCACTGGTGCTGGCCGGCAAGCAGGTCCTGGAGGTCCCCGAGCATCCCAAGCTGCGGGTGCTCGGCTTCGTCACCGAGGCCGAGAAGTTCGCGCTGCTCGCCGCCTGCGACCTGCTGCTGATGCCAAGCCCCTACGAGAGCCTGTCGATCATCGCTCTCGAAAGCTGGGCGGTCGGCAGAGCGCTTCTGGCCAACAGCCAGTGCAAGGTGCTGGAGGGACAATGCCGACGCAGCGGCGGTGGCCTCTACTACGAGGACTTCGCCGAGTTCGCGTCCGCCATGCGCTTGCTGCTGGGTGACGCCGAGCTGCGGGGGAGGCTGGGCGGGAGCGGGCGGGCCTACGTGGAGCGGGAGTACGCCTGGCCGCGGGTCGCCGAGCGCACCGAGTCGCTGCTCTCGCGACTGCTGGCCGAGACGGACGCGTCGGGCGGCTGAGAGACTCAGGCCGGGAGGCGGTGAGGTGAGGATCGACCAATGGGTGCCGGCCCTGCACCGGGGCGATGCGATCGGCGACTCCGCTCGCCTGATGCGCGACGCCTTCCGTCGCTGGGGGCACCAGGCCGACGTGTACGCCCTGGAGCTGGATGACGACCTGGTGGGTGACGGACGCCGTTTCTCGGACTGGCGGGCCGGCGGGCCGGACGACAGGGTGATCCTGCACTACGCCCTCCCCTCCCCCCTGACCGAGGCGCTCTGCGGGCTGTCCTGTCGCCGGATCCTGCTCCACCACAACATCACCCCTCCGGAGTTCTTCGTCGGCTTCGATCCGGAGATGGTGCGCATCTGCGAGCTGGGCCGCACCCAGCTCCACAGCCTGAAGGACAGCGTCGATCTCGCCCTCGCCGACAGCGAGTACAACCGGCAGGAGCTGGCGGCCGCCGGTTTCCCACGTACCGGCGTGCTCCCGATCCTTCTCGACTTCGCCCGCTATCGTGAGCCGCCCAGCCCGGTGCTCCGGCACCAGCTCGAGGATGGCCGCGACAACGTGTTGTTCGTGGGGCGGATCGCCCCGAACAAGCGGCAGCAGGACCTGATCCGGCTGGCCGCCTACTGGAAGCGGTTCATCTCCGCCGACCTGCGCCTGCTACTGGTGGGCAAGCTTCCCAAGCGGCGCCACTACTTCGACGCCCTCCAGGCCCTGCTCTACGAGCTGGGCTTCACCCCCTTCGAGGTGGTCTTCACCGGCCACGTCGACCACGCCGATCTGCTGGCCTGCTATGCGGCGGCGGACGTGTTCGTCTCGATGAGCGCCCACGAGGGCTTCGGTGTCCCCCTGATCGAGGCGATGCTGATGGACGTCCCGATCCTGGCCCGGAGCGGAACCGCGGTGAGTCACACGCTGGGGGGGGCCGGGCTGGAGTTCGGAGAGTTGCGGCTGGCCGAGGTGGCCGAGACCGCCTACCTGCTGGCCCACGATGCCGGGCTCCGCCAAAGGGTCCTGGTCGGACAGAGGCACAGGCTCGAGGCCTTCTCCCCCGCCACCGTGGAGGCGGCGCTCGCGGGGTATCTGGAGTCGCTGTGACGGCCCCCACCCAGGTCGCTTTCGTGATCCAGCGGTACGGTCCCGACGTCACCGGAGGCTCGGAGTCGCTGGCTCGGGAGCTGGCCGAGCGGATGGTCCGTGACGCCGACTGCCAGGTGACGGTGTTCACCACCTGCGCCCGCGACTACGTGACCTGGCGTAACGAGATGGCGCCGGGCCAGGACGAGCAGAACGGGGTCCGGATCGAGCGCTTCCCGGTCGAGCGGGAACGGGACCTTCAGGCCTTCAACGCCTTCGCCGAGCCGCTGTACGAGCGTCCCCACACCCGGGCCGACGAGCACCGGTTCCTCGAGGAGCAGGGACCCTACGTCCCGCGGCTGGTGACCGAGCTTGCCCGGCGTCAGGGGGAGTTCGAGGCGATCCTCTTCTTCACCTACCTCTACTACCCGACCTACTGGGGGCTGCTGGCGGCGCCAGAGCGCTCGGTGCTGGTTCCCACCACCCACGACGAGCCGCCGCTTCGGTTCGGCATCTACGACGAGCTGTTCGGCGCCGCGCGAGCCCTGGCCTTCCTGACGCCGGCGGAGGCGCGGCTGGTGGAGGGCCGCTTCGGGGTGGGGGACCGCCCGCACGCCGTGGCCGGCTTCGGGGTGGCGCCGGGTGCGGAGCTGGACCTGGAGTCGTTCCAGATCCGCCGGGACCTGCTCTCTCCCTACGCCGTCTACGCCGGGCGCATCGATGCCGGCAAGGGGTGCGACGAGATGCTCCGCCACTATCAGCACTACCGGGCCCGGGTGGGGGGAGCGGCCGGCCTGGCCCTGGTCGGGAGGCTGGCGATGGCGGAGCCCAGGCTGCCGGGGGTACGCTACCTGGGCTTCCTGCCCGAGGCGGAGAAGCAGGCGGCGCTCTCGGGGGCGCGCGCCGTTCTCTGTCCCAGCCCCTACGAGAGCCTGTCGATCGTGCTGCTCGAGGGGCTCGCCTCCGGGACGCCCGCCCTGGTCAATGCCCGCTCGCCCGTGCTCCTCGAGCACTGCCTTCGCTCCAACGCCGGCCTCTTCTACGAGAGCGCCGACGAGTTCTCGGAGGCCCTCGACCTGCTGGTGACGCGCCACGACCTGCGCCAGGCGATGGGCAGGAACGGGCGCCGCTACGTCGAGCGGGAGCACCGCTGGGACGCGGTCCTGCCGCGCTACCGGGAGCTGATCGAGCGCGTCAGCAGCAGGTAGCCATCCGGGGCCGTGCCGGACGGGCGGGACCCGGCTTCAGGGGTCGTCCTCGAGGGTGACCCGCCGCCGCGGCGTCGTTCTCAGAAGCGGCCGCTCCACAGCCGGGAGCTCCCGGAAGTCCCATACCTCCTGGAGCCGCACCCGTCGCGAGAACGCGTAGAAGACGGGCACGGGATCGTCGTCGTATCGGAAGCCCACGCCGAGGTCTTGCAGCACCTGGGCGAAGCGCTCGGGATCGTCGCTCGGGGACAGGACATAGGCATCCGGTCCCCGCGCCTCGACGATGGCCTGGTGCTGCTTGGAGACGTAGGCCGGCGTCGGCCCGAGCTGGGGCGACAGCACGATGCGCTCGGACGTGAACATCGTCACCGGCGCCGAGATCGAGAAGTCCGAATAGCCGGTTCGGATCCCCTTCTCCTCGAGGGAGCCCACCAGATGCCGGTAGTAGGCGCCGATCCGGGGACCGGCTTGCAAGCGGGGGACCATGCCCACCAGGTTGACGGCCAAGAGGGCGCCCACCGCGAGCACGGTGGCCAGGCGGGCTCGGGCCCAGGTCCAGGCGGCTACCGTCCCCAGATGGACGGCAGTGGCGGCCATGATCGGCAGGAGGTACCGGGGGCGATAGTGGATCTGCTCGCCGGGCACGGACCAGAAGATCCCGAGGCACGTGACCAGCAGAAGCGGTGGCACCAGCACCGAGGCCGGGCCCTCGCCGCGCAGCGACCGGATCGCCGCTCGCCTGTGGACGGCGAGGTGCCCCACGAGCAGGGCCGGCGGAAGCAGGGCGACCGCCACCTCCAGCAGACGAGGCTCGGCCCAGGCGTGGCCCCGGTTGAGTCCGGCCAGGATGGGGAAGGAAATCGAGACGGTCCGCCACACCTGCTGAGGCAGGCCGCGGAGCGTGTCGCCCACCGTTCCCAGGTTCTGCTCCAGGATCGCACCGGTGGCCCAGTCGTGCCCCAGGTTCCAGAGCAGCACCGGCAGCGCGCCCAGAAGCGCCCCCAGCGGCAGTAGCAACGACCAGGGATCGCGCCAGGTGGCTCGCCGAGCAAGCACCACCAGCGCCGTCGTGGCCACGTAGCAGAGGGCCACCGGCTGCTGCCAGAACGCGGCTCCCAGAAGGAGGCCGATGGCGACGTAGTGGACGCGCGCCGCCGGTCCGGTGAGGTCGCGGTCCAGCAGGTGCACCAGGATCGCCAAGGCCAGGCCGCCCAGCGCCAGCACGTCCACATACTGCCCGACGCAGTTGAGCGAGAAGGTGGTCAGGAACTTGGGGCCCAGCGCCAGGTAGAGGCCGGTGATCAGCGCGGCCAGCGCTCCGCCGAGCTGGCGCGCCAGCCACATGCTGGCCCACACGAACAGGAGCGACAGAAGGACGCTGGCCGCCGTCATCAGGAACGAGAGATCCTGCGCCCCCGACACCAGGGACAGAAGCGCCGCCAGATGCCCCTTGAGCGTCCCCTGGTAGTTGGCCCCTTCCGTGAAGACCGGGACGGGACGGGAGCCGCCGAGGAGATGGAGGGCCACGAAGGCGCCGTAGGCCCCGTCCTTGTTGACCCAACCCCACGGGTGGAGCAGCGCCGGGAGGCGATAGAGCAGGGCCAGCGCCAGGCAGAGACCGGTCTCCGGCTTCGGGGGGCGGACGAGGCCTCGCCACCGCTGCCGGGTCGCCACCGCCGCGAGCGCCAGCAGGCCGAGGAACGGGGGGCCGGTGCCGATCGACGGGAGCCAGGCCGCGAACCAGGTGCCGAGGACCAGCACCCACAGCCCCAGACCGGTCACCTCCAGGGCCAGCCGGCCGCGACTCACTTGATGGTCTTCAGCTGCTCGAGCAAGGCCTCGGTGGTGGAGGGTCCCTTGAGGATGGAGGCGGCCCGAGCGATCTGGCTGACAGCCTCGTCGATGGCCTCGGAGCCGGCGCCTCGCTCGATCTCCGCCCGGGCCCGTTGGTAGTGCTTGTTGACGACGCTCTCGCCCACCGTGCCGAGCAGGCCGTTGCAGACGTCGCGGACCCGGCCGAGGCGCAGCAGGAGCTCAGGGAGGGGCGGCCCGCCGCCCGGGGCCTGTGCCGCGCTCGGGGCGGGAGCTGAGGTCGGCCTCTCGGTGGCTGGCGTGGCTGGCGGCGGCGTTGACGGCGTCACCGGCGGCGGCTTGAGGCTCAGCAGGCCGGTGGCCACCAGGCCGTAGAGGATCTTGGCTGCGTCGAAGACCGACAGCCCGCAGGCGACGGCCAGCTCCTTGATGTTGCGATGGCCGTCGATCTTGGAGAGGATCAGCCATTCGCTGGTGTTGAGGTTGATCTGTCCCTCGCGGGTCTCCTGGACCACGAACTCCGGCACCATGTCCGTCGACGGGACTTTCTTCGACAGCACCCGCCACTCGTCGAGACGCCGCGCCGCTTCCATCAGCAGGTTGGTGTTGCTCTTCGAGATGGTGCGGATCTCGCTGGCCTTGCCCGGCTCGAAGCGGAATTCGCCCCGGCGCCAGATCGCCAGGCTGTAGACGGCCTCCTCGCCGCTGGTGTCCTCGATCTGCGCGTGCACGATCTGGCCGTCGTGAAGGTAGATCTGCCCCTTCAGCTCGCCATCGACTAGGTGGAAGACGCCGGTCTTCCCGCTCACGCTGATGAGCTGGATGATGTCCGGCAGGTGTAACTCTGTCAGCGAACCCTGGAAGGCCATCTCGTTCAGGCTACCCTGAGTCCACTCCCGAGGAAAGCGGAACTCGCCCGCCTCCCGCTAGAGGACGCTGCTCGAGGACGATGGCGCTAAGCCCCGCCATTGCTTCCAATTAGGGTCGTGAGGCTACCAAGGCCCCTGGACGATGTCAAGGTCAGGCCGGGGCGGGCTTGGCCAGGCTTTCGTCGCCGTCGCGCAGGATCCGTCGCTCCCGCTCTCGCGGGACCGGTATGCCGTGTCTCTTGATCATCTCGTTGAGGGTGGTCGGCTTGAGCCCCAGAAGACGCGCCGCCTCCTTCTGAACGCCCCCGGTCGACTCCAGCGTCGCCTCGATGATGCGGCGTTCGAAATCGGAGATCACGTCGCGCAGGCTGATTCCCTCCGGCGGCACCGTCATGTGGGGGAGGTGGAAGCTCGGTGCGGAGCGGACGTGGTCGGGCATCAGGCTCCGGCCGATGCGCTCCTCGGTGGTCAGCACCACGCCGCGCTCGATGACGTTCTCGAGCTCCCGGACGTTCCCCGGCCAGTCGTAGTCCAGGAGCGCCTGCAGGGCCTCGGGGGTGACGTCCCGCACCACCTTCCCGTTCTCCTTGGCGTACTTGTCGACGAAGTGGCAGACCAGGGCGGGGATGTCCTCCTTGCGCTGGCGTAGTGGGGGGAGCTGGATCGCGATCACGTTGAGGCGGTAGAAGAGGTCCTCGCGGAAGCGCCCGTCCTCCACCGCGCGGCGCAGGTCGATGTTGGTGGCGGCGACGATCCGCACGTCCACCTTGATGATGTCGACGCCCCCCAGGCGCATGAACTCACGCTCCTGCATCACCCGGAGCAGCTTGGCCTGGGTCTCGAGGGGGATGTTGCCGATCTCGTCGAAGAAGAGGGTTCCGGTGTCGGCCAGCTCGAACAGCCCCCGCTTGGCGTAGACGGCCCCGGTGAAGGCGCCCTTCACGTGGCCGAACAGGTTGGACTCGAGCAGGTCGTGGGGGAGGCTTCCCGAGTTCACCACCACGAAGGGCTTGTCGCGCCGCGGGCTGTTGGCGTGGATCGCCTTGGCCACCAGCTCCTTGCCGGTCCCGCTCTCGCCCACCACCAGGATGGTCGAGCGAGAGGGGGCGGCCTGGGTGATCAGGTTGAAGACCTGGAGCATCCGTGGGCTCTTGCCGACGATCTCCGTGAAGCGGGACTGGTCCTTGAGCGCGGTGCGGAGCTGGCGGTTCTCGTCCTGGAGCCGGCGCTGGTTGAGGCCGTTCTTCAGGATGTGCAGGAGCTCCTCGTGCTTGAAGGGCTTGGCGATGTAGTCGAAAGCGCCCCGCTTCATCGCCGTGATCGCCGTCTCCACCGAGGCGTAGGCGGTGATCATCAACACCACCAGGTCGGAATCGGCCTTCTTGAGCTGCTCCAAGACGTCCAGGCCGTGAACCTGGGGGAGGGTCACGTCGACGATGGCCGCAGCGTAGCTGTGCTTGCGGGAGAGCTCGAGGCCCTGCTCGCCGTCTTCGGCCAGGTCGACCTGGTACCCGGCCTGGGTCAGGACCGAGGCCAACACGTCCCGCATGACCTCTTCGTCGTCGACGACCAGGATCCGGTCCGGTTTCACCGTTGGGCCACCTCGGCCACCGCCAGGGTGGGCAGGGTCACCTGGAACCGGGTCCCCTGGCCTGGCGTGCTCTCCACGAAGATCGCGCCACCGTGCTCCTGGACGATCCCATAGGAGACCGACAGCCCGAGCCCGGTGCCGCGGCCGATCCCCTTGGTGGTGAAGAAGGGGTCGTAGATGCGCTTCACGTGCTCCCGCTCGATGCCGTGACCGGTGTCGCTTACCTCGGCCACCAGCGATCCGTCCTCCAGCCGGGTGGCCAGGGTCAGCCAGCCGCCGCCGCGCATCGCGTCGCGCGAGTTCAGCATGAGGTTGAAGAAGACCTGCTGCATCCGGTTCTCGTTGCCTCTGAAGCCGGGCAGGTCCGGCGCCAGCTCCCTGACCACGCGGACCCGGGAGCGATCGAGCTGATGCTCGAGGAGCGACAGCACGTCCAGGATGATCTTGTTGAGGTCGAGGGTCTCGAACTCCGACCGGTCGGAGCGGGAGAAGTTGAGCAGGTTGTTGACGATCTTGGCGGCACGGAAGGTCTGGGTCTCGATCTTCTCCAGGAGCGGAGCGCGTGGGTCGTCTCCGGGGAGATTCTGACGCAAGAGCTGGGTGTAGGAGGAGATGCCGGCCAGAGGGGTGTTCACCTCGTGGGCCACGCCGGCCGCCAGCAGGCCGACCGAAGCCATCTTCTCGGAGTGCTGCAGCTGCTGCTCGAGGCGGACCCGGGCGGTGATGTCCTCCAGGATCAGAATCGTCCCCCAGCGCTCCCCGGAGATCTCCTGGAAGGGCGCGATCGACACGTTGACCATCAGGCCGCGGCCGTCCGGGGTCTGGAGGTGGAGCTTGTAGATGTGGGCGATCTCCTCGTTGCGACCCAGGACCAGGCTTCCCTGGAGCGCCTCCATGAAGGCGGCGGGGAAGATCTCGTCGAGCCGCTTCCCGATCACGTCCTGGCGGGACCGCCCGTCGAGCGCCTCCAGGGCCCGGTTCCACCGCACCACCTGGCCCTCCAGGTCGAGGACCAGGATCCCCGCGTCGATGCTCTCCAGGATGTTCTGGTTGTACTCGGTCAGGCGCTGGAGCTCGTCGGCCTTCTGTCTGAGGCTGCGGTAGAGCCTCCCGTTCATGAACGCGGTGGCCGCCTGTCCCGCCAGGGCGTGGATCAGGTCCACCTCCTCGCTGTTCAGCGGCTCCGGCCCCGCCTTGAGGCCCACCCCGATCACCGCGATCACCTCACCCTTGACCCGGCAGGGGAAGTAGTGGGTCAGGTCCAGCGGGGCAATCTCCGGGGGCGGCTCGGGGGCGGTCTCCACGTCGAGCGGCTCGCCGCTCGCCAGGTGGCAAAGCAGGCCACCTCCCATGGGCAGCCGCAGGGTCTCGGCCCCGGGTGGTGTGCCCCGCGAGCGGAACAACGTGAAGGCCCGATCCCACTCGGGGAGGAAGACCGCCACCGAGTCGACGCCCAGCGCCGCCTGGATTCCGTCCAGCAGGCGATCGGTCATCCGGCCCAGGTCGGGGTCGGCGTTCAGCTCCTGGGAGAGTCGCAGGAGCGCCTTGCGGGAGCTGTAGCGGTCCCGGTAGAAGAGTCGCTCCACCAGCTCCTGGATCCGGCCCTTGACCGGCATGAACAGCAGGATCACGACCAAGGTCGAGAGCACCGCCACGATCGTGCCGCGCACCTCCGCCTCGCCGGTAACGACGTTGGCCAGGCCGAAGGCCAGGAGCGAGAGGCCGACCACCGCCGCCGAGGCCAACAGCGACACCAGGGTGCGGCGGAAGACCAGCTCGACGTCCATCAGCCGGTGGCGCACCACGGCATACGCCAGGGAGAGGGGGATCGCGGCCAGAGGCAGGTAGCCGGCGAGCTGCATGGGCAGCCTCGGCTCTCGCCCGAGGGCGAACGGGATCGCGTAGAAGCCGAGGAAGGGCAAGACCCCGGTCCCGGTGCCCCAAACCAGCCACTTCATCTGCCGGCGTACCCGTATGTTCCGGGTGGCCCGATACGAGCGCGCCAGGACGGCGAACGCGGCTACGAACAGCGAGGCGAAGTAGAGGGGCTGCCAGCGCTCGATGGTGGTGGTGACCTGCCACAGCACGTCCCCGTCCGGTACCGCTACGAACAGCAGCGGGCTGGCGATGGCGGCGCCCACCAGGAACAGGGCCGGGAAGTACGCGGCGGGCACCCACCTGGAGCCGGAGCGCGACAGGTGGCGGGTGGGGAACCACAGGCAGAAATGCAGGTACACCACGGGCAGCAGCAGGATGGCGACCTGGTCGAGCCACAGGATCGCCCAGTCGACCAGGTTCAGCTTGCCCGTGTAGGACAGCGAGTAGACCAGGAAGAATAGGACGCAGATGGCGTAGAAGTGGAAGAGCGTCCGATCCGGCCGGCGCTTCAAGGCGACGATGGTTCCCACCACGAGGCTGCAGAAGCCGGCCAGGGACAGGTAGTAGAAGAGCGTCAGGTTGCCCCGTGACAGAGGCTGCACCCGGACCGCCAGGCTGCGGCGCTCGTCGGCGCGCAGCAGCGAGTACGGGATGCTCTCTCCTGGCGAACGGCGCGCCAGCAGGGCCTGGATCTGCGCGACATCGAGGACCGGCTCGTCGGCGACCCCCAGGAGCACGTCACCTTCCCGGATCCCCGCTCTCTCACCAGGGCCGCCTGCCGCCACTCGGGCGGCGACCAGCCCCTGAGGGACCCGCTCCCAGTGGACACCGTCCTCGATGAGGGTCCATGTGGTCTTGAGATAGATGTTGTAGGTGCCGAGGATGGCGAGGCCCAGGCCAAGCACCAACACCGTCGCGTTCTTGACCGGGAATCGCCTCACACCCGCCCAGCCTGTCTCACGACCGTTGCACCCACCCAGACTGCCGGAGCTGGCCTCGCCCACACCATGAAGACACGCACTCGCCCTCTCGCGCGCCAAGTGCAATCGCCGTGCCGCCGGGCGCAACCGTCAGGTATCGCCTAAGGGCAAGGATAGCAGTGAGTTGTCGAGGACTCCAAATCCCCGGATCCGGGCAGATGAAGCCGCCATCCAAAATCTTGGATCGCCAGGTCGTGAGCGGCGGGCCTAGAACTGAACGGAGAAGCCGCCGGTGACGCGGGTGGGCGGGTTGAGCACGGCCATCTCGTCCATCGCACCGGCGTAGTCGGGCTCGTAGAACACGTTCCGAAGCGCCAGCAGCAGGTCCCACTCGGCCCGCGTCAACTGGTCCAGGAACGGAACGCCCTGGACGAGCTGGAGGTCGAAGCGGCGGTTCACGATCGGGGTCGCCGCCGCACCCTCCGTCTCCACCTCGGGACTCAGCGAGTTCACCCGGTAGTAGACGGTGAAGGTGGTGTCGCTGCGCCGGATGGCCGCATCCAACCGTGCCACGATGTCGTGGTAGTCCCCCGCCGGCAGCGAGACGATCACGCGGTCGGCGGGCACCTCGTCGCGGCTCTGGCCGTAGCAGTAGGTCAGCGAGCCTCGCAGGACCTGGCCGAAGCTGTGCCCCAGGCTGACCCCGACGCCGTGCGCCGCCAGTCCCGGCGCGTTCAGCACGTGGAGCGAGCGGTGTCCGCCCCTGCCGGTGAAGACGTTGACCAGCCGGTCCGAGACATGCTCGTAGAAAGCGAAGGTGCCGAATCGAGTCGAGCCCAGCCTTCTCTCGAAGGAGACCTCGGCGTGCCGGAGCTTCTCGGCCCGGATGTCCGACCGCATCCCGGCGTATTGAGCGGTGCTCACGGCGAGCGTGGACAGGGAGAGGAGGTCGCCCCCCGGCGTCAACGTCTGGCTGGCGTAGCTGGCGACGAACGTGTTGTCCCCGTCCGGTCGCAGCTCGAGCGAGACCATGGGGTCGAAGTGGTTGTCCTTCTGCAGGAAGGCGATACGCGAATAGCGGGCCCCGACCGTGGCGGAGAGCGCGTCTCCGAGCCGGACACGATCCTGGACGAACATCGCGCCGACCTGGTAATCGTCCCGCTGCCCATCGTCCTTGGTGGGCAGGAGCGGTGGCTGGTACCTCTTCCCGTAGCCCATGCCGGCCCGCACCTGGTGCCCCTCGGCGGGCTCCACCAGGAACTCGGCCGCCATCCGCCACGAGCTGGTCTCGCTTTCGGCCAGAAGCCCGCCGAGGCTCCAGCGTCCGTGTCCGGCCAACCGGCCGCTCAGGTGCATCGCGCCCAGGCTGGGCGATCGGCCGGTTCCCGCGCTGCCCGCGTCGGCACCCAGCTCGGGGCTGGCCAGGAGCTCCAGGCGTCCCCCCAGGAAGGCCGGAGCGGAGGGCTCCAGGCTCGCGGCCTGCAGGGTCGGCGCCCCGTCGGCCCCTCGCGCGGCCGCCTCCTGGGTCTGGCTCTCCAGGACCGATCGGCGCTTGTGTCGCAGCAGCCAGCGCAGCTCCCGGTCCCGAGGTCCCGCCTCGCGGCTGGCAGCGGCCTCATCCTCCGCCGCCTCGAGGTTGGGGGCGAGGCTCAAGGTGAAGACCGAGTTGTGATTGGGCAGCACCGAGATCTGCCGGGCGGGCGCCGCCAGGTCGCCACCGGCCAGCGCTCGAAGCGTGTAGGAGCCCGCCGGCAGGTCGCCCAGCGAGAACTTCCCCGAGCTGTCCGAGAACGTCACCAGGCCGGCACCCTGCACACCGCGGCCGAAGATCGAGACCAGCGCACCGGCAATCGGCGCACCGCGCGCGTCCTCGACCCAGCCGGTGAGCGTCCCCGATCCTTCCGCTGCCAGGGACGGCCGGGCTAGCGTGGCGACCGATACGACCACCGCCACACCGCAAATGGTACGGGCAGAGGTCAAACCCCCTCCCAGCTCGGAAACTTCTACCCCCCGACGCTACCAAGGGCCACCGGCCGTGTCAACCCCGAAGAGGACGCTGGGGTCTGCCCGATCGGGAAGAGCGCCGTGGCCCTCGAGCGGGAGAGGGCGTGCCATGCACGACCGGACCTCCTTGTGCTATAAGACCTCCGCCGGCAGGTCGCGAGTCCCTCCGAGAGGACAGGGGAGAAGGCCGGCCCCCCTTCACCGCTCGATGAGCAGAATCCACGATGTCACCGTTCCCCTGTCCCCGGGTCTGCCCGTTTACCCCGGCGATCCTCCATTCGAGCTCGAGCCGGTGGAGCGCCTCGACGCCGGCGGACCCTACAACATGGGGCGGATCCGACTGGGTCTCCACACCGGGACCCATGTGGACGCCCCCTACCATCTGCTCCCGGACGGAGCCACCGTAGACCAGCTCCCCCTCGAGATCCTGGTCGGCAAGGCCCGGGTGGTGGTGGTCCCCGACCGCGAGAAGGTCGAGCGCGACGACCTCGAGGGGCTCGACCTGCGCGACGACCTTCGGGTCCTGATCAAGACCCGGATGTCCGGACAGCTCCTCAAGCCCGGGTTCCAGGAGGACTTCGTCTACCTGACGGCCGACGCCGCCAGGTATCTGGTCCAGGCGGGCATCAAGCTGGTGGGCGTCGACTACCTGTCGGTCGATCGCCACGGCAGCCGCGACTACACG
>CAZNNH010000101.1:0-21816 GCA_964574335.1 uncultured Acidobacteriota bacterium | reverse complement strand
CCCTCGGCACCGGGTCGCTGCCTCCCGACGTCCTGCCCCAGCCGCCGGGCAGCCCTACCCTCCCCTGACGGCCGCCGGGCCGGAGCCGGCTATGCCCGCGTCGTCAGTGGTTCACCCGTGGATCGCGGCACCGCTCGTGTGGGCCGCAGCCGGGTCTCCCGGATAGCTCAGGCCTGACGGTCGTGGACGACGACCTCGCCCGGGGCCCCGGCGAGGGCGCGGTCGAGAGCGATCACGGCCGACTGTGCCAGGGCCGCCGGGTCGGGCCTCTCCCGGGCCAGCCACGCGACGCCGGCCCAGCACGTCACCGGCACCGATCGCCCCTCGACACAGAACGCCTCCCGGGTGACGGCGTCGACGATGCGTCTCGCGACCCGGCAGGCCCCACGGGAGTCCGTGTTCGGCATCAGCAGCGCCAACCGGTCCCCCTCGTAGTGGAACAGCCCGTCGCCCTCACGGATGAGGTGGGAGACCCGCTGTACGAGCTGTCCGGCCACGCATCCCAAGTCGGCGTGGGCCCCCGCGACCGCGACGTGACTCGGCGCCAGAAGGACGAGCGAAAGGGGGAGCCGCGATCGACGCGGGCGCGCCCACTCCATCCGAATCAGCAGATCCAGCGCGCGCCGCGTCCCGGCGCCCGTGGTGGGATCCGTGCTGGAGAGCTTCTCCAGCTCGAGCAGAAGCCCGGAGTGGGCTCGCCGGAGCCGACGGCTCGAGACGGCGCGCTTCACGGTCAGCACGATCTCGTCCGGGCTCTCCGGAGGGTTGGTGAGGAGATCGAAGGCTCCGAGACGCAAGGCGGCGACGGCGCGGCGCAGGTCCTCCGTTACCGCCCCCGTGATCACGATCACCTCGGGTCCGCATTCGAGGCGCCTGACCACGTCGGGCAGCGCGGCTCCGGCCCAACCGGAGCCGTCGAGCTCGCTGACGAGGACGTCGTAGTCGGCGTCTCCCAGGAGCCCGATGGCTCGGCTCTCGCTCTCCGCTTCATCCACGACCAGCCCGCCCCGTCTGAGGCACCGCGCGACCAGCCCCCGCAGGACCTGCGAGTCGGCCGCCACCAGCACCCGGCCCGGGGCGTCTTCCACGAGCGGCATCATCCGACCCCTCCGGCCGGATCCATGCAAGCAGCCGGCCAGCCGCCTGGACCTGCCGCTTTCTCGTTGGCTCCCCGGCACCTGGGCGTGGCGGCACCCTTCCGGTCGGCCATGCCCCTTCAGGGAGCTTTTCCGCTGCCAGGGAAGAACCGGGCGCCTCGCCCGCCTCCCGCGCTGCGGCTTGCGCGCTCGGTAGGTTGGGCGTAGCGTAGGGCGGGTTCCAGATGGCCACAGCGGAAGGGTCGACACGGGACGCCCAGGCGCCCCGATCCCGCCGGCGGCGGCTGGGCGAGATCCTGGTTGAGCAGGGTCTCGTCACCCAGGAGGAGCTGGCGCAGGCGCTGGCGCGCCAGAGACAGGCGAAGGGGGGCCGCCTCGGCCGCATGATCGTCGAGCTGGGCTTCGCCACCGAGACCCAGATCACCGAGGCCGTCGCCGAGCAGCTTCGAATCCCCGGCGTCGACCTGGCCGCGGTCGACATCCCGGCCGAGGAGCTGGGCCGCGTCGATCCCGCGCTGGCCCTCAAGCACTCGTGCCTCCCCTGGTTCGTGGAGGGGCACAGCCTCCACCTGATCATGGCCGACCCGACGGACCTGGCCGCGATCGACGCGGTGACGTTCCACACCGGCCTCAACGTCAGGCCGGTGATCGCCAACGAGAGCGAGGTGCTGGCGGCGCTCGAGCGCTACTACGCCACCGCCGAGTCCTCCCTGGCGCAGTTCGAGAACCTCGACCTGGCCGACCAGCTCTCCGTGGTGGTCGAGTCCGAGGGCGACGGCACGGGGGAGCCCACGTTGGCCGACGTCTCTGCCGACGAGGCGCCGGTGGTCAAGCTGGTCAACGCCATCCTGATCGACGCCATCGCCGCGGGGGCCTCCGACATCCACCTCGAGCCCCAGGCGAGGTCGGTGCTGCTCCGCTACCGCGTGGACGGCCGTCTGCGGCAGGTGATGACCATGCCGAGGCGGATCCACCCCAAGCTGGTCTCGCGCGTCAAGGTGATGTCCCACATGGACATCGCCGAGCGCCGCCTGCCACAGGACGGACGCACTTTCATACGGATGGGCGGCAAGAGCTACGACTTCCGCGTCTCGACGCTGCCCACCGCCGAGGGCGAGAAGGTGGTCGGCCGCCTGCTGCTGCAGGAGCGCGCCGAGGTGGCCCTCGAGGAGCTCGGCTTGTCGTCCGGCGTGCTGGAGGCGTACCGTGGGCTGCTGCGACGGCCACAGGGGATGATCCTGGTGACCGGGCCCACCGGAAGCGGGAAGAGCTCGACGCTGTACGCTTCCCTCAACCAGCTACGCGCCGAGACCACCAACGTCGTGACCATCGAGGACCCGGTCGAGTTCCGGCTCCAGGGCGTCAACCAGGTGGCCGTCTCGCCCAAGGCAGGGCTCACCTTCGCGGCCGGCCTCCGTTCCATCCTGAGACAGGACCCGGACGTGGTGATGGTCGGCGAGATCCGCGACCTCGAGACCGCTCAGATCGCCTTCCAGGCCGCCCAGACCGGCCATCTCGTCCTCTCCACGCTCCACACCAACGACGCCCCCAGCGCCGTCACCCGTCTGGTCGAGATGGGCCTCCCGGCCTACGTCGTAGCCTCCTCGCTGATCGGCGTGCTGGCCCAGCGCCTGGTGTTGAAGCTGTGCCGGTGCAAGTCCCCTCAGCCGGACGGGACGGCACGGCCCCTGGGCTGCGAGCTTTGCCGCCACTCGGGGTTCAAGGGCCGGGTCGGCGTGTTCGAGCTGATGCGGGTCACTCCCCGGGTCAGCGGCGTGCTGGTGGCCCGGGCCACCAACGACGTCGTGCGGCGCGCCGCCCTGGCCGGAGGGATGCGCAGCATGTTCGCCGACGGCCTGCGGAAGGTGGCCGACGGAGTCACCACCCGGGAGGAGGTGGACCGCGTGGTTCCGCCGGACGAGGCCGACGACCTTCTGGCTGAGCCGGCCACCGGCACGGACCAGACGGAGACTGGCACCGACCAGACGACGGCCACGCCCCTGAGCGAGCGCGGGTTCTCGCAGCGGCGCACTCGCATCCTGGTCGTCGATGACGACGCCAACCTGGTCGAGGTTCTCAAGGACATCCTCGAGGAGGCGAACCACGAGGTGCTGTCGGCCTCCAACGGACACGAAGCGATGGCCCTCGTCCATCGGCAGCGCCCCGACCTGGTGATCACCGACCTGCGGATGCCCGAGGTCGACGGGCTCGGGCTCCTGCGAGGGCTCAGGCGCGACCTCTCCACCTGCCTGATCCCGGTACTGTTCCTGACCGTGGTCGACGACCTCGAGTCCGAGATCAAGGCCCTCGACCTCGGCGCCGACGACTACATCGGCAAGCCGGTGGATCGAGCCCGGCTGCTGGGCCGCGTGCGCCGCGCCCTGATCCGGGCCCATCTGATGACGGCGGCTTCCTAGCCTCACCAAAGAGGATCTCGCCTCGAGCGGCTATCATTCCTGCTAGGATCCGACCATGACCGAGCCACGCCCACTGGTCCTGGTGGTCGACGACGACCCCGAGCTCGCACGGATGGTCGCGGAGATCCTCGAGGAGAACGGCTTCCGGGCGGTCGACGTGACGGACCCGGAGGAGGCCATCAACAGGGCGGGCGCCAAGCACTTCGCCGTCGCCGTGGTCGATTTCGTGATGCCGGGAATGAACGGCCTCCAGCTCGCCGACCGCATCCGGGTGGCCGACCCCGAGACCCAGATCGTGATGCTCACGGCGCACGCCAACCTGGAGGTGGCGATCGAGGTGATCAACCACGCCATCTTCGGCCTGATCGCCAAGCCCGGCCTCAACCGGGCGCGGCTGGTCCGGTCCGTCGAGAGGGCCGCCCAGCAGGCCCGGACCCTCGGGCACCGGCGCGAGCTGTTGGCCTTTGTGGCGGAATCGAGCCGGCTCGGCCATTCGGTGCTGGAGAGCGGCACCAGCCTGCTCGAGGCCCGGCACCTCGACCGGCTGCTGGCGCAGCTCGTCACCTCGGCCAAGCGCCTGTCACAGGCGGTCGCGGGTCGGGCGGTGCTGCTCGAGACGCTGGGCCGGGACGAGATCCTGGTCGAGGTCGCCGCTGGTGACGGGGCCTCGGAGCTCGTCGGAACGCGCCTGCCGGCCTCAGAGGGCATCGCGGCGCTGGCCGCCTTCGGCGACGAGGCGGTCATCGTGGCCGAGCCAGGGACCCATCCGAGCTTCTCCAAGCGCTGGGATGAGCTGCCCGGTCGCGTCTCGGGCCTGCTCTGCGCCCCGCTGCGCTACGGCGGCATCCGCGGCGTGCTGTTGCTCGGGGCCGACCGGGAGACACCGTTCGCCGATCGCCTCCGGGCGCCGATCGAGGCGCTGGCTCAGCAGGCGGCCGTGGCCATGGACCACGCGCGCCAGCACGAGCAGGCCGCCAACTTCTTCACCCACACCTCGGAGCTGCTGGTGTCGATGCTGGACCGTCTCGACGAGCTGGCGGCCGGGCACTCGCGAGAGGTGGCGCGGCTGGCCGACATGCTGAGTCGCCGGCTCGGCCTGCCGGAGGCCGAGCGACGTGACATCCACTACGGCGCTCTGCTCCACGACATCGGCAAGACGCAGCTCGATCGGACCCAGCGGAAGGACCCGGCCAGCGAGGCCTGGCGCCAAGAGCTGAGGCGGCACCCAGAGCTGGGCTTCGCCATGCTCGAGCCGATCGCGCTCTTCTCCGGGGTCCTCCCCATCCTGCGCCACCACCACGAGCGATGGGATGGCGACGGCTACCCGACCGGCTTGAAGGGCGACGAGATCCCGGTGGGGGCCCGGGTGGTGGCGGTGGCCGACGTCTTCGACGCGCTGACCCGCGCGGCGCTGGACCGGCCGGCGCTCTCGCCCGAGGAGGCCCTCGGTGAGCTGGAGCGGCGCGCCGGCTCCGAGCTCGAGCCCCGGCTGGCCCGCCTCTTCGTGGCCGAGTACCGGCGGCACTTCCAGGCCCCCGAGGGAGGACACTGACGATGCCCACCAGCGCGCCGGTGCGGATCCTGATAGTCGAGGACGACAAGGCGCTGTGCGACGTGGTCTGCGAGGAGCTCAAGGACCAGGGCTTCTCGGTGACGCCCGCCCACTCGATGTCGCAGGGGCTCGAGCGCCTGGCCGAGGTGGAGTTCGACGTGGCCATCCTGGACATGACCCTCCCGGACGGCGACGGGATGCAGATCCTCCAGACCATCGCCGAGCAGGAGCTGCCGATGGAGGCGGTGGTGCTCACCGGGCACGGCCACGTGGCCGGCGCCGTCGAGGCCATGAAACTCGGTGCCTACGACTACCTCACCAAGCCGACGCGCGGCGCACACCTCGCCATGGTCGTCGCCAAGGCCGCCGAGAAGGCCCAGCTCCGCCGCGAGAACCGCGCCCTGCGGCTGAGGGTCCAGGGCCACGAGGTTCAGATCGACCAGTCGGGCGCCGGCCTCATCGGGCCCGAGATCGTCGAGACGGTCGTCCAGGCGGCGGCCTCCGATCTCCCCCTGGTGATCGAGGGGCCCGCCGGCAGCGGTCGCGAGCACCTGGCGCGCACCATCCACGCCAGGAGCCCACGGTCGCCGTTCCCCTTCGTGGTCCTCGACTGTGGCATGAGCGAGCCGGAGGCCCTCGAGCGCGAGATCTTCGGTCAGGAAGACGAGACAGCGGCTCGGCCGGGGCTGCTCGAGGTGGCGGACGGCGGCACTCTGCTCGTGAAGCAAGTCGAGCAGCTCAGCCCGATGCTCTCGTCGAAGCTGCTCCGCGCGACGGAGTCGAAGCAGCTCTACCGGTGCGGCGGGACCCGTGCCCTGCGTGCGAACGTTCGGCCTATGGCCGCCACCAACCGGGACCTGGCGTTGGAGGTGCGGAAGGGCCGTTTCGCCCCGGAGCTGCACCGGCGCTGGAACGGACTGACGCTCCGGCTAGGCCCGCTCCGCGAGCGTCGCGACCAGATCGTGGGTCTGGCGGCGGCCATCCTGAAGCAGGCCAACCCGCGCCTCCGTCTGGCCGATGATGCCACCGCGCCGCTGCTCGGCTACTCGTGGCCGGGGAACGTCCGCGAGCTAAAGGTGGTCGTGCAGCGCGCTGCCATGCTGGCCACCGGAGACCGGGTCGACGCCACCATCCTCGATGCCGCCCTGGGCGCCGCCCCGGATGCCACCCCTCGGCGCCTCGAACCCGCCGAGCTGGAGCGGGAGCTGCTGGCCACCATCCAGACGCCGCCCTCGACCGATACGGACACGAGCGACCCCAGCGCCGGCGGCGGCGCCTAGAGGCGAAGCGCGGCCCCGAGCCGGCGAGTACCACCCGAACCCGGGAAACTCTCCCGGCCGCGATCTCCTGCCTCCCACCCAACCCCTTGTCTTTGCTGCAGCTCGAGGGTCTACGAGCTTGGCGCGCCGATTGCCATTGATGCAATCCGAGAAGAGGAGGAGCCCATGGCAACCCCGATCCCGGAAGCGCTGGAGCCGGTCGAGTGCGCGAAAACGTTGCGAGAACGGCTGCCCGCGCGGCTCGGCGCATGGTTCGCGTCCTCATCCAGCGGAGAGCTCGGCCTCGAGCACGAATCCGAGCGGATCGCTTTCACGTTCCTGCGCGGCAGGATCGTGGCCGCCCGCGACTCCCGGCTCGGGCTCGCCGACACGCTGGCTCGCCATGCCCTCGTCAACCGCGTCGAGGCCGTCCAGGCGGCCGCCACGGCGGCACGCACGGGCCAGCCGATCGAGGAGGCGCTCGCCGCGCTGGGCCGGCTCCCCGAGAGCACGATAGAAGCCGGCCGCGCGCTGCACCTGACCGACGTGCTGCGGCGAGCGCTGGGGTGGCGCGCTGGGCGCTGCTTCGGTCGCCATGAGGCGGCCGCGTTGGCGCCCCCGCCGGTGCCGTCCCGACTCTCCAGCCGAGACGTCGTGGCCGAGACGATCCGAGGCATCGACGACCCGGGGACGCTCCGCTGGCTGCTGGGCGACCGGTCCCGCTTCGTGCGCCCAAACCATCCCGCCCCCGCCAGCGAGCCGGTGAGGCTCACCGAGCGGGAACACGAGCTGCTCGCCGCGGCCAGCGCCTCGCCCACGATGCGCGCGCTGACCGGCTTGGCCCCGGCCGACCGCCGAGCCGAGGCCGAGCGCGCCCTGCTGCTGCTCGTGTCCACCGGGTGCGTGTCGCTGGACGCCGAGCCTACGGCGACGGCACGGGACGCAGACGGCTGGTACACGCTGGCGCTGGCGCACAAGGATCGCGGGGAGATCCGCCGAGCCGTGGCGGCCCTCCGCCGGGCGCTGAGCATCGATCCCGGCCACCGCCGGGCGCTTCAAGAGCTACGCTTCCTCCCGTTCTCGGAGCTGTCGGGCTCGGCCTGGCACCCGGTGCCTACCACGCCCTGAGCCGGCCGAGGGACCGGCGCCTGGCCCCTCATGCTAGACTCCTGCCCGAGCATCTGAAAGGAGCTCGCTCGTGCGAGTCGCCATCGTCGGCGAAGGCCCCGAAGTCGACACCTGGGCCTCCGCGCTGTCGGAGCGAGAGCTGGAGCTGCTGCGCGCGGAAAGCCTCGGGCACCTGCTGGAGCTGGATGCCGACCTGGCGCTGCTCTTCGGCGGGCCATCCGACCTGACCGCCATCGGTGCGGATCTCGGCGCCCGGCCGGCCACGCCGCCCCTGACCATCCTGGTCCGGTCCCCCGGGTGCCGCGAGCCCCACCCCCATACCCGGCTGGTGCGGGCCCTGGTCGACGCGCGACACGTGTGGGAGAGCCTCTTCGACGCGATGGAGGACCCGGTCGTGGTGCTCGACTCGAAGGGGATGTTGCTCCGGGCCAACCTGGCGCTGGCCCGCGGGCTCGGCCGTCCCATCGAGGAGATCGTCGCGACCCCACTGGCAGGCGTCCTCGGCGAGGCGACCGGACCGGCGGACCCCATCGCCCTCTCGCAGGCGGACGGCGGCGGACGCACGCAGGAGACCACGTACTCGCGGCTTCCCGGCTTCCGCCAGGTCACGGTGACGCCAGTGGACCCGGGACCGGACGGCGTCGGCCGGCTGCTGGTGGTGCTGAAGGACGTCACCGGCCTGAAGGAGCAGCAGGAGCAGCTCTTCCAAGCCGCTCGGCTGGCCGACATCGGCCTGCTGGCGGCCGGGGTCGCCCACGAGATCAACACCCCCCTGGCCAACATCGCCCTGCGGACCGAGAGCCTGCTCGACAAGGCGGACGACCCACGCCTGCGAGCCATCGATGTCTTCGACAAGTTCCCCCGCTACCTCAAGACCATCGAGTCGGAGGTCTACCGCTGCAAGGGGATCATCGCGGCCCTGCTCGACTTCAGTCGGAGCCGCAAGCCGGAGACGACCGATGTCGACCTGAACGCCGTGTGCGAGAAGGTGCGGGACCTGGTCGCCCACGAGATGCGGATCCGCAAGGTGACCCTCCAGATGGCGCTGCACCAGCCGATGACGCGGATCCGCGCCGACGAGGGACGCCTGACCCAGGCCCTGATCACGCTGGTGATGAACGCCCTCGACGCCACCCCGGCCGGCGGTCACGTGACCGTGGAGACGACAAAGCCCGACGCCGAGACCGTCGGCTTGGCGGTCTCCGACGACGGGGCCGGGATCCTGCCGGAGCACCTCGACAAGATCTTCGACCCGTTCTTCACCACCAAGCCGGTGGGCAAGGGCACCGGCCTGGGGCTGGCCATCTGCCACGGCGTGGTGACCGCCCATGGGGGCGAGATCGACGTGAAGAGCGCGCGCGGCCAGGGAACGTGCTTCTCGATCCGGCTGCCCCGCCGGCCGGCCGCGGCGGGGCCGGCCGAGGCCCGATGACCGACGCGGCCCAGATTCTGGTCATCGAGGACGATGAGGCGCTGAGCGAGGTCCTCTGCGACGAGCTCCGCGACCACGGCCACTTCGTGGTCCCGGCGCCGTCCGTCGCGGTCGGCATCGAGCGCCTGTCGGAGCTCGACTTCGACGTGGTGCTGCTGGACCTGATCCTCCCCGACGGGAGCGGCATCGACGTGCTACGGCGGGTCTCCCAGGAGGGCCTGGCCACCGAGTGCATCATCCTCACCGGCTACGCCGAGGTGTCCTCGGCGATCGAGGCGATGAAGCTCGGGGCCTACGACTACCTCACCAAGCCGGCGCGGATGGACGAGATCGAGGTCCTGGTCCTCAAGGCGGCCGAGAAGGCCCGCCTGCGCCGCGAGAACGCCCTCTTGACGGCTCGCCTGCAACAACGCAGCGAGCCGGTGCGCGGGCTGATCACGGCGGACCCGGCGGTGCAGAGGGTGCTCGGGACGCTGGAGCGGGCCGCCCCGTCCAACCTGCCCATCCTCCTCCAGGGGGAGAGCGGCACCGGCAAGGAGCTGCTGGCGCGGGCCGTCCACCTGAAGAGCCCGCGCGCCTCCGAGGCCTTCGTGGCCATCAACTGCGCGGCGGTCCCCGAGAACCTCATCGAGAGCGAGCTGTTCGGCCATGAGCGGGGCGCCTTCACCGGGGCGGTCGAGCGGAAGGTGGGCCTCTTCGAGGCCGCCCATCGCGGGGTGATGTTCCTCGACGAGGTCGGCGACCTGAGCCCCGCGGTGCAGGCGCGGCTGCTCCGGGTGCTGGAGACCAAGGACTTCCTCCGGGTCGGGGGTACCCGGGTCCTCAAGACCGACGTCCGGCTGGTGTCCGCGACGAACAAGGACCTGCTGGCCGAGGTAGACGCCGGGCGGTTCCGCGAGGACCTCTACTACCGGCTGAACGGCATCACCCTCACGTTGCCGCCCCTGCGGGAGCGCCGCGGCGACGTCGGCCTGCTGGCCCGCCACTTCCTCGACCTCTCCCGCTCCAGCAAGATGCTCAGCCCGGCGGCCATCGAGGCGCTATCGGCCTACTCGTGGCCCGGTAACGTTCGCGAGCTGCAGATGGTGATCCAGCGCGCCGTGATCCTGAGCACGAAAGAGACGATCGAGCCCTGCGACCTTCCGCTGCGCGGCCCGCGGCGTCGCTCGAGCCCGGCGATGCGGACCGACCAGACACTGGCCGAGCACGAGATCGAGTACATCCAGGCCGTGCTGACGAAACACGGCGGCCATCGCAGCGAGGCCGCCCGCGCGCTCGGAATCGACCCGAAGACCCTCTACAACAAGCTGGGTCCGGAGCTGCCCCACAAGAAGCGCCGCTCGGGCTCGTCGGGCGACGAGTAGCGCCGCCCTGGCCGCTGGGCAGCCCGCTCGCCGCCCGGCCCTGGCGTCTCCCTAGCCCGGGAATATTTCCCTTTACTTCACCGCTCTGACTGCAGCCAATCTCTATATAGATCAGTTAGTTAAATAGGCTCAATGGGACGGCTGCGGGCTTGCAGTATAAGCCCGTATGTGGAACCGAAGAGCGGCCATCACATGGGCAGTAGCAGGGATCCTCTGGGCCTCCAGCCTCGAAGGCCAGCCGCTCCCCGGCTTCGTCGCGGTAGCCCAGACGCAGCATTTCAACTTCTACAGCCGCGACGGGCTGAAGGTCGACGCCTCCAAGAGCGAAAAGTTCCTCGCCCGCGTCGAGCGGCAGCTCGGGCACCAGGTGTCGGGGCGCGCGCCGTACTACCGGCACGAGCGGGCCGAGGACATCGCCGCCTACTCCGGCACCTACGCCTCCGGCATCACCGACCTCAAGACCGGGACGATCCACTCGATCGCCGCCTTCCATCCACACGAGATCGTCCATCGGGTCGCAGGAGAGCTCGGCGACCCGGGGCTCTTCTTCCAGGAGGGGTTGGCCGTGGCGCTCGGTGACGACGGCAAGCTGGGTGGCCGAAGCGTCCGCCGGCTCGCCCAGACTATCCTCGAGCGCTCCCGTTTCGAGGGCTTCCTGGAGCCCGCGATCTGGCGCGACGACCAGGGACGCCAGCCCGCCTACGCTGTGGCCGGCGCGTTCATGGAGTACCTGATCAAGGCGCACGGTCTCGACGCCGTGGCTAGCTTCTTCCGAGCCTGCCGGACGCCGCTGGATGCCCGCCCCGCCTTCACGCGCGCCTTCGGGCAGACCCTCGAGTCGGCCGGCGCGGCCTGGCTGGCGAGCCTCGACCTGAGCCCCTCGGCCCCCAGCCTCCGCACGCTTCGGGCCCATGGATCGGATCCTCGCGATCTGACCGCCGACCCGGTGGCGGCGGCGCCGACGGCGCCGCACGCCGGATAGCGAAGCCTCGTCGGGGCATCCGGCGAGTGCCGGGTGGAAGAAGGGATCTTGCCCAGGCTCCCGCGCCTTGACGGAGCTCGACGCCTTCGTCGCGGAGCGGAGGATCGAGAACGCCGCGGCTACGCAGCCCGCACCCTGGACCGCTGGCCGAGGAACCGGGCGATCACACCCTTGCCCGAGTCCGGCCGGCCGCCGAGCTGCTCCCGGGCGGCGCCGTGGTCCGGCTCGATCTCGAGCACCCGGGCGAACATCGCCCGAGCCCGGCTGGGCATGCCCCCCTGCCGGTAGATCTCGCCGAGGGAGAGCAGCGCCTCGACGTTGCTCGGCTGGAGATCGAGCACCTTGAGGAGCTCGTCCTCCGCTGACCGCAGCCACTTGGGGTTCTTGCGATAGCTCCGGGCCAGCAGCGTGCGCACCCGCACCTCGCTCTTCCCGCTGACCCAGGGCAGCATCCCCTCCAGGAGCTGGATCGCATCCCAGAAGCGCGAGGCGGTGAAGTGGGTCTCGGCCTGGGCCAGCGCGCTCATCATATCGTTCGGGCTCGGGGCCGCTAGCCGTCGTGGAGTATCGTCGGCCGCACGCTGCTGGCGCCGGGCGGGCTCCCCAGGGGGCGGCCCGCTCGGGACGACGTCGGGCGCCCGCGACTGCGACTGCGAGATGTTCTGGTACGCCCGGACCACGCGGTCGAAGACGGCGGCGATCGGCTCCCTCAGACCGGCCAGCTCGGGGGTGTGGTACCGGTCCGGGTGGAAGCGCTTGGCCATCCTCAGGTAGGCGGCCCGAATCTGGTCGGGTGGCGAGCCGGTGGGAATGCCGAGCACCTCGAAGTCGTCCAGGTTGCCGAGCTGGCCAGCCACCTCTTCGACCTCCCTGCGCAGGCCGTCGGCGCCGGAACGTTCCTGACCTGCCGGAGGCGCCTCGACGGCCTCGACGATGCCGGTGGCGATCAGCGCCAGCAGGGCACGTCCGGCGGACTCCGGCTCATCCGAAGCCGACAGCAGCTCCCGCAGCGTGATCGCCCCATCGACCCTGGAGAGCGCCACGCGCTCACCCGGCGTCATCTCCACGAGCTGGTAGCGGGCCAGCGGCGCCGCCGCCTGGGCCAGGACCCGGTCGCGTTCACCGAGCGCCTCCCCCACCACGGCGAAGGGCAGCGAGCGGGCGATCCCGAAGACGAGCTGGGCCGCCGAGAGCCTGAGGGTCAGGTCCTCCGAGGGCGGAAGGGGCGGCTCCTGCGGGTCGAAGCCGTGGCTGGTTTCCCCCCAGGAGAGCGCGCTCAGCAGCACCTCGTGGATCTGCAGGGCGATCGCCTTCCCGAGGACATCCCGATCCAGAAGCCCGCTCTCCAGGAGGACGCTGCCAAGCAGCCGCGATTCGCGGCGAGCCAGCTCCAGCGCGCCTCGCAGATCGGCCGCAGCCAGGTAGCCGCGCCGCACCATCACCTCGCCCAGCCGCCACGCCTCCTCGCTGGAGCGAGCGCTCACCGGCTCGCCGTTCACGAAGCGCAGGCTGAGGAGCTGCCGGTCACAGAAGAAGTGGAGGAGCCCGGTCCGCCGCTGCAGGTAGATGTCCCGATAGGTCCCGGCGAAGCGGGCGATGGGCTGCCGCTCCTGGGTCCGAGCCACGTGCTTCCATCCAGTGGGTTGCTCCATCGGAGTCCTCCACTAGGACCGGAGGCAAGAGGCATGCCGGCAAACGGAGTCCGACGCGACTCGCGCCCCCTTGCTTCCCGGGGCTCGGGGCGCAACCCTTCCGTGCGCATGTTCTCCCAGCAAACGCCGGCCGTCTTTCGCCCGGCACGCTCTCGCTGGCCCGTCTGGCGCTTTGGCACCCAGCGTCCGCACGCCAGGCGCAGCCCTCCCGGATCCGCTCCGACCGGCAAGGACGCCCGACTCCCGGGCCATGTTCCCGAGCCGGGGTGCGGCCCGCCACCGTCGATCGCGGCGGAATCCTCTTCCCCTGCCGCATTTTCGGCCGCGGGTGTGCCCCGGCACGAGGCTTGCGATGTACGCGGTGAGAGCCGGGATAGCCCCGGCTCGTGGAAGAGCAAGGAGCCCGAGATGGCAACGCCCGCCGAGAGGATCCCGCAATCACAGGTGAACCGGTTCTCGGCCCACGCGGGCCGGGCCAAGTGGGCCACCGTCCACATCACCACGGACTTCGGTACGTTCGTGGGCCGCCTGTACGTCCCCGAGAGCAAACGTCGGGTCTCGGACGTCCTCTCCGACGACCGGCCCTTCCTGAACCTGACGGAGGTCACGATCGGCGAAGGCAGCCCCGTCGAGTCGTTTGTGGCCATCAACAAGAGCCACATCCGCATCTTCAGGGTCCTGCACGACGGGGCCGCAGAGATCGTGCCGACTCCGCCCAGGTTCGTCTAGCCACCGCTTCGCACGCGCTGTTGGCCGAGCCGAGAAAGCCAGCGAGGGGAATCCGACCCGGGCTCGGGCACGGCTCCTGCCGCCGTGGGCGCCATGCCCGCAAGTCGTTGCAGCAGCGTGCAGAGTCAGGCCGCAGGCGATGGCCCGGATCTTGCGCCAATCCCGGTGGAGCGACGAGATGCCCATCGTGCCACGGCTACGCAAGCCCTCGACCTGACTGGAGAAGCTCGACCGCCTCGGGTGGGCGGCTGGGATCGCCTTTCGGGCCTACGGGCGACGGATCGGGATCCGGCTCACCGATCCCTCGGTCCTCGACCGTGTCCTCGGGGTGCTGCCTCCCGGTTGGACGCCGCTGGGCTCGTCCACCGTCGACTACCTGTACTCGTTCGTGGTCGGCGGCCCGGGCCGCGCCAGGACCAACCGCCTCCACGTGGCCTATTCGGACGCGTCGATGATCGCGCGCGCCCGCGACCTCGATGACGTGCTCCGCCAGCTCGAGGTCGACCTGCAGCTCTGCGTGGCGGAGGAGTCCCGGCTCCGCCTCTTCGTCCACGCTGGGGTGGTCGGATGGAACGGCGAAGCCATCCTGATCCCGGGCCGGAGCCGCAGCGGGAAGAGCACGCTGGTGGCGAGCCTGGTCCAGGCCGGGGCCACCTACTACTCCGACGAGTACGCGCTGCTCGATGGCCAGGGTCGCGTGCACGCCTACCCCGTTCCCCCGGCCATCGGCAAGAGGGTCGACGGCAGCCCGCAATCGCGGGTGCCCCTCGACTCGTTGGCGGGGCGGATCGGCAGCCGGCCCCTGCCGGTCGGCCGCGTGCTCGTCACCAGCTACCGGCCCGGCGCCCGTTGGCGCCCCAGGCGGCTGGGGCCGAGTCGGGCCATGCTCGAGCTGCTTCGGCACACGGTGAGGGCGCGGCGGGCGCCTGGGCGCGCGATGGACATCCTCTCGAGCGTCGTCTCCCGGGGAGAGGTCTGGCGGGGCGTACGAGGAGAGGCCTGCGAGGTCGCTGCGCGCCTGCTGGCGGGCTCGAACCGTCCCGGGCCGCTCCGCCCGCGGCGAGGAACCGGGGGCTAGCGTGGCAGGCTATCGACCGCTGGCGCGACGGGACGGCCTTGTGGTCCGCGAGGTCCAAGGGGAGATGGTCGTCTACGACCTCGAGCGGCACCACGCCTCCAGCCTCAACCGGGTCGCCACCCTGGTCTACCGCTTCGCCGACGGCCGGGCCGGCGTCCCCGAGATCGCCGCCCGGCTCCGCGCCGAGACCGCCGCGCCGCTCGGTGAGGACGCCGTCTGGCTCGCCCTCGACAGACTGGATGAGGCACGGCTGCTGGCAGCACCCCTGCCCCAGCGGGAGCTCGGCTTCGTCTCCCGGCGCGAGTGGATCCGCTCGCTGGTACGCTCAGGGGTCCAGGTGGCCTTGCTCCCGGTCGTCACCTCCATCCTGGCGCCGACACCCGCTGATGCGGCCAGCGTCCTCCGGCCGAGCGACTGCAAGGACCTGCCGCCGGGCGCCTGCCGGGGCCAGCCGTGCTCGAACGGGAAACGTTGCTTCTACGACGCCTCGAAGGGCCGATGCCAATGTGCCTAGCTGGCCGGGTCGATGGGCCGGGCTCACGAGGCTCGGCCCGGCTCGACACCCCGGGCGTGTCGCCGGTAGAATCCTCCGGGACGGTGGTCCGAGGGGTGCCAGTGCCCTCGGAGGTCGTGCGCCCCGGTCAGCCAGGAGGTCGATTGGGCGCAGTCAAGGGTCGGGTCCTCGCGGTCGACGACGAGCCCGGGTTGCTCGACGTCTACCAGACGCTGCTGAGCGACGAGGGCTACATCGTCGAAACGTCCACCAGCGGTCGGGACGCGCTCGATCGTTTCCGGCGCGCGGCGTTTGACGTGGTCCTCACCGACATCGTCATGCCCGACAGCGACGGCGTCGACCTCCTTCGGGCGGTGCGGCGTGCCGATCTGGACGTCCCGGTCATCCTGGTGACGGGCAGCCCGACGGTGAAGACGGCGGTCCTGGCCCTCGAGCTGGGGGCGCTTCGCTATCTCGTGAAGCCGGTCAAGGGAGCCGACCTGATCGCCGCCGTCGACCAGGCGGTGAGGCTCCACCGTCTGGCCCTGCTGAAGCGCGAGGCCCTCACCCACCTGGGAGCCAGCGACAAGCTGGTGGGCGATCGGGCGGGCCTGGAGGCCACGTTCGGCCGCGCGCTCTCGTCCATGTGGATGGCCTACCAGCCCGTCTGGCATGCCGCCGACGGCCGCCTCTTCGGCCACGAGGCACTGCTGCGGACCGCCGAGCCGACGGTCCCGAACCCGCCAGCCTTCCTGGCGGCTGCCGAGCGGCTCGGACGAGTCCACGATCTGGGCCAGGCGGTGCGCGGCTCGATCGCGGGCATCTGCGGCCTGGTCGGCAACCACAACCTGCTGGTGAACCTCCATCCCCGGGACCTCAGCGACGAGACCCTGTACTCCCCCAATTCCCCGTTGGCCAAGCGGGCGCACCAGGTGGTGCTGGAGGTCACGGAGCGGGCGCCCCTGGATGGCCTGCACGACATCCGGGACCGGGTCAAGACGCTGCGCCAGCTCGGGTTCCGGATCGCCATCGACGACCTGGGGGCGGGCTACGCCGGGCTGACCAGCTTCGCAGTCCTCGAGCCGGACATGGTCAAGATCGACATGGACCTGGTGCGCAACGTGGACTCGGAGCCGATCAAGCGCAAGCTGATCGGCTCGATCACCAGCCTCTGCAAGGAGCTCGGGATCCTGGTGGTGGCCGAGGGCATCGAGACCGAAGCCGAGCGAGCGGTCGTCGTCGACCTGGGCTGCGACCTGCTGCAAGGGTTCCTGCTGGGCCGACCGAGCCGGCGCACCTAGGCCCCGGACTGACGGCGCCGCCCCGCTGAGCGAGGGGCGGGGCGCGGGGTGCCCTCCTTGTCGGCACTTGTGTTCGGATGCCGAGTCGTGGCAGTGTACGCGACCGATCGAAGCGGTTCTTCTTCTGGCCTCGTACCAGGGAGGGCGGCGGGTCGGACGAGGCCCTCCGCCAGGTGGCACGAGACCGCCGGGCAGAGAGCAGGTGGCGATGACGGTGTCCGTCCTCATCGTCGACGACTCCGCGACCTGCCGGATGGCGCTCCGGCAGGCGCTCTTATCGGATCCGGAGATCCGTGTCCTCGGTGAGGCCGTGGATGGCCGCCAGGCTCTGGCCCTGCTCTCCAAGCTGGAGCCCGACATCGTCACCATGGACGTCCTGCTGGGGAAGCAGAGTGGCCTCGACATCACGGAGTCGATCATGGCCACGGCCGCGCGGCCGATCCTGGTGCTGACCGCCATGAACACCTCGGACCCGGACCTCGTCTACCGGGCCATCCGGGCGGGCGCTCTCGACGTCTGGCCGAAGCTCCCGTCGCCCAGCAGCCCCGGGTATCTGCGGGCGCGCCAGGAGCTGGTTCGGGTGGTGAAGGACCTGTCGCGGGTGCCTGTCGTGCACCGTTGGAAGAGGCCCAGCCCCGCTCCGGTCGTCCGCCGGCGTCCCGAGGAGCCGCCCGGTGCCGGGGGCGTTCCCCCTCGGCTGCTGGCGATCGGGGCCTCGACCGGAGGGCCGCCGGTGGTCTGCTCGGTGCTGGAGCGGCTGCCCCGTCCGCTTCCGCTGAACGTGGTCATCGTCCAGCACATCGCGCAGGGCTTCGCCCGCGGCTTCGCCGACTGGCTTCGTGACAGCACGGGACACGACGTCAGCATCGTCGACGAGCCGGTCGAGATCCAGGCCGGCAGGGTCCACGTCGCTCCGGACGGCCGGCATGTGGAGCTCACGTCGGCTCGCCGTCTGGCCACCAGCGCCTCTCCCCCACGGCGCCGGCATCGGCCCTCCATCGATACCCTCTTCGAGAGCATGGCGCAGCACCTCGGCGCCGCCTCGATCGGCGTGCTGCTGACCGGCATGGGTGAGGACGGCGTGGAGGGACTCGTCTTGCTGCGTGAGTCGGGGGCGCTGACGATCGCCCAGGCTCCGCAGACCTGCGCCGTCGACTCCATGCCCCGGCACGCGATCGACCGGAATGCCGCCCGGCTCGTCCTGTCGCCGGAAGATATCGGCGAGACGCTGCTCAAGCACCTGACGGAGCTCTCGGGCCTGGACACCCACCCCTAGGGGCCTGGCTGGCCCCAGCCGCAACCGATCGCGACCAACCCTCACTCCACCGTCGTGTGTCCAGGGCTGCCTCACCTCGGACCCCGGACTGGACGGATTGTATCTATGCAAATTGCGTCGTCGCCATGCTACTATCGCCCAGGAACCGGCCGCATCGCCGGCTTCCCGGAGAGACGCCACCAGCCCAAGGAGGTGTGACGATGCGAGTGCTCCTGGTCGGCGGGAACCACGAGATCTTCGTCATGGGGGCGGCGCCGCTAGGGCTCGCGTACCTCGCCGCTACCCTTCGCCAGGCGGGTCACGAGGTGCTCATCGTCGACATGCCCACGCTCGTGAAGACGGGCGTGGACCCGGCGGAGAGGCTCCCGCGGGTGGTGGCGGAGTTCCCGCCCGAGCTGGTGGTGTGCGGCATCCGCAACCTCGACTGGGCGCTCTGGCCGGCCAACATCTTCGCCTTCAAGCCGGCCGAGAAGGTGATCCGCCTGCTCGGGAGCCTGACGGAGGCTCCGGTCATCGTCGGCGGGGCGGGCTTCACGATCTGCCCGGAGCCGATCCTGCGCCGGCTCGGCCCCCGCTACGTCGGCGTCGCCGGCGAAGGAGAGCTGGCCATCGAGGCGATCGCACGCTTAGTGGAGAAGGGTGGCGATCCCCGGAGCCTCGACCGGGCGGTCTGCTACGTCACCGCCGAGGGCCACTACGTCGAGAAGCCGGTGTGGCGGGTCCCCGTCCTCGACGCCCTCCCGTTCCCGGCCCGGGACCTGCTCGACAACCAGGCCTACACCACCTGCGACGGGCGAGTGGTGGGCAACCTGCAGACCTCCCGGGGATGCAGCCGAGCCTGCATCTTCTGCACCTACCCGAACATCGAGGGAAGAGAGCCGCGGTTCCGCAGCCCCGGCCTGGTGGCCGCCGAGCTCGAGGTGATGGTGGCCCAACACGGGCTCGACAGCGTCTTCATCGTCGACTCCATCTTCAACCTGAGCCGCAAGCACGCCGAGGGTGTGTGCCGGGCCATTCTCGATCGTGGCGTCCACGTGGAGTGGGGCGTGAACTTCCACCCGGAGGGCGCCTCCACCTCCCTGCTGCCGCTGATGCGGGAGGCCGGGTGCGTCCACCTCGCTCTGGGCGCCGACTCGCTGAATGAGCCGTCACTCGAGAAGCTCCACAAGGGCCACGACGCCGCGGCGGTGGTGACCACGGTGAGGCGGGCCAAGGAGCTGGAGATGGAGGTCTTCCTCTCCGTGTTCCTGGGCAACCCGGGCGAGACCCTGGACGACGTCAAGCGCACCCTCGCGGCGCTGGAGGAACTCTCCTTCGCCCCGACGTCCTGGCAGGGCGAGTACCCGGTCATGCTCCAGCCCGGGATCCGCATCTACCCGAAGACCGCCCTGCACCAGATCGCCATCGCGGACGGGGTGGTGGCCGAGGACGACAACCTGCTCGAGCCGCGCTTCTACATCTCGCCGCACATCGAGGAGGAGCATCTCCTCCGCGTTCTGGAGGAGTGCCTGAAGCAGCACCCCCACTGGATGGCGCCCGGGCTCCCCCACCTGATGCGCGGGGCCCCCAACCTGGATCGACTGATCGCGATCCAGATCCAGGGCTACCGCGATACCAGCGTCATCATCGGGATGCCGCCCCCTCCGCCGCCGCAGCCGGCGCCCAATCGCCGATCGGCGCCCCGCTTCCCGGTGGACATCAGGGGCGAGTGCTGGGTCGCTGGTACCGCCGTCACCGACCGGGTGACCAACATCAGCCGGGGTGGCCTGTTCTTCGCCTGCAACCAGAAGCTACCCCAGGACGCCGATGTCGAGTTCCGCCTCTTCCTCACCGATGCCGTCGCCATCGAGGCCCGAGGCAAGGTGGTCTGGATGGTGGCGTGGTCGGGGAACCCGGGCCCTCGGCCCGGGGCGGGGATCGCGTTCACGGCCCTTCCCCCTCCCGCCGAGGCCGCCCTCGGGCGGTACCTCGACGAGCTGGCGGCGGGCCCCGCGGCCGACGCTCGCGGAGGCTCGCCATTGGGTGGGGCGCACTAGCCGGAGGTCGAAGCAGAGGGCCACGGCGCACTCGTGCCGAGAAGGGAGCTGCCATGAGGGTTCGAGCGGGTCTCTCGTTGCCGGTGCTCGTCGTCATTGCCGTGTCGGGAGTCGGGAGCCTGTTTGCGGGTGGCCTCAACCTCAACGGGGTGGGAGCCAGGGCCAACGCGATGGGTGGCGCCTTCGTGGGCCAGGCCGACGACCTCACCGCCGTCTTCTGGAATCCCGGAGGCCTGGGCCGTCTCGAGGACGGCGAGATGATCCTCGGCGCCAGCCCGGTCCTGCCCACGGGCGAGTACCGCCTTCCGGAGCTGGGCGTGGACACGTCCACCAAGACCACCGTGTACCCGGGCGGCGTGCTGGGCTACGGACACCGGCTCTCGGATCGCTGGGTGGTGGCCGGCCTGGTCTCGGCCCCCTCGGGGACCGGGGGGCGCTGGCACGAGGAGGGGCTCGCGCCTCTGACCTTCGGCCAGACGTTCACCTGGGACAGCGCCATCGCCCTGGTCGCCGTCTCGCCCGCCGTCGCCTACAAGCTGACGCCCGAGCTCTCGGTGGGCGCGGCGCTGGTCCTCAACTTCGGCTGGCTGGACACCAAGGTCCCGGCCTCGATGAGCGCCGGCCCGGTGCAGATCGCCGAGCAGACCACGGAGAAGATGACGGGCTTCGGCATGGGCGGGACGTTCGGCATCCACTTCGCCCCCAGCGACCGCTTCGCGATCGGCTTGACGTGGCGGACGCCCAGCACGGTCGACTTCAGCGGCGACGCCACCAACGGACTGGCCCCGATCATCGGAGGGGCGGTCGGCACGTCCATCCCGGACGCCTCCGGTGTGAAGCGGACGATCAGGTGGCCCCACTGGGTCGGCCTGGGCACCTCGTTCCACCCCCATCCCCGCCTCACCATGAACGCCGACGTCCAGTACAACAACTGGGGGAGCCTCGACTCCATCGGCGTGACCTACGACAACGCCGCCTGGCAGCAGTACCTGTCGTCCGAGGCGACCCTCCGACTCGACTGGAAGGACAACGTGCTCTGGCGGATCGGCGTGGCCTACGACCTCACCGACAGCCTGACGGCCAGCGCCGGCTACTACTACGATCCCGCCCCGTCCCCGCCCGAGACCACCAACATCCTCATGCCCACCGCCGACTTCCACGGGCTGGCCGCCGGCCTGGGCTGGCGCGGGCAGCGATACACGGTTCAGTTGGCGGTGGAGTACGCGCTCGGCAAGAGACGGGATGTCCCGCTCGGGCCCGACGCGTTGATGCCGGGCTCACACAAGTACGACCTGCTGATCCCCCAGATCGTCATCACCCGGCGCTTCGGCGGCTGAGCGTCCATCGTGGCGGGCGAGGATGAGGCCGGCGACCTCCTCCGGGAGGTCGAAGCGCTCCAGCGACGAGCCTACGAGCTCCGCCTGCAACTGGCCGGCCGGCTCCAGGCCGAGCCGCTGCCGGCCGGGGAGATCCGCGTGCTGGTCTGCCGGGCCGCGGAGTACCGGATCGCCTTCCTCGAGCGGATCGTCCACGAGGTGGTCATGGTCCCCCACCTGGTGCCCTTGCCGGAGGCGCCCTGCTGGGTGCCGGGGCTGCTGAACCTCCGCGGCCAGATCCTTCCCGTCATCGACGTGGCGGCACGCCTGACCCGGGAGCCGAGGGAGATACTCCTCGACGACATGATCGTGGTGTCCGAGGTCGAGGGGCGAGAGACCGGCTTCCTGGTCCAGGACGTGCTGGGGCTCCGCACGGTCCCGGCCGACGCCATCCAGCGTCCCAACCGCGACGTGGCCTGCGCCCCCTACCTGCTGGGAGTGGTCAGCCAGGACCAGGACTCGTTCACGCTGGTCAGCGGCGTGGCCCTGGTCAGGATGTCGGACCTTCCGGCGGGGGACCTCGAGTGAACGCGAGCCCCTTGCTCGGCGCGGTGGCCCGTCGTTTCGGCCTGCTTCCCCGCCCCGACTGGCCGGAGAAGATCATGGCGGCGCTGAGCGCCGCCGCCGACGAGCACGGCCTCAGT
>CAZNNH010000100.1:12833-21906 GCA_964574335.1 uncultured Acidobacteriota bacterium | reverse complement strand
CCCGGCGAGGTCCAGCCGGCTCCGGCGAGGCGCGTGCGCTGCTTCGAGCACGGGGGCTGAGTGTCGACCGGGCGACTTCGTGCTCGACACCTCGGCAAGCGCTACCGGCGTCGCTCCTTCCTACGGCGTAGCCTCGAGGTCCACGCTCTCGAAGACGTGGATCTCACCCTCGAACCCGGAACGACGCTGGCGCTGGTAGGCCCTTCCGGCTCGGGGAAGTCCACGCTCGCCCGCTGCCTGGCGCTGCTCGAGACGCCGAGCAGCGGTGAGATCTGGCTCGACGGCCGGAACCTCTCGTCGCTCACCGGCCGAGCCCTCGTCCCCTTCCGGCGGCAGATCCAGCTCGTCTTCCAGGACCCCGCCACGGCGCTCAACCCGCGCCTCGCGGCCGCGGAGATCGTGGCCGAGCCGCTGCTGGTTGCCGGCCGGGGCACCCGCCACGACCAGCGCCGCCGGGCCCAAGAGCTGCTGGAGACGGTGGGCCTGCCGGCGAGCTTTGAAAAGTGCCGGCCCCTGGAGCTGAGCGGAGGGCAACGGCAGCGCCTGGCCATCGCCCGCGCGCTGGCCCTGGAGCCGACGGTGCTGATCCTCGACGAAGCGCTGTCGGGCCTCGACCTCTCCCTCCAGGCACAGATGGTGAGCCTGGTCCAAGACCTGCAAGCCTCGCGCGCGCTGGCGTGTCTCTACGTCTCGCACGACCTCGACCTGATGGGAACGGTGGCCGACGACATGGCGGTGATGCACGCGGGGCGGATCGTCGAGCAAGGGGGTGCCTCCGAGCTGCTCGCACGCCCGCAGCACCCCCGAACCCAGGAGATGGTGGCGGCACTGCGAGCCGCGGCTGGCGCGGGAGTTGGGCCATGAGCTACCTGGCCCGGCGCCTCGGCCACGGCGTCCTGCTCCTCTTCGGCGTGTCGCTGCTCTCCTTCGTCTTCTTCGAGCTGGCCCCCGGCGACTACTTCGACGAGATGCGTCTCAACCCGCGTTTCTCGCCGGAGACCGTCGAGGCCCTGCGCGCCCAGTACGGCCTCGACCGCCCGCTCCACGAGCGCTACCTGGCCTGGCTGGCCTCGACGTTGCGCGGCGAGATGGGCTACTCCTTCGCCTACAAGCGCCCGGCCGGGCCGCTGATCTGGCAGCGGGCCAGACGCTCGCTTTGCCTGAGCGGAACGGCAACCGCCCTGGCCTGGCTGCTCGCCGTGCCGCTCGGGATCCTGTGGGCGACCCGGCGGGGCCGGCGCGGAGACGCGGGGTTCGGGCTTGTGAGCTCGACGCTCTTGGCCGTCCCCGACATCCTGCTCGCCCTCTGCCTGCTGCTGCTCGCCGTCAGGACCGGCGCCCTGCCCACGGGCGGCATGGCGTCGGTCGGCTTCGCCGACCTCGGGCGGTGGGAGAAGGCCCAGGACCTGGCGGCCCACCTGGCGCTGCCGGTGACGGCCCTGGTGCTGGGCAGCCTACCGCTGCTGGTCCGCCACGTGCGGGCGAGCATGGTCGAGGTGCTGGACGCGCCCTTCATCAGAGCCGCGCGCGCTCACGGCGTGCCCCGCGGGAGGCTGCTCTTCCACCATGCGCTGCCCGCCGCGGCCAACCCGTTGATCTCGCTCTTCGGCCTGTCCATTGCCTCGCTGCTCAGCGGCTCGATCCTGATCGAGGTCGTCTTCAGTTGGCCGGGCCTGGGACCGTTGCTGCTGGAGGCGATCCTGGCACGCGACCTACATCTGGTGGTGGGGACGGTTGTGATCTCGACTCTCTTCCTGGTGGGCGGCAACCTGCTGGCGGACGTGCTTCTCTACGCCGTCGATCCTCGGATCCGTACCGGGAGGCGGTCGTGACGGCGCGCCTCAAGCTCTGGTGGGTGGTGGGTTTCCTGCTGGTGGTGCACGCCCTGGTTCTCTTCGCCGAGCTCTTCGCCCCCTACAACCCCACCCAGCAGAACCGCACGCTGCCCTATGCGCCGCCCACCGCCGTCCACTTCCTCGACAAGACCGGCCGGCTCCACCTTCGTCCGTTCGTGTACGGCATCCGTGAGCGACCGGGCGAGCTGGGCGTCTACGAGGAGGACCCGGGCCAGGTCTATCCGCTGCGCTTCTTCTTGAAGGGTGCTCCGCGGCGGATCGGAGGGATCCTCCCCTCACGGTGGCATCTTTTCGGTGTCGACGAGCCGGGGCGCGTCTTCCTGATGGGAAGCGACGGGTTCGGGCGCGACCAGCTCTCGCGCCTGCTGTACGGCGGGCGCATCTCGCTGGTCGCGGGGCTGCTGGCGGCAGCGCTGTCGTTGGGCGCCGGGCTTCTGCTCGGCACCCTGGCAGGCTTCTACGGTGGCCTTGTGGATGCCTTCCTGATGCGCGGCACCGAGCTGTTCATGGCGCTACCGTGGCTCTACCTGCTGCTCGCCGTGCGGGCCTTTCTCCCCCTGCACGTGAGCCCGGTGCAGGCCTTCATGCTGCTGGTCTTCATGATCGGCCTGATCGGCTGGGCGCGGCCCGCCCGCCTGGTTCGTGGCGTGGTGATGAGCGCCCGCCAGCGTCCGTTCGTCCTGGCGGCGCGGGGCTTCGGTGCCTCCGATGTCTACCTGATGCGGCGTCACGTCGTTCCCCAGACCTTCGGCGTGCTGCTCACGCAGGGGGCCGTGCTGGTGCCCCAGTACATCCTGGCGGAGGTGAGCCTGTCGTTCCTGGGCCTGGGCGTGGCCGAGCCGGCTCCGAGCTGGGGCAACATGCTGGGGGCCCTCCAGCAGTACCACGTGCTGGCGTCGTGCTGGTGGATGTGGCTGCCGGGGTTTGCTCTCCCCCCGATCTTTCTCGGATACTACGCACTGGCCGACCTGCTCCACGAGCGAGCCAAGCTCGTGGCGCTCTAGGGTGCGGGCTCGTTCCTCTGTCGCCACCAAGCGCGGACGCCGGAGGCTGGCCGTCACCGCTGGCCGGAGTCCCGATGAGATCTCCTGCTTCCCGGATCCTGGCGGTCTTCGTGGCCGGGGCGCTGCATGCCGCTGCGCTGGCGCAGCCTCCGGATGCCGAGCCCGAGTACCTGGTCACGCGGGGCGAGGTGGGCCGCCGCGGCGGCCGGCTGGTCGTGGCCCTGAGCTCGGAGCCCAAGACGCTCAACCCCCTCACGGCCGTCGACGAAGCGTCCGTCACCGTCGTCGGACGGATGACCGCAAGCCTGATCGACATCGACCGAGAGACCCAGCGAACGACTCCGGGCGTTGCCAGGTCGTGGACCGTCTCCCCGGACGGAACGGAGTACACGCTTCACCTGCGCCGTGGGCTGAAGTTCTCCGACGGTCACCCCTTCGACGCAGACGACGTCGTCTTCTCCTTCGAGGCCTACCTGGACCCGAGCTCCCAGGCTCCGCAGCGGGATCTGCTGGTCGTCGGCGGCGAGCCGATCAAGGTCGTCAAGCTGGACCCACACACGGTCGTCTTCCGGCTGGCCGCCCCCTACGCCGCGGCGGATCGCCTGTTCGACGGGTTCGCCATGCTCCCGCGACACCTCCTCGGGCAGCGACACGGCCAGGCCGGCCTGGGCCAGGTCTGGGCGCCTTCGACGCCTCCCAGCGAGATCGCGGGCATGGGCCCGTTCCGCCTCAAGAGCTACGCCCCCGGTGAGCGTCTGGTCCTCGAACGCAACCCACACTACTGGAAGGTCGACGCGTCGGGCCAGCGCCTCCCCTACCTCGACGAGATCGTCTTCTTGTTCGTGGGCAGTGACGACGCCCAGGTGATGCGGTTTCAGTCGGGTGAGATCGACGTCATCTCGCGCTTGAGCGCGGAGGACTTCACCCTTCTCCAGAGGGAGCGGACGGGGCGCAGCTATCGACTTCAAGACCTGGGTCCGGGGCTGGAGTACGACTTTCTCTTCTTCAACCTCAACCACGACGTTGGTGAGAAGGGATTCGGTCTGGTGGCCCGCCGCCAGCGCTGGTTTCGCCAGACGGCTTTTCGTCAGGCCATCTCGGCCAGCCTCGACCGGGCCGGAATGGTGCGGCTGGCCTTCCAGGGCCGAGGCACGCCGCTCCGCAGCCAAGTCACGCCCGGCAACAGGCTGTGGGTGAACCCGGCCCTCACGCCCCCCCGAAGATCGCCGGCCCACGCGCGCGAGCTGCTGGCCGGCGCCGGCTTCTCCTGGACCGACGCCGGCACGCTGCTGGATGACGAGGGTACGCCAGTCGGCTTCTCGCTCCTGAGCAGTGCCTCCAGCTCCGTGCGAATGCAGCTAGCCGCCATCATCCAGCAGGATCTTCGAGAGCTGGGCATCGACGTCCAGATCGCTGCCCTCGAGACACGGGCGCTCCTGGATCGCGTGCTTCGAACGCACGAGTACGAAGCCTGCATCCTCGCCTTGCGCCCGGGTGACTCTGACCCCAACGGGGAGATCGACGTGTGGCTTTCCAGCGGCGGAACACATCTCTGGCACCCGAGGCAGACGGCCCCGGCGACGTGGTGGGAAGCGGAGATCGATCGGCTCATGCGCCGTCAGCTTTCGACGGTGGACCATGGGGAGCGCAAGAGGCTGTACGACCGCGTGCAGGATCTGGTGGTCGAGGAGCTCCCGCTGATCCCCCTGGTCAGCCCGAACATCCTGGTGGGCACCAGGGAAGGCCTTCGGAATCTCCGTCCGGCCGTCCTGGCCCACTACACGCTGTGGAACGCGGACCAGTTGTTCTGGAGCGGCGGTCGCTCGCCGCTCCCGTAGGCGCTTCTGTGCCTACGCGTCCAATGCCGCGGAAGCCAAGGGACGTGGTCGCACGCATCGCCTCGCTCAAGGATCGCCAGGCGGTGAGACGCTTCGTGGGCCGACACACCGAGCTGCACTCACTGGTCGGCGCCACCCGGCTCGGCGACGCGGTTGCGAAGCTCATCCCGGTCGACCTCGACCAAGCCGAACGGGTTGCCGACGCAGCGGAATGCGTGGCAGAGCAACTCCACGACAGCCACTCGCGGGCCCTGGGCCTGCGGTCCTCGGCGCACGTCCTTTTCTCGCGTGGGCGGTACGCGGCCGCTCTCGACCGCTACGATGCCGCGCTTCTCCTGTTTCGCTCGCTCCGCGAAGACGCCGAGGTCGGCAGGACGTTGAGCAGCTCGCTGCCCTCGCTGCTCTACCTGGGCCACTACGACGAAGCCCTTCGACGAGGGGAGGCGGCTCGCGAGGTGTTCGAGCGAACCGGTGACCGACGACGTCTGGCGCGCCTGGACAACATCCTGGCCAACCTCCTGTATCGACAGGATCGCTTCCCTGAGGCGCTCGCTCTCTACCGGCGCGCCTATGCTCAGTCCCTCGAGTACGGCGACCCCCGGGACGTGGCCGCGGCGCTCAGCAACCTCGCCGTGTGCCATATCAGCCTCAATCAGTTCAGCGAGGCCCTCGACGCTCATCGTCGTGCCCGCGCCCACTGCCAGGAGAACGACCTGCCGCTTCTGGTCGTGGCGGCGGACTACAACATCGCCTACCTCTACTACATGCGCGGCGAGCTCAGCCAGGCCATGCGCCTCTACCGAGTCGCCCGCCAGCGGGCCGAGGAGCTCGGCGACGACTACCACAAGGCGCTGTGCGATCTCGACCAGTCCGAGCTCTACCTGGAGCTGAACCTGATCGAGGAGGGCGTCGAGCTGGCGGGTCGGGCCCACCAGGGCTTCCAGACCCTCGGGATGGGCTACGAAGCCGCCAAGGCCCTGACCAACCTCGCCATCGGCCTCGGCCGGCAGGGCGAGCCCCTTCGGGCGCTGGGGCTGTTCGAGGAGGCTCGCGAGCTGTTCGTCCGCGAACAGAACCCCGTCTGGCCAGCGCTGATCGACGCCTTCCGAGCGCTGGTGCTCCACTGGGAGGGCCGTCACCTGGAGGCCCGCCGTCTCGGCGAGGCGGCGCTCGGCGTGTTCGCTGAGTCCTACCTGCCCAGCAAGGCGGCGCTGTGCGAGCTGCTCTTGGCCCGGGTTCACCTCGACCTGGGCGAGCTGCGCTCGGGGCGGTCCAAGTGTCTCTCGGCCCTCGGCCGCCTCGACGCGGACTCGCCTGCACTGAGCTATCGGGTCTTTCTCCTGCTGGCGCGGGTCGAGGAGGCGCTGGGCTCGGAGAAGCTCGCCCATGCCGCCTATCGGGCGGCTCATGCGCGCCTCGAGAACCTCAGGAGCCACCTCGAGCAGGACGAGCTGAAGATCGGGTTCCTTAAAGACAAGCTGGCCGTCTACGAGAGCCTGGTCTGGATGACCCTGAGCGGCGGCGACGGCCCGCCGGACCCTGAGGCGGCCCTGGCCTACATCGAGCAGGCGAAGTCCAGAGGCCTCGCCGACCTCTTGTCGTTCCGGACCCAGTCGCTGCGCGCCCGGGCCCCGGCGCGCAACGGCCTGGTCGAGAAGGTCCGCGACCTGCGCCAGGAGCTGAGTTGGTACTACCGGAGGTTGGATCGGCTACAGGTTCCAAGGGAGGGGCGCTCTCAGGGACAGGTCGAGGAGCTCGAGAGGAAGAGCCGGGAACGTGAGGCCCAGCTGCTCCGAACGCTCCGCGATCTCGAGCCGAAGGACCGGGAGTTCACCTCCATCCAGAGGGGAGGCACCATCTCCTTGGAGGACATCCGCTCCACCCTTCCAGGCGACGCCGTGTTGATCGAGTACTACGAGGCGCGCGAGACCATCCTGGCGGCGCTGCTCACCAAGCGGGATCTCGAGATCCTTCCGCTGACCCCCGCTTCCCGGGTCCGCCACCTGCTCCGTCTGCTGCAATTCCAGCTCTCGAAGTTCCGTCTCGGCCCGGAGTACGCAGCGACGTTCGGTGAGGCGTTGCTGCAGACCACGCGCAGTCATCTGCGGGAGCTGCACGCGGAGCTGCTCGAGCCCCTCCGCGCACGTCTCGACTGCCGTCGGCTGATCGTCTCACCCCACGACTTCCTTCACTACGTCCCCTTCCATGCGCTCTTCGATGGCGATCGTTTCGTCGTGGACGACTTCGCCGTCTCGTACGCCCCCAGCGCGAGCGTCCACCATCTCTGCGCGATCAAGGACCCGGGCACCGGAGCCGGCTCGCTGGTCCTCGGCGTGCCCGATCCCGCCACGCCGTTCATCAAGGAGGAGGCGGAAGCCGTCGCCTCGACGCTGCCGGCCGCGCGGTTGCTCCTCGGCGAGGCGGCAAACGAGGAGAACCTGCGGCGGTTCGGACCGGGCTGCCGCTTTCTGCACCTGGCGACCCATGGCCTGTTCCGCTACGACAACCCCATGTTCTCGGCGCTGCAACTGGGGGATTCTCGGCTCAGCCTGTTCGACCTCTACCAACTCGACCTCGGGGCCGAGCTGGTGACCCTCAGCGGGTGCGGTACGGGCTTGAACGTCGTCAAGGGAGGCGACGAGCTGATGGGGCTGGTACGGGGCCTGCTCTACGCCGGCGCCCGGGCGGCCCTGGTGACGTTGTGGGACGTCAACGACCAGAGCACGGCCCAGTTCATGAAGCTGTTCTACGGGAGGCATCAGGGAGGCTCGACCAAGGCCCAGGCGGTGCGGGAGGCGATGCGTGAGCTGCGGGCCGCCTACCCGCATCCCTACTACTGGGCGCCCTTCATCCTGGTGGGTCAGGGCGGCTAGAACGGCGGGACCGCCGGGCCCGGTGCGGGATCCCGCGTCGAGGGCCACGCGCGACCCACACAAAGAGCAGAAGAGCCCTATCTTCTTCGGCCCGAGGAGACCCTTAATGGACGAAGGGTGACTTGTGGCCGCCGCGAGGCCTTTCCTCGGGGCGGACGCGTCAGACGTAGCGGAGGCGAGCCCGGCCGACGCCCGGGATGGAGAACCTCCGCACGCATGGATGAAGAGGAGCCATGAAGCACATCGCGACAGGCCTTTTGGTCGACTACGCACGTGGTCTGGCCGGTGAGGCGGACCACCCGGATCTGGAGGCCCACCTGGCCTCCGGCTGCCCAAGCTGCCAGCGCCAAGCGAGCGTGCTCGGCAAGCTGGCTTCGACGGCGCGCGCGGAATCGAGCTACGCGCCGCTCCCCGACGTGGTGAGCCGCGCCGAGCAGATCTTCCCGTCGCGGCAACCGAAGCAGGAGAGCGACAGCCTCAGGACGATCCTGGCCCGGTTGGTCTACGACTCGGTCCTCGACCCCCTCCCGGCCGGTGTACGGGCCAAGGACCGACCGAGCCAGGCCCTCTACGAAGCGGCGGACTACGCCGTCGATCTTCAGATGAGCCGCGAGCACGCGGGCCGCGAGCACGGTGCCTCCCGCATGGTGGTGGTGGGGCAGATCGCGGACCGCAGACGGCCAGGCAGGTGGGTGGCCGACAAGCTGGTGGTCTTGATGTCGGGAAGGGAGGTGGCGGCCCAGGCCCGCAGCAGCGAGCACGGCGAGTTCCACCTCGAGTGTGCCTCCACGGACGACCTCCATCTGCGGGTTTCCGTCGAGGCGGAGACGCGAATCGAAGTCTCGTTGCCCCGGGCCAGCTAGGGGGACGCCATGAGAAAAGGACTGACGGTTGCCGTAGCAGCGACGTCGCTCTGGCTCCTCCAGGGGCAGCTATCTCCAGCCCGGGCCGGCGAGCGGCTCGTGGTGCGGGCGAGCTCCGATCGGCTCGAGCAGGTCTGTGCCACTCACGGGTTGCGCTACCTCCGGCCACTCCGGCGTTCCGGTCTCCACCTGGTGATGGGTCCCGACGGGATGTCGCGCCAACAGCTCCACGAGCTGCTCCGAGCCGAGACCCAGATCGACGAGTTCGAGAACGACGAGCGGGTCCGGATACGAAGCCCCTACCGCGAGAGCCCGCCGGCGCAGCCACCCGACGTCGTGGCCGGCTCCCTCGACAAGACGCCGATGGACTTCTATGGAGAGCTGGCCTGGGCGGGTTATGTGTACCAACCTGCGGTCGACCTGGTCGGCGCCGACTGGGCGCGCAGCACCTCACACACGGGGGCCAGCGTCGTCGTCGCCGTGATCGACACGGGAGTGGATCCGAGACATCCGATGCTCTTCTCTGATCTCTCCGCCGGCTACGACTTCACACGTGACCTGGAGGGGGGGTCCGAGTGGCCGGACCTCGACCAGTCCACCGTGTCCGTCCTCGACCAGTCCACCGTGTCCGTCCTCGAC
>CAZNNH010000100.1:0-12733 GCA_964574335.1 uncultured Acidobacteriota bacterium | reverse complement strand
CCTCGACCAGTCCACCGTGTCCGTCCTCGACCAGTCCACCGTGTCCGTCCTCGACGGGCTGGTCGTGCCGGCGTCCTTCGGCCACGGGACGATGGTGGCCGGGCTGGTTCACCTGCTGGCCCCCCAGGCCCGGATCATGCCCCTCAAGGCCTTCACGGCGGCCGGCGAGAGCCGGATCTCGGACATCGTAGAGGCCATCTACTACGCCGTCGACAACGGCGCGAAGGTCATCAACATGAGCTTCAGCATGGACACCTCGCGGCAGATCAGCCGCGCCGTCGACTACGCCGCCGGCCACGGCGTCATCTGCGTGGGCTCGGCCGGCAACGACGGCATCGAAACGGTGGTCTACCCGGCCGGGCTCAGGCGGGTGATCGGGGTGGCTGCGACCAACGACCTCGACGAGCGCGCCGGGTTCTCCAACTTCGGCGAGAGGCTGGTCACGGTGGCGGCTCCCGGTGAGAACCTGGTGACCACGTTCCCCGGCGGACACTACGCCCTCGTGTCCGGCACCTCGTTCAGCGCGGCCCTCGTCTCGGGAGCCGCAGCCGTGCTGGCGTCCACCGATGGCGACTTGCGGGCCTGGTCCGCCTTCGAGGCGTTCGAGGCATCCCAGTTCATCGGTGATGAGCTGGGTTTCGGACGTATCGATGTACCCGCCGCGGTGACGCGTCTCGAAGCGCGGCGCGGCCACAGGTAGGCTGACGGACAGGCGGTACCGGCCCGATGGGAGGCTCCTCCCTCAGGGCTCTACAGCGGACGCCGCCGGTTCATGACGGCGGCGTCCGCGACGCGCGATTGCCGGAACGGCCTAGGGGAGGGCCGGCTAGCCCTCTTGCAGCGCGATGCCTCCCTCGGCTCGGGCCAGGAGGGGCAGCTCGATGACCGAGCCGTCCCCGACCGGGATCTCGAGCCGCAGGCCGGCCTCCGGCAGGCACTCGATGTGGAACTCCCCGAGGCTGTTGGTCACGGCCGTGGCGGTCACCTGGCGCCCGGACTTCAGGAGAACCGGCACCTCCTCGAGGCGCCGGCCGGGCTGCGAGCGATCGACGATCTGTCCGACGACGACCAGACGGGGGATCGCGCGATCACGGCCGGGCCGCTCACGGTCCACTTGGATGTGGATCGAGTGGTCGTCGGTCTCGTACAACGCCTGGCGAGGCTGACCCTGCGCCCGCGCCCCCGCGGGAAGCGGGTCGCGCACGCTGTCGTAGACGAGCCGGGCGAGGGTGGTGGTGAATGCCTTCAGGTCGACGGGACGGCGGCTCTCGAAAATCGCCTCCGCCCTTTGCACCACCTGCTCCGGGGGCTCGTTCTGGCGATCCTGGGCCGCCAGCTCGGCAAACCGGCCCAGCACGTCTCGGGTGGCTTGGCAGCGCGAGCACCCGCCGGAAAGGTGGGCGTCCATCGCCGCGCGAACCTCGTCCCCGACCACGTCTCGGGCGTAGTCCACCCAGAGCTCCACGCCGTAGTGTGTCAATGCTCGCCCCCTCCTCGCGCTCCACGAGGCCCACGCCCGCTCTCGCAGTCCAACGACGGCCCCCAACCGGTCTCTGGGACCGAACGCACGGGTTCGGGGTGGCCTCTTCTCTGGTGAAGGGTGCGGCTCTCTGCAGGGAAATATAGGCGCCGCCGCCCACCGTAACCCCGATCACTCAGACGGACTCGGAGAAACGGACGAGGCCGTTCTGGCAGGATTCCTGCATGGGGCCCCGGCGCGGTCGCGGGCATCTCAGAACCCCAGCTCGACCAGCGCGCGCTGGAGGCTCTTCAGGCAACGAGCCCGGATGAAGCCCACCGACCCGACCGCCAGACCAAGCCGCTGGGCGACCTGGGCGTACGGCAGCGGCGGCTGCTCGTAGAACAGCATTCGGACCAGCCTCTGACAGCGCTCCGAGAGGCGGGTGACGGCCTCGCGCACCAACTGCTCTCTCTCCGCTTCCTGATAGAGGGCCGCGGGGATGGTGGAATCGGGGGCCGGAGCCTCCTGCAGGAGCTCCTCGTCGGCGCGCGGCTGGCGCCTCATCTTGCGCTTCCAGTGGAAAGCCTGATGAGCTGTCACCGTCATCAGCCAGGGCCGGAGGTTGTCGGTGTTCCGCAGCCGCGCGAGGTCCGTGTAGAGCTCGAGGCAGACGAGCTGGAAGATGTCCGCGGCGTCCTCTGGAGTGGCCCCGTACTTGAGCGGAATGGAGAAGATGAGGTTCTTGTACTTCCGGATCAGGGCTTGCCAGGCCTGCTCGTCTCCGCGCAGGCACGCCAGCACGAGAGCCCGATCGCCCACACCGCGGGAGGGTTCGGGTGTCGCAGGGGGCCGGGGCTGGCTCCCATGGGGGTCGGGGGGCTGGCGGGTCTTCTTGCTCATTGCCATGCTGCGGACGGTCGCGAGACCGGGGTCGGCCATTCCACGCTGTCTGGGCTTGTGGCGTGGCCGTTGGCCGGGCACCTGCGCTGGCGAGGCCAGCTCGAACGCCGGAAGCCTGGGATCGTGCCCCGATCTTCCCCGTCGAGGTCGTCACAGCGAGTTTATCCCCTCCCCCGTCGGTGCCGTTAGTCGGCTCAGAGCCGGCCGGCGAAGAACCGCCTCTCTTGCCTGTATCTCCGGCCCGGTTGCCGCACCCTCTTACTGATAGGAGGTCGGGCTGGGGCATTGCTGGCCCGGCCCGAGGTGGGACGATGTCCTTCGAAGGGTCGCTTGCCGAGATCCAGCTCACGGACCTGATTCAGCTCGTCGGCGTGAGCCGCAAGACGGGGGTCCTCCACATCAGGAACGGGAAAGAACGCGGCGAGGTCTACCTGGTCGACGGCCAGGTCGTACACGCCCAGCTCGGCCCCCACGTCGGCGAGGAGGCCGTCTACGCCATGGTCCTGGCGACCGAGGGAGACTTCGAGTTCGAGCCGGGCGACGCCCACCCGCGGCGCACGATCTCGAAGAGCAACACCACGCTGCTCATGCAGGCCGCGCAGCGCGTCGACGAGTGGCGGGTGGTGTCGCGGAAGGTGCCCTCCACGGACCTGGTGCCCGAGTACGTCACCCAGCCCGACCGCGGCGACCGGATCTTCCTGAACACCGCCGAATGGCTGGTGCTCGCGAAGATCGACGGCCGGCGCAGCGTCAAGGCCATCGCCGGCATGGCCGGCCTGCCGCCCTTCGACACGGCGAAGGTCCTGTACGGCCTCATCTCCGCGGGGCTGATCCGCCTGGGGAACGGCGCCGGCCCCCGGAAGGTGAGCCACCAGCCCAACTCTCCCCCTCCGCTGCCGGCCTCTCCGCCTCCACTGCCCGCCGCTCCCCCTCGGCGGAAGGCCGCAGCCCGGGCCGCCGATTCCCGCGCCCCGGCCAGCCGGGCCCTGCTGCGGCTGGCGCGCGTGAGGGATCTCTGCAACCGCACCCTCGGCACCTCCGTCGAGATCATCGTCAACCGCCACTGCGACAACGCACGCAGCGAGATCCAACGTGGTGGCGGTCCCGAAGCAGTGTGGGAAGCCGTGGACGAGATCGCCCAGGCGGCCTTCTTGCTCAGGGGCGAGGCGACGGCCGAGGCGCTGCTGGAGCAGCTCAGCACCCTCGAGTAGACCGTCACCGCGTGGCGGGCGCGGGCTTCCGCCTCTGCTGCCTCAGGGCGCTTCCGGCCCGGCGGCCTTGCCGTTCAAGAAGCTGAAGAGCCGCCCGGCCACGCCGGGTACCGCATGGCCGTGGATGGCCACGCCGAACGCCTGCGCCGCAGCGTCGCCCAGCAGGACCGCGGCCGGATCTCCCTCGGCGACCACCCGCCCGCCGGCCAGCAGCACCAGCCGCTCCGCCCACAGCGCCGCGCGCTGCAGGTCGTGGACCACGGCCAGCACCGCCACGCCTCGTGCCCGCACCTCGTCGAGCACGTGGAAAAGCTGGAGCTGGTGGCCGATGTCGAGATGCGCCGCCGGCTCGTCGAGGAGCAGCACCCGCGGCTCCTGCGCCAGGCCGCGGGCCAGCGCGGCGAGCTGCCGCTCTCCCGCCGACAGCGTGGAGAGCGGCCGGAGCGCCAGCGCCCCGATGCCGGTGGCCTCGAGGGCGTTCCGGATCGCGTCGTCGTCGTCCCGGGTCAACGGCCGGAACGGCCCGCGGTGCGGGTAGCGTCCGAGCGCCACCCGGTCGCCCACGGTCAGCGATCCCGCACCCTCGTCGTCGGGCGTCACCAGCGCCACCCGCCGGGCCACGGCGGCGCGTGGCCAGCCGGCGAGGTCCCGTCCCTCCAGCCGGACCACGCCGTGGCTGGGGCGCAGCAGGCCGGCCAGGACCCGCACCAGCGTCGACTTGCCGGCCGCGTTGGGACCCACCAGCGCCATCGCCTGGCCGCCGACCAGCCGGAGGTCCACCTCGTGCAGCACGGCGCGCCCCCCACGGCTGACCGACACGCCGGAGGCCTCGAGCAGCGGCGGCCGGCTCACGGCCGTCCCTCGGATCCGCGCAGGGCGATCAGGAAGTAGGGGGCGCCGACAAACGCCGTGAGCGAGCCGAGCGGGAGGTCGAAACGATCGCTCACCGTGCGCGCCGCGATGTCGGCCAGCAGCACCAGCACGGCGCCTCCGAGGAACGCCGCCGGAAGCAGGCGGCGCCCGGTGGGTCCGACCAGCGGGCGCAGGGCGTGGGGCACCACCAGGCCCACGAACGGGATGCTGCCCGCCACCGCGGTGGCGGCTCCCGCCACCAGCGAGGCGAGGGCCAGGATGCCGAGGCGGGCCAGGTGCACCGGCAGGCCGAGGGCGGCGGCCTCGTCCGCCCCCAACGAGAGAAGATCCAGCGGCCGCGAGAGCAGCAGCAGCGCCGCCGCGCCCGGAAGGATGAGCAGCGCGGCGAGCTGCAGGTGGGTCCAGCCGCGGCCTTCCAACCCGCCAGCCAGCCAGAAGAGGACCGTCCGGACCCGGTACTCCTCGGTCGCCACCAGCACCACCGACGTCCCGGCCGCCGCCAGCGCGCCGACCGCCAGACCGGTCAGCAGCAGACCGTGGATGCTGGGCGGCCCGCCGCCGACGTGGGCCAGGCCGTAGACGGCCAGCATCGCCAGCAACGCGCCGACGAAGGCGAACAGCGGCAGCGCCAGGAAGACATCGTGGGCCAGCCCCAGCTTGACGGCGATCACCGCCCCGAGCGCCGCCCCCGAACCGACGCCGAGCAGGCCGGAGTCCGCCATCGGGTTGCGGAACACGGACTGCAGCGCCGCCCCCACCACCGCCAGCCCCCCTCCCACCAGCGCCGCCAGGAGCGCCCTCGGCAAGCGCACCGCGGTGAGGATCACCTGGCCCGGGGCGTCCAAGGGGGTAACGCCCGGAAGGCTGATCCCCAGCCGCCTCACCAGGTGCGAGAGGACCGACAGCAGCGGCAGGTGGATGCTGCCGACCGCCGATCCGACCAATACCAGGAGGGGAAGGCTCAGCCCCAGCAGCAGGAAGACTCGCCGTCCTTGGCCGTTCATGGCTTGCGCGTGAGCTCCGGGTGGAGGCGCTGGGCCAGCTCTTCGCAGGCGGTGGCCGCATGATGGCTCAGGCTCACCAGCAGGTGGGTGGGCAAGCCGACCACGTGGCCTGCCCGAACCGCACGGAGCTGCGAGAGCAGCGGGTGATCTCGGAGCGCCCGGTCTTCGCTGCCGTCCGGGCTGGTGGCGACGAGGACGGCGTCGGGGTCGGACGCAAAGGCGCGCTCAGCGCCCATCGGCACCAGGCCCTCGAGCCCCAGCTCGCGCCCCACGTTGCGGCCGCCGGCGCACTCGATCAGGGCGCCGATGGCGGTCCCCCCGCCGGCAGCGAAGGGGTTGGACCAGTACAGCACCCGGGGCCGGGAGAGACCCTGCAGCCGAGAGGCGATCCGTTTCAGCCTCCGGTCGTAATCGCGAGCCAGGCGCTCGGCGGCCTCCGGCTCGCCCACCGCCGCCCCCAGCGCGACGAGGGCGGCGCGGAAGCCGGCCATCGAGTCGAGCCCCCGCATCCGGTGGTAGCGGAGCCCGGAGCGCTCGAGGGCCCTCAGGAAGTCCGCGTCCGTGTACTCGGACACCACCACCAGGTCCGGCTGGAGCGCCACCAACCGCTCCAGGTCGGCGCGGAAGAAGCGCGGCACCGAGGGCGGGATACGTCCGACGATGTTCGAGCTCTCGGGGTCGTCGGCCGCCCGGGTGGCCGCCACCAGACGCCGCAGCGGGACGATCTCGACCAGGATCTCGTCGGCGGTGAGGTTGAGCGACGCGATCCGCTGCGGCTTGGCGTCGGAGGCCCCGGCCAGCGTCCCCACGACCAGCAGGGCAGCGACGATCCAGGCGACCCGGGGCCACCTCGGACCACCCATCGCACCCGGCCCGGCCATCCCGAGCGTGGCCACTCGTCGTCCAGCCGGCACCCGCACCGTCATCCTGCGGGACCCATCGGGAAGAGGTCGGTGAACACGAAGCCGTCGCGCTCGACGGTCTCCCCTGGCTCCACGGGCACCGGCCGGCGGAACATCGGTCCGTCCCAGGCGAAGGTGTGGAACTCCCCGTTCTCGCCGCAGGGGTCGACGGTCGCGGGCAGCTCCTCGAGCAGCGCCCGATCGAAGCGGCGGCCCGCGAAGCTCGGCGAGAGCGCGCGGGGGTCGACGCAGGTGAGAAAGGCCCGCAGGCCGCCCGCCTGCATCTCCTGGGCCAGGGTCGCCGTCGGCCGACCCCACAGCGGGAACAGCGCTCGCAGCCCGGTGTCGCGCATCTGGGACTCGCGGTACTCGCGCACGTCCTCGAGGAAGAGGTCGCCGAAGGCGACCGCCTCGACGCCTTCCGCCCGGGCCGCGGCCCTGGCCCGGGCCATGGCCGCCTGGTAGGTCGGGTTGGGGCACGGATCCGGCAGCCTGACCGGGAGCAGCGGCAGGCCCGCGGCCTCGGCCTGCGCCTCAGCCAGCTCCTGGCGGACGGCGTGCATCGAGACCCGCTGGAACCTTGCGTTGAAGCTGGTCAGCAGGCCGACCACCTCCACGTCGGGTGTCTGCCGCAGCACGTGCAGCGCCCAGGCGCTGTCCTTGCCGCTGCTCCAGGCCAGGAGGGTCTTCACGGTCGACCGCTGGTGTCGAGGCGCAGGCCCGCCCGCACCGAACGCCCCAGTGCCGGATAGCCGAGGACCTCCTGGTAGTCCTCATCGAGCAGGTTCTCGCCGGCCGCGAAGACGTCGAGGCGTCGGTGGAGACGGACCCGCAACCGGGCGTCGAGGCGGACGTACGAGCCGTTCTCGGTCAGGCCGAGGCCGAGGAAGTCGCTGTCGGCCCGACGGCCCACGTAGAAGAGGTGGGCGCCCCCGCTCACCCGCGGGCCTCCCAGGCGCACCGCCAGTGAGGCCTGGTGCTTGGGCCGGCGCAGGAGGGGCGCGCCCTCGGCCATCACCGGATCGGAGCTTTCGCTCTCCAGGATCTCGCCCTCCAGGTAGGTGTACTCGGCGCGTAGGCCGAGCCACGGGGACGGCGCGGCCTCGGCCGACGCCTCCATGCCCCGGGCCCGGCTCTTGCCGAGGTTGACATACGAGCCTTGGAAGGTGGTGGGGTCGGTCACTGTGTAGGTCACCTGGTCGCGGTACTCCTGGTGGAAGAAGCTTGCCTGGAGCCGCAGTCGCCCGTCCAGCAGGTGCTGCTCCACGCCCAGGTCGAAGCTGCGGCTGCGCTCCGGCGCGAGGTCGGGGTTGCCGCGGGCGTAATAGGAGACGCCGAAGGACTCGTAGAAGGTCGGCTCCTTGATGCCGGCGCCGGCGCTGGCCCGGAGCACGGTGGCGTGGGGGCCGGTTCCGAGGTGCCAGGCGACCGCCGCTCGCGGCACCGCGGCGGTGCCGAAGCTGTCGTTGTGCTCGACCCGCCCGCCCAGGGTGAAGAAGACCCGGTCCCCGAGCACGGCTCGATCCTGGAGGTACACGCCGAAGTTGGTGCGCTCGGGAGAGAGCAGGTCCTCGCGGCGATCGCCGAGCTCGCCGGTCTCGCGCTCCACGTCGGCGCCCAGGCTGAGCAGGTGGCGGCTTCCGGCCTGCAGCTCGCCACGATAGCCGAGGCTCTGGCGCTGGGTGTCGTTCTGGTAACCCTCGGGGTTGGTGTAGTCACAGACCGGGTAGGGGCTTTCCCGCCCCTGCCAGGCGGGCGTGTAGCAGCCCGAGTCTTCGGGGTTGACCGAGAGCTGATCGGTCAGGGCCCATCCGAGGCGGATCTCGTGGGTCATCCGCTGGGCCGTGTGACGGAAGCTGACGCCGCTGGCCAGAAAGGAGCGCTCGGAGGACGCGTCCCGGTCGGGGCGACCGAAGGCGGTCTGGCCCGGCGTACCGACGTTGCCGTCGTCGTGGCGGAGCGAGAAGCGCAGCCCGGTGCGCTCGGAAAGGGTGAGGCCGATGCTGGTCGCCAGCGAGGTCTGCCCGAAGGCGCTGTTGGGCACCTGGTTGTCGGTGTCGAGACGCTGCACGCCGAGGTTCCAGTCGAGCTTGCCCCGGCGGCCCGAGGTCGCACCCTGGATGCGGGTCCAGGCGAAGCTCCCGCCTTCCGCCTCGGCGCGGAGGCCAAGCGGCTCGTCGCGCCCGGCGCGACGGGTGACCATCTCGATCACGCCCGCCAGGGCGTCGGTTCCGTAGAGGCTGCTCTCGGCCCCGCGCACCACCTCGATCCGCTCCAGCTCCAGGGGGACGAGCGCGCCGAAGTTGAAGGCGCCGCCCGGCTCGTTGGCCGGGATCCCGTCGACCAGGACGCGGACGAAGCGCGACTCGCCGCCACGGAAGAAGGCCGAGGCCTGGCCCCCCATGCCGCCGGCTCGGGAGACGGCAACTCCCGGCACCTCCTGGAGGAGGTGCAGCAGGTCGCTGGACTCCCGCTCCGCGATACGATCGCGGTCGAGGACGGTGGCGCTCACCCCGAGCGTGGAGCGGACCGCCTCGCTGCGGGTGGCCGAGACCAGCACCTGCTCGCGGATCGGCGACGGCTCCAGCACCAGGTCGAGCTCGACCGGCTGGCCGGCGATCACGAAGCGGGTGGTGCCCCCGAGCTGAAAGCCCGGGGTGGTGGCGCGAACCAAGTAGGCGCCCGGGGCCAGGCCGGCGACCTCGAAGCGACCGGCGGGCCCGGTCACCAGCGACCGGCTGCCCGACGGTCCCTCCAGGCTCAGGACGAGCTGTGGGACCGGCGCGCCTTCGTGGGTGTGGAGGATGCCGGTGGCGGACGGTAGGGTCTCGTCGGCGGCCGCCAGGGACACCGACAGGAAGGGCGGCAGGGTCAGAAGAAGGGCCCGGATCAGAAGGCGAGGCACGGCACGTTTCGGCATGACGAGTCTCCTTGCGGAGGCCCGAGGGGTGAACCAGAGGCGGAGGGAACCCTCCCGTCGATCGGGAAAGGTGACATCCGTAGCTCCTTCACGCGAGAAGCCTCAGGACCGATTCAGGTCAGGGCAGGTTTCCTGGCTTCCGGCTCGAGCGTCGTCTCTTCCGCCTTCCCCAGAGCTCCGTGTCCCCGAGTGGCGGGCCAACCCTGGCCCAGAAGATCCGACTTGCCGGCTACAGTGGCGGGACCGCGCAGGCCTTCGACCTGCTTCCCTCTTAGCCCTCACGGCGAGAGCACCCTGACGACAGCAGGAGTCTGACAGCACCCCGGACCGCGTGTCAACATACGAAGAAGATGAGCCGCCAATCCAACGTAGCGCCGATCCGACGCCTGCTGCTCAAGCACCCGCGCCAGGCCTTCCGCGACCCGACGCGCATCGAGGCCGAGTGGCGCGCCCTGGGGTATACGTCGGCGCCGGACCTCGGTCGGGCCATCGAGGAGTACGACCGCCTGGTCGAGCTGCTCTCGGGCTTCGGGCTCGAGATGCTCTTTCTCCCCGAGGCGGACGGGGTGGGGCTGGACTCGATCTACGTCCACGACCCGCTGCTCTCGGCGTCACGCGGCGTGGTCCTGGCCCGGATGGGCAAGCCGCAGCGCCACGGCGAGCCGAGCGCGGCGGCCACGTTCCTGAAGGCGAACGGGGTCCCGATCCTGGGAGCGATCGAGGGGCCCGGGCACGTGGAAGGCGGCGATGCCGTCTGGCTCGACGAGCGCACCCTGCTGGTCGGGGAGGGCTACCGCAGCGACGCCGCCGGGATCCGGCAGCTCCGGGCCCTCCTGGGTAGCGACGTCGACGAGGTTCGGGCGGTGCCGCTACCTCACTGGAAGGGACCCAAGGACGTCCTCCACCTGATGTCGCTGATCAGCCCGCTCGACGACGACCTGGCTGTGGTCCACTCGCCGCTGCTACCGGTACCGTTCCGGCAGTGGCTGCTGGCCCGGCGCCTGGAGCTGGTCGAGGAAGCCGAGGGCGAGCACGAGAGCCTCGGCTGTAACGTTCTGGCCGTGGCGCCCCGCGTCTGCGTGATGCTGGAGGGGAACCCCGAGACCCGCCGCCGGCTGGAGCGCGCCGGCTGCGAGGTACACACGTTCGAGGGACGGGAGATCGCCCTCAAGGGCGCCGGCGGCCCGACCTGCCTGACCCGGCCGCTGGTCCGCGGCTGAGGGCTCCCGAAAGCGCGACCGCGAAACAAGCCCATTGGTCGCTCCCCTGGCCTCTCCTGCCCGAGGGAGCGCGGCTCGCTGAGAACGCAGCGAGTAGCTCGGGCTACAGCTCGAAGCGGCTGCGAAAGGCGCTGGCGTGGCGCCGGCTCATGTTGACGGGCTCCTCCAGGCCGCGCAGGTGGACGCGGTAGGAGCCGGAGAACCAGGGCTCGATCTTGACCACCTGCTCGCAGTTGATCAGGGTCGATCGGTGTATCCGGTGGAAGTGGCGCTCCGGCAGGACCCGCTCCCAGTCTCTCAGGGGACGAAGCACCAGGCCGAGCGGTCCCGAGGTGGTGACGACCCGCGTGTAGTCGCCCTCGGCCAGGACGCACACGATCGAGGCCAGCTTGACGAAGCGCGGGGTCTCGCCGATGTGGAGCAGGATCGAGTCTTCGTAGTGGAGCCGGGCCTTCTCGGGGACCGGCGGGCCGGTCCGAGTCAGGAACCGGGAGATGGCCTGGCCCAGGCGCTGCGGATTGACGGGCTTGACCAGGTAGTCGAGGGCATTCACCTCGAACGCCCGGACCGCGAACTGGTCGAAGGCGGTAACGAAGACGACGTGGGCGAGGACGTCGGCGCGATCGAAGAGGTCGAAAGCCGTCTCTCCGGGAAGCTGGACGTCCAGGAAGAGCAGCTCGGGACTCGTCCGGACCATCGCCTCCAGCGCCTCGGCGAGCGTCGCCGCCTCCGCCACGACCTCGATCTCCGGATGCGCCCGGAGGAGGTAGATCAGCTCGCGGCGGGCAAGCCGCTCGTCATCGACGACCAGGGCCTTGTGTGTCGTCATCCTTGGTCGTTCAGTCCTGCTCCAGGCGCAGCCGAGCATGGACCCAGCCGTCCCGCTCCTCGATGCCGAACGAATGACGGCCGGGAAAGGCCAGCTTCAGGCGCTGCGCGATGTTCTTGACGCCCGTGCCGGTGCCGTCGCGCGGCGTGTCAGTCCTGGGCAAGGCGTCGGCGAGCCGCCCCGTGTTCGACACCCGCACCGAGACGGCTTCCAGCCGCCTCCGGACCTCGATCTCGAGACGCAGGGGCATGGCGCTCGTCCGCATGCCGTGCTTGACGGCGTTCTCGACCAGCGGATGGATCAGGAAGCAGGGGACCGTCGCCCCGCGGGCCGCCGCGTCGATGGCCATGTTCACCTCGAGGCGCTCCTCGAAGCGAATCCGCTGGATCGCCAGGTAGTTGTCGATTGCCTGCAGCTCGTCGTCGATGGTGCTCTCCTGCTCTCCCCCGTCCAGGGAGTAGCGCAGGAACTCGGCCAGCTCCGTGACCATATCCCGAGCCCGGGAGCCGTCTTCCAGGATCATGGCGCGGATCGAGTTGAGCGCATTGAAGAGGAAGTGCGGGTTGAGCTGGTAGCGCAACATCTGGAGCTGAGCCTGCTGGGCCAGCGCGGTGGCGCGCGCGGCCGTCTCTCTCTGTGCCGCCAGCTCGATCCCCTGGTCGACGGCGAAGGCCAGCAGAAGGAACAACCCCAGCCTGCCCCCGCCGGCGAGCCCACCCCCGACCAAGAGTCCCCCCCAGTCCAGGCTGAGGCTGTCCCTCGCACCAGCGAGCTGGAGCATGCCCTGAAGGGCAACGAACCGGCCCGCTCCCGCGAGGCCGCACACGGCGGCGGTCAGCAGGACGAACCGATAGGTCGGCAGCCTGCGGCGCACGGGAGCCAGCAGCGCGAGGAGGACCACGCTCACCAGCATCCCCGAGATCGCGTCCAGCGAGTGATACTGGATCGCGTAGACGCGCTCCACAGATCCCTTGGTCAGCCATGCGACCAAGTTGATCGCAGCCCAGATGATCCAACCCAGCAGCAGGGCCAGGGCCGTCAGGGCGCTCTTCTTGGAGAACACGTTCACGATCCGGGCCAACCTCCAGGCCCCCGGGGCGCAGCCCGCAGCAGGCGGCCGGGGGCCACCAGGCATTCGGGCCATTGTAACGGCCTCGTTCCGACGGGAGACCGCGGACGCGAACATGGGCGAGCTAGGGTAGACACTCGGGCGGCCGTCTGCCACCGCAAGTCGACGAGCGGGGCAATGGCTCGGCCAGCGGCCCCTACGCACGCCCACCGTCGCCGCCGCGCCGGGAGTGGCCTGCTGGTCGCCACCGGGATCGAGGTGGCGTGACCGTTGGGCGAGTCAGGCGGCCCGCTCGTCGACCTCTCCGACCAGCGACCGATTCCCGGGAACGCCCCGGGCGGAG
>CAZNNH010000099.1:0-22050 GCA_964574335.1 uncultured Acidobacteriota bacterium | reverse complement strand
TCGGTCAGGGCCCACCCTCTCCCCACGACACGGACCGGCTCTGGAATTCTCTGAAGATACACGGATTATCAGGGCGGGAGGGGCGAACCTCGCCCGCCCACGTGGGCCAGGCGCGCGGCCCTCGAGCGACCGATCCAGCCACGAAAAGTGTTGACTGCGCATTTCGTATCGCTCTAGACTCCGCGCCGGAGGATGACCACATGAAAAGCTGGCAGAAACTGGCCTTGAGTGGGCTCTTGCTCGCGCTTCCCCTTCTGGCCGTCCCGAACGAGGTCGAGAGTGCGTGCGCGAACGACACGTACTGCGCGCACTACACGGATGCCACGTTCTCGGTGATGTGCGGCGAGAGCAACTGGTGTATCAACTGTTCGACCACCAACACCCACTGGGGCTGCTTCACCCAGTATCGGTGGTGCCAGACTTACGGCGCCTGTGGCGCCACGCCCACCTGCGTACAGTGCTACGTCTGGGGCTGCAGGAAGTCGAGCTGTCCGTGATCGCTCGGTAGACACCTTGGATCTGAGCCCAGGCGCGCCATCGTGGCCTGTCTGGGCGCGGCGTTGGCGGAGAGCCCGAACTAGGACCAGAACCGGACGCTCGAAGCCAACGCCGCTTTCCCCCGTCGTTGGCGGACCCGAGCCGACGCAAGGAGAGAATCGGCGATGAAGCTGGGCAGGATCACCCTCGACAAGCTGGCGAACGTCACCCTCATCGCAGCGGCGCTGACGTTCATCTTCCTGTCCTTCAAGGGTTACTACCGTTGGGGCGGGCCAGGCCAAGAGCCCGTACCCGCCGTGACTCCGGAGCCGCCGGAGGCCGTCGAGGGGTTGACCTTGACCGACCTCGACGGGGTGGCCACGGCTTCATCGGGGACGCCCAAGGTCGCCTTGGTCGAGTTCTCGGACTTCCAGTGCCCATTCTGCAGCCGCCACGCCCGGAACATCCTTCCCCAGATCCGGCGCGACTTCGTCGACACCGGCAAGGTCCAGTACGCCTTCGTCAACCTGCCGCTCCAGGATCTGCACCCCTTGGCCTATCGGGCGAGTGAGGCGGTGGAGTGTGCCAGGCGGCAGGGTCGGTTCTGGGCGATGCACGACAGGCTGTTTCAGGACCCGCCCGCCCTGGCCGAGCCGGACCTGCTCGAGGACGCCCGCGCTCTCGGGCTGGATTCGGAGGAGTTCCGAGCGTGTCTTGGGGGTGAGGCTCGGACCGCGCTCGAAGCCCAGGCCGCCCTGGCCCAACGCGCGGGTGTCGCGTCGACGCCGAGCTTCCTGATCGGACGGATCGAGCCCCCAGGCTCCCTTCGGGTGCTGTATCGGTTGCGCGGCACCCGGCCATACCCCATGCTCGAAGACGTTCTCGAGCACGTCCTGGCGTCAGACTGACGTGAGCGTGCGCCCAGTGCCCGAACGGCACTGGCGTCCAAGGCTAGTCGTGGATGTAGCCGAGGCTGCGGAGGGTCTCGAGCGACTTCTCGTCCCACTCGGCGCGCGCGGCTGGCCAAGGGTCGGGCCGGCAGTCCCAGGAGTCGCCGGCCAGGTCCTTGAGCCGGGCGACGTCCGCCGGGCGCTCGCCAGCGAGGTCGTGGTGCTCATGCGGGTCGCCGGCCAGGTCGAAGAGCTGGACCAGCGGCCGGGGAAGCCTCTCCTACACCGCGTGGCCCTGCTGGCTCGGCCAGGTGCCGTCGAGGCGGGCGTGGATGGGCCAGGCGTTCTCGGCCATGCGCAGCGGCTGCGGCGCCAGGATCAGCTTGAGATCGCCGGCGTAGACCGCCTTCGAGTAGCCCGCCGTCGACGGCAGCAAGGCGTAGGTGTCGGGGGTCAAGCTCGACTCGGACACCTGGACGTCGTCGAAGGCGCGCCGCTCGAGCCGCTCGAGCAGGCTGCGGCCCCGCACCGGCAGCTCCCGCTGGAAGACGCCGGGGCCCGCGGCCAGCTCGACGACGGTCCTGAACAGGTCGATCAACGACACCCGCTCCGTGTAGCGACCGTGCAAGGCGGCGCCCGGGGAGCCAGCCGGGAAGCGCAGCACCAGCGGGACCCGGGTCATGTACTCGTACGGCCGGGCGCCGGCGTGAAGGTAGGTCCGCTCTCCGTGCTCGCCGAAGCTCAACCCGTGGTCCGAGGTGACGATGGTGACGGTGTTCTCCAGCAGGCCGCGCCTCTCGAGATACTCGTAGACCGCGCGGAAGCCGGCGTCGTAGAAGCGGTTGTCGAAGGCCTGCTTGAGGTAGTGGTCGAGGGTCCGGAACGGCGCATAGCCCAGACCCAGCTCGGCGTAGAGGCGGGCCAGCCACGCCTCGAGCCCCTCGCCGTCCCGGCGCGGCGCAAGAGAAGCGCCGCGCTTGTGCGCGTTGAGGAGCAGCCTCTCGACCCGCCAGCGCAGGTAGAGGCCCGGGTCGGGCAGCGCCAGCGTGCTCATGTGCAGGCTGAAAGAGAGGAAGTAGGGGCTGGCGTCCGGCCCCGCGAAGACTTCCTGGTCGAAGGCGTCTCCCCAGCGCCGGCGGAAGTAGTCGGAGCGAGCAAAGAGCGGGAAGAGCGGCGCCAGGTAGATGCCGTTGTCGGCGTCGTAGCCGGCCTGGTCGGCGCCAGCCAGCTCCAGCTCGCCGCTGTTGAACCGAGCCACCCGGTCCGCCACCTCCTGCTCGGTGGGGATCGCCAGGCCCTCGAGCTCGTAGCGCAGCGCCCCCTCGCCCCGCGGCGTGCCCACGTTGGTGAAGGATGGGTAGCGCTCGAAATCGGTGATCACGTTGTAGAGGTCGAAGCCGCGGATCAGCGACAGGCGCGGGTCGCGGTTGACGAAGTACGGGTGGTCGGCGTAGGCCGTCGTCCGGTACCCGGCCAGGCGCAGCACCTCCGCCAGCGACAGGAAGTGATCGGGAAAGGAGTGGACGCCCGGGTTGTAGCAGTCGTCACCCAGCTCGCAGACCGACAGCCCGGAGAAGATCGAGGCGTGGTCCGGCACCATCCAGCACCCCGGCGACACCGCGTCGTCGAAGAAGATGGCGTCGTTGGCCAGCTTGGCCAGGAAAGGCGTGTCGGCGCGGGCGTTGCCGAAGCTGCCGAGCGAGAAGTCGTCGCGGCGCCGCGCGTCGTAGACGACCAGCAGGATGTTGGGCCGGCTCGCCCGCGTCTTCTCCGAGATCCGCCCCACCCACGCCGGCACCGTCGTCGCCGGAGCGCTCCGGCGGCGGCCTCGGGCCAGCCACAGGCACACGCCGGCCACCACAACGACGAGCACCCCGAAGGTCACAAGACGACGCATGGAGAAGCCAGCCGGGCCGCCCGAGCATCGCCGCCGCGAGTCCGACCGCGGCTCAAGAGCCGCTCAGGCTGATAGGGGGCCTGCTAGCACGGGCCGCACGGTGACGGCGCCTCTGAAATCGGCGCCCGGGCTCGGGCCTATTCCGCCTGGGCCGGCCCTTCCCCGGCCTTCCCCTCGAAGCGATAGCCCACGCCGTGGACGGTGCGGATCAGCCGCGGGCGTTTCGGGTCGGTCTCGATCCGCTTGCGAAGCTGGGAGATGTGCTGGTCCAGGGTGCGGCTGTTGGGGATGTGGTCGAGGCCCCAGCACTCGCGAAACAGGGTGGCGCGATCCACCACCTGGCCTTGTCTCTGATGCAGGAGCTGCAGGATCTTCACGTCACGCAGGCCCAGGTCGATGATCGTGTCGTTCCGCCGGGCACGAAGCTCGGCGGGGGTGATCTCCAGGTCCACCATCCGAAACGGCGCCTCGACGTCGTGGTGGTGCTGCTGCTCCAGGCAGCGCCGGGTCACGGCGCGGATCCGCGCCAGCACCTCCCTCACGCCGAAGGGCTTGAGGATGTAGTCGTCGGCGCCGAGCTCGAGCCCCAGCACCTTGTCGATCTCCTCGGACTTGGCGCTGATGAAGATCACTGGGACCCGACTGTCCGAGCGACGGATCTCGCGACACACGGCGTACCCGTCGACCAGGGGCATCATGATGTCGAGCAGGACGAAGTCGGGTGACTCGGTGCGGAACAGCAGGAGCGCCTGCCGTCCGTCCTCGGCGGTGACGACACGATAGCCTTCGTCCCGGAGGATCTCCTCCAGACCGGCGCGGATGTTCCGGTCGTCCTCGGCGACCAGGACCTTCATCTCAGCCACCTTCCGTCGGCACCGCCGGGCAGCGCAGCGTCAGGCGGAAGCGGGCACCCTCCTGGCTGGGATCGAGCTGCAGGTCGCCGCCGTGGAGACGGGCCAGGTCGCGCGAGATCGTCAGACCGATTCCGGTGCCGCTCACGCCCTCGGTCAAGGAGCCGTCCACCCGGTAAAAAGGCTCGAAGATCCGCCGGTGCTCTCGGGCCGGTAGGCCCGGCCCACGATCGGCCACCACGATCTCGACCATCTCTCCCCTCGCGTGGCTGGCGAGCTGGAGCCGCCGCCCGCCGGCGGCGTACTTCTCCACGTTGCTGATCAGGTTGCCGAGGATCTGCTCCAGGGCATCGGCGTCGAGCGACACCCGCTCGCCCGCTCCGGGCGTGAAGCAGACCTCGATCTGCCGGGCCTCGAGCGACGGCTCGAAGTGAGCCAGCACCCCCCGCAGCACGTCGTCGACCACCCCCGGCTTGCGGTGCAGCTCCAGCGTGCCGCGTTGCTTGCGTCCGAAGGTGAGAACGTTCCCGATCAGGCGACTCAGCCGCTGGCTCTCCGAGACGATGACCCCCAGATACCGCGTGGACTTCTCGTCGCCGTCGTCGAGGTGGGCATCGAGCAGCTCCGCGTACATGCGGATGCTGGTCAGAGGCGTCTTCAGCTCGTGGGAGACCTGGTTCACGAAGCTGACACGTTGCGCCGCCTCGCGCACCTCGCGCGACTGCTCGCGATGGAAGTAGTAGGCCAGGCCGATCACCACTGCGCTGAGCAGGGACAGGCCGGCGACCAGGTTGAGCAGGAAGCCGCCGGCCACGGCCGAGCCGAAGATGTCGGCCGGGGCGTGATACTCGAGGCTCCATGCCCCGAGGGGCGGTGCGAGGGCCAGCGTCGCCACTGGTGGCGCCGTCGGCTCCCCACTGTAGGTGCCCCACTGGTAGAGCGTCCGCCCCGCGGAATCCAGCAGCCGGATCCGACCCTCGACCAGCTCGGGAGCCGAGATGTCGGTCTCCGGCAGCGCCGCCACCAGCTCGGCCAGGAACCTCGGGCGGTTGATCTCCGCGATGACCACCCGTTGGCCGTCCCGCATCCAGAGCATCCACTGCAGCCCGCTCTGCCAGTACCAGGTGTGCCAGCCGGTCTCGGCGGTCCCGCTCTCGGCGGTCTCGGAGCCGAAGGCGTCGGCGAGCAGCCCGCCACTCTCCCAGATCGGGCGGGTCCGCTGGAGCGACTCGCGCTCGCGGCGGGTCAGATCGGCGGGGGTGCCCACCGGCGGGAAGGCCAGCCGTCGATCGGGGGAGACCAGGTAGTACTGCAGGACGTAGGGCGACTGGCGGGTCAGGCGGCGGAGCTCGCCCGCATCGGTCGGGAAAGGCGTCACCTCGTCCCGCACGGCCATCTGGTAGCGGGCCACGGCGTCGGCCAGGGTCAGGCTCACCCCGCGGAGCTGCCCGAGGATCAGCTCGCGCAAACGCTGCTCGACCACCACCTGCTCGTTGCCGACGATCCGCGCCCCCAGCCATCCGGCGACGGCCAGGGGCGCGATCACGATCACGACCAACAGCAGGGTGAGCCTGGATCTCAATCGTGCCTCGGTCTTTGTGGGGCTACTACCGCTCCGGCTCCTCCGGCTCCTGAGGCTTGTCCGGCTTCTCCTGGTCCTCGACCTTCTCCTTCTTCTCCGGCTTCTCGACCACCTCCAGCTTCAGGGGGGCGCGCTGCTGCACGAGCTTGAACTGCATCTCCTGCTGGCGCTTCCGCTCCCGGGTCCAGTCCGCACCGTCGAGGTTCTTGCTGGCGTCCACGTTGGCGGTCGCGTCTTGCAGCAGGCCCTCGTCCTCGTACTCCTTCGCCTTCTCCTGGAGGAAGACCGAGTTGGAGACGTAGGCGCGGCGTGCCTCGGCGGTCTTGCCGGCGTCGCGCAGCGCCATCGCCAGCTCGTTCTGCTCGTTGCCGACCTGCCGGACCACCTCCACCATCACCTTCCGGTTGGTGCTGGCTTCGACGGCCGCCGGGGAGTCGCTGAAGGACACCGCGGCGCGGCCCCGCAGCGTCGCGCTCCTGCCGTCGAGCAGGTCCTGATAGTGGACGTCGACCTCGGCCACCGGCACCCGCCTGCCGGGCTCGGCCGAGGCGACCTCGACCTCGAGCAGCAGGTAGCGGGTCTGGTCCCGGAAGAGCTGGTTCACCCTGGCGTGGACGTCACGACCGGAGATCTCGGCCTCCCGCCCCAGCACGCGAATCGGCCGCACCCCCTTCGGGCAGCGGATGTGCAGATCGACGCCCTGGGCGACCGCCGAGAGCGCATCCCCGAACTCGGTGGCGAAGGCGTACTCGAGATCGGCGGCGTCCTCGACGAAGAAGTGGTTCCCGTCGCTGGCCATCGCCAGCCGCGTCATCAGGTCCTCGTTGTAGCCCAGCCCCAGGCCGATGGTCGTCACCGCCATCCCCTCCCGGGCCAGCGAGACCCCGAGCGCGGCCAGCTCGCCCGGCGAGCTGGGCCCCACGTTGGCCAGGCCGTCGGACAGGAGGATCAGCGTGTTGACGGAGTTGCGGTCCAGGAACTTCCGGAGCTCCGAAGCACCCTTGCTGACCCCCCCGAACAGCGCGGTGTTGCCCCCGGGTCGGAGCGAGCGGATGGCCGCCAGCACCTGGGCTCGGTCGTACAGCCGAGTCGCCGGAACCAGGACGTCCACCGTGCTCTGGTAGGCGACCACGGAGACGATGTCGTCGTCGCGCAGCCGCCCGATCGCCATCGTCGCTGCGTGCTTGGCTTCCTCGATCTTGCGACCCGACATGGAGCCGGAGCGATCGAGCACGATCGCCACGTTGAGGGGCGCCCGCCGATCGGTAGCTGCCCCGCGTCCGGTCAGGCCGATCCAGACGTGGGTGGTCCGCGGTGCCCCCGCCAGGAGCCTGGGCTGGGACACCTGGACGTCGAGGTCGACCGGTCGAGCCCCGAACCCGGGCGCGGCGACCATGATCACCCCTGCCAGCAGGCCGGCGCACGTCCATGCTTGCCTTCTCGTCACACCCTGCATCGTTCCCTCCCATCGAGCCATGATGCCCGTGTCGGGACATCGCTCACGTCTCGAAGGTAGGCCCGCGCAAGCCGCGGGTGGTCAGCGACGCGCAAGGAGATTGTAAGGAGAGTGTATCCATGCCGCCACAGCCGGCATCTCCGGTGGGGTCCGAGCTTGACAGCGGACAGGACAGGCCGCAAATGTGTTCCCAGGGAGGGGACCATGCTCGAGGCAATCCGGAGCGTGCTGCTGGCCGGGCTCGGGGCCGGTGTGATCACGCGGGAGGCGGCCGAGCGGGCCAGCCGGCGTCTCGTCGAGGAGGGTAAGCTCACGGCGGACGAGGCGGCGGAGCTGGTCGCGCGCCTCCTCGACAGCGGCCTCTCGCAGTGGAGGGAGGCCCAGGAGGGGCTGGCCCGGGAGCTGGGGAAGGCGGTGGATCGCATCGACGTGGCCCGGCGCAGCGAGGTCGAGCCCCTGGTGCGCCGCATCGAGGCCCTCGAGCAGCGGGTCTCGATGCTGGAGGACGCCAGGCGATGAGGGCTCCGAGGGACGGCGACGGGCACGACGGGGCACGGGAATGACCGTGCGGTCGACGGTCGAGCACGTCAACCGCTTCAAGACCATCATCCTCACCCTGCTCAAGTACGGCTTCGACGACATCGCGGCGTGGCTCGAGCTCCCCGGGAAGCCGCTGCTGCGCAAGGTCGTCCGGGCCGAGGAGGACTTGCCGGGGCCGGTGCGTCTCCGGCGGGCCCTCGAGGAGCTGGGTCCGACCTTCGTGAAGCTCGGGCAGGTGATGAGCCTGCGCTCCGACGTGCTGCCGGCCGCCTACCTGCGGGAGCTGCGCCGGCTCCACGACGAGGTGCCGCCGGCCGACCCTGGCGAGATCCGCAGCCAGATCGAGGGCCAGCTCAAGCGTCGCCTCGAGGACGTCTTCGTCCAGTTCGACGAGGAGCCCATCGCCGCGGCCTCCCTGGCCCAGGTGCATCGGGCGGTGCTGCGCGAGGGACGGAACACCGTCGCGGTGAAGGTCCAACGTCCCGGCATCCGGAAAGACATCGAGAGCGACTTCGCGATCATGGAGCTAATCGCACGACAGCTCCACCAGCGCATGACGGCGGCCGCCACCTACGACCTGCCGGGCCTGGTCGCGGAGTTCGGGAAGTCCCTGCGCCGCGAGCTGGACTACACCTACGAGGCGCGGCACATCCGCGTGTTCCGGGCCAACCTCGCCGCCGAGCGGGGCGTCCAGGTGCCCTGGGTGTACGAGGAGCTCAGCGGCGAGCGCCTGCTGGTGATGGAGCTGGTGACCGGCGTGAAGCTCAGCGATCTGCCACCAGCCGAGGTCGAGCTGCGCCGCGAGCTGGCCCGCCGGGGGCTGCGCCTGATCGTCAGGCAGGTGCTGGAGGACGGCTTCTTTCACGCCGATCCCCACCCCGGGAACCTCATGGTGCGGCCCGACGGCACGCTGTGCCTGCTCGACTGCGGGCTGGTGGGTCGCTTGACGGAGGTGATGCGCTTCCGCCTCACCGACCTGGTCCAGGCAGCGGTCTCCGGGGACGGCGAAAGGCTGGTCGACGCCCTCCTGAGCTTGACCGACCGCCACGGCAGCGTCCGTCGCGAGGCCCTGGAGCCGGACCTGATGGACCTGCTCGACGGCTACCGCCGGATCCCCCTGGAGCGGCTCGACCTGGGCCGCTTCCTGAGCGAGCTGGTCGAGGTGCTGCGGGCCAACGAGCTGACGCTGCCCCACGACCTGTCGATCATGGTCAAGGCGCTGATCACGGCCGAGGGCGTCGGCCGCGAGCTCGATCCCGAGCTGAACGTGATCGCCGAGATCGAGCCGCTGGCGAGCCGGCTGGTTCTCGAGAGGTGGCACCCGGAGAGGCTGTGGCGGCTCCTCCGCCGCGGCCTCGGCCAGATCCTCGCGGTCCAGCGCCAGCTTCCACGCCAGCTCGGGCGCATCGTCCAGAAGCTCGAGCGGGGTGAGCTGGCCCTGGAGTTCCGCCACGAGAACCTCGACCCCCTCCAACGGACGATCGAGGACAGCGCCAGCCGGCTGACCGTGGCCATCATCGTCGGCGCGATCGTGATCGGCTCGTCGTTGCTGATCAGCGCCGGGGCGGGCCCCTCGCTGTTCGGCTTTCCCGCCCTCGGCCTGCTGGGCTACCTCATCTCCGCGATCTTGGGGCTGTGGGTCGTCTTCAACATCGTACGATCCCATCGATGGTAGGCGAGGCCCAGCACGCCGGTCTGGCGCGCCTCTACGACCTGGCCCTGGGCGACGAGGACGCGCGGGTGTGCCGCGACATCCCCGAGCAGGCCTGCCGCCAGGCGCCGCGCAACTTCGGCGTCTTCCTCGTTGCCCAGACGGCGGCGAAGATCGGCGACGAGCTGGCCAACGCCAAGACGGTGCTCCCCTGGCTGCTCTCGGCCGTGGGGGCTCCCGGCGCGCTGATCGGGCTGCTGGTCCCCGTCCGCGAGTCGCTGGCATTGCTGCCGCAGCTGATCGTGGCCAGCCTCATCCGCAAGAGGTCGGTGCGCAAGTGGTTCTGGGTGGCCGGCAGCCTGGCTCAGGGGCTGGCGGTGCTGGCCATGGCCCTCCTGGCCACCCGGCTGGTCGGCACCGCCGCGGGGGTGGTCGTGCTGGCGCTGCTCGCCGGGTTCAGCCTGGCCCGCGGGGTGTGCTCGGTCGTCTCCAAGGATGTCCTGGGCAAGACCATCTCCAAGACCCATCGGGGTCGTCTGATGGGCTACGCGGCCTCGGCGGCCGGCTTGGTGGCCATCGGCGTCGGCCTGGCGACCGGGACGGGTGGCCGTCCCTCCAGCCCCGAGTCCGTCGCCCTGCTCCTGGTGCCCGCGGCCGGGCTGTGGCTGCTGGCGGCGGCGCTCTTCGCCGGCCTGCGCGAGCCCCCGGGGGCCACCGAGGGGGGCGGCAACGCCCTCGGCTACGCCCTTCGCTCCTTCGGCCTGCTGCGTAGCGACCCCGGGCTGCGGACGCTGGTGATCACCCGATCCCTGCTGATGGGCAGCGCCCTGGCCCCGCCCTTCCTGGTGGTCCTGCTCCGAGGCCAGGGCCCGGCCGACCTGGCGTCCCTCGGGCTGCTCATCACCGCGTCGGGGCTGGCGAGCGCCCTCAGCGCGCCGCTGTGGGGTCGGATGGCCGATCGATCGGCTCGCGGCGTGCTGATCGTCGCCGGGCTGCTGGCCGCGGCGGTGGGTGTGGCGGTGTTCGGCGCGGAGCAGCTCGGCGTCCACGGTCGGGCCAGGGAGCTCGGCTACGCCCTCGCCTTCCTGGTGCTCTCGGCGGCCCACAGCGGCATCCGGCTGGGACGCAAGACCCAGCTCGTGGACATGGCCACGGCCGAGAGCCGGGCCGCCTACGTGGCGGTCAGCAACACCGTGATCGGCGGGGCCCTCCTAGCCGGCGGCGCCTTCGGCCTGGTGGCCGACGCCGTCGGCCCGGCCCTCACCCTGCTCGTCCTCTCCTCGATGATCCTGGCCGGTGTCGTCTGGTCCACGCGTCTTCCCGAGGCCCAGGCCGCGACCCCTCCGACGGGCGGCTGATGAGGGGCCGCGGGGGCGGCCTCAGAACTCGATGTTGATGCCGCCGATGAAGAGCCGCGAGACCTGGGGCGCCCACTCGCCGTGCCCCTCCTTCCGGTTCCAGAAGTAGTAGCGGGCGTTCTCGCGGTCGTACAGGTTCTGGACCTCGAGGTAGTAGACCAGGTTCCCCCAACCGTGGTTGGAGCGCTTGTCGGCGCGCAGGTCGAGACGGTGGTACGTCGGCGCGCGCTCGGCGTAGAAGCGGGTCATGTCGAAGACCTCGCGGTTCTGCTCGCGGGACTCCTCCTCCAGGAGCGGTGTGAAGGGCCGCCCGGAGGTGTAGGTGAACTTGGAGGAGAGCTCGAGGCTCTTGCCGATCCGGTAGCCGGCCACCACCGAAAGGACATGGGGCAGGTCGAAGGTGCTGGGCCGCCAGACGCCGTCCAGGGCCCGGTTCTCGGTCTGGGAGCGGGCGTAGCTGATCTGGCCGTAGAGCGAGCCGGTGAGCTTCTTCTGGATGTCGAGCTCGATGCCGCGGGAGCGCCCGCGGCCCTGGCTGGTCAGAGGGAGCAGGCAGGCGGTGACGTCGAACGTGTCGCCCGCGTTGGCGAGAGTCATGGCGGGGAAGTCGACGGCCACCGGGTAGCCGAAGTAGTCCTTGGCGTAGGCCTGCACGGACACCTTGGTGCCCGGAGAGGGGAACCAGGCCACGCCCGCCACGTAGTGGTCGGCGCGGATCGGGCGAAGGTCCGTGTTGCTCGGCTGGCTGCGGATCAGCACCAGCTCCGGGTTCTGGTGGTAGCGGCCCCAGGCGAGGCTCAGGTCCAGGTTGGAGAGGGGGTGGAAGGTCAGGCTGGCCCTCGGAGAGAAGGCACCCTCCCGGTTGGCCTCGAAGTAGTCGTAGCGCCCGCCCAGGCTGACCGTCACCCACCGTCCCATCGGCAAGGCAGCCTGAAGGTAGCCACCCCCCTGGAAAGCGGAGTAGGTCTGGTCGAAGAAGTACTCGTTGACCCGGGTCGGGTCGCTGGAGAAGGGGTTCTCCTGACCGATCGGCTGGGAGATATCGAAGTCGGCCTGCAATCGACGGGCGTCGATCCCGGCCGACAGCGTGCCGAGGCGGGGGAGCTGGAAGGTGAGGGCGTACTTGGCGATCAGCTCCTGCTCCAGCGAGTCGTTGTGCTCCACGAGCTGGCCGTCGAGCTGGGTGTCCCAGACGTCCTCGCGGTAGGAGCTGGCCGAGTGGGAGAGGGAGAGCGTGCTGACGCCGTGGGGCCCGAGGAAGGCTTGCCAGACCAGACCGGTGGACGTACGCCAGCCGGCGAAGTCCACGTCGAACGTCTCCGGATCGTCCTCGTCCATCTCGGAGGTGTCGAAGTTGATGGTGTCGCGCCCGCCCAGGCTGATCAGCTTGATCCGGTGGCCGGGGCTGATCTCGTAGCTCGCCTTGGCCTGGTAGTTGCTGTACTCGGGGATGGCCGAGATCCCGTAGGCGCCGGCGATCAGGTCGATGTAGCTGCGTCGTCCCGACACCAGCCACGAGCCCTTGCTGCCGATCGGTCCCTCGAGCAGCAGCCCGGCCCCCGCGATGCTGAGGTCGAACTCGCCCTCGAAGCCCTGGCGGCTCCCCTCGCGCACCGACACCTCGAGCACCGACGAAAGGCGATTGCCGTACTGGGCGGGGAAGCCGCCCGGCAGGAACTCGGCCTGGCCGATGATCTCGGGGCTCAGCATGGTGATCGGCCCGCCGGAGGAGCCCTGGGAGCCGAAGTGGCTGAGGGTGGGGACCTCGATTCCGTCGACGATCATGAGGTTCTCGCCGGGGCTGCCGCCCCGGGCGACGATGTCGTTGCGCTGGTCGTCACGGGCCGCCGCCCCGGGATAGCTCTGGATCATCCGGCCGACGTCGCCGAGGGCTCCCGGAGCGCGCCGTACCTCCTCGTAGCTGAGGTTGAAGGTGTCGGCAGGGAGGTCCACGGGCCGCTGGAAGTACGAGGCGGTCACTTCGACCTCCTCGGAGCGTGCCAGCGCCTGCTGCAGGGCGACGTCGACCGTCGTCTCGCGTTCGGCTGTCACCACGACGTCGGTGACGTGGGCCGAGAGGTGGTCGGTGTGGGTGACGAGCAGGCGGTAGCTGCCGATGGGGAGCCCGTGGATCTGGAAACGGCCCTCGGCGTCCGTCTCGGCGATGGCGGTGCTGCCGTCGACGAGCACCAGCGCCCCGGCCACCGGCTGAAGCGTCACCCGGTTGACCACGGTGCCCACGATGGCACCCACCCTCACCGGTTCGGCGTCGTCTTTCTCGGCGGCGAGAAGCGGGGACGGTAGGAGAAGAAGCACGAAGACGACAACGTCGAGCGACGAAGGAAACGAGAGGCGTCGGTCCATCGACAGGGCTCCTTGAGGATTCGGGTCTGTTGGGGGAGCGGGTTCACCCGCTCCGTCGGCGGGTCGCCGAGCGACCTCGGGCACCCTGGAAGAGCAAGAGCCGCGCCAGCAAACGGCCGGGCAAGAAGGGCTCCAAACCGCTCATACGATGCACGGCGCCGAGCCGAGAAACGGACAGGCCTTCGGTTTCCGGAGCACGGAGCGCTTTGCCCAGCCCCGCGTCGAGGGCTACCGATAGCTGCCAGCTCTGCTACCCTCTCCGCAGGCCATTCGAAGCGCTCGAGAGGCGAGCGGGCGATGCGACGGTACCAACTCGTCGAGCTGCACGACCTGGCAGGCTTCCCGGCGGCGTGGCGCGATCCATTCACGGACTTCATGGCCTTCTATGCCGAGCGCTTCCGGCCCTACGCGCGGGTGATCCCGATCCTGGCCGAGGCCCTGCGGCGGGCGGGCACGGACCGGCTGATCGACCTCGGCTCGGGCGGAGGGGCGGCCGTCCTGGCGCTGAAGCCCGGCGGCATTCGAGGGGGCCGCGCGACGTTTCCCCGGTCAGGTCGACTTCGTGACCGGCTCGGCCAGGGGAAGGGGCTCCCTGCGCTCTTCGGGCCGGCTACGGTCGGATGATGATCTGGCGGGCGCCTTCGAGCGGGAGGCGGAGCGGACCGCGGGTCCAGTACAGGGGGACCGCTTGCACCGGCGCGGGGCGGGGGGCCGCGTACGTCCGCAGCGTCTCGAGGACCTCGGGCGGAGGGTCGACCCACAGCGTCTGACAGACCTCGGTCACCGACAGCTCGTCTGCCGGCACCACCGTGAGGCGCCGCCCTCTGGCCGTCATCCACGGGGTGCTCCGGCTGGCCGGCAACCGCACCGACACCGCCTCCGGGAAGAGGTACATGAGCTGGCGCCAGTTGGGGCCGGCGCCATCGCGGCCCACCAGCACCACCCCCTGGGCGCCGGGACAGGCCGAGTGGAGCTCGCGGCCGATGGCCGTGAGCTCGCGGTCGGACCGGGCGATCGCGTGACGTCCCGTCTGGAGCACGGAGCCCAGCTCGACCCGGGCCTTCTGGATCCAGGTCTTGCGAGCGTAGCGGGTCCCCTCGCCGATGGCCGCGCCGCTGGCCGGCTGGGCTAGCAGGAACTGCCATCCGCCCATCAGGACCTGCCCCGCCACCAGGGTGGCCCGTAGCGCGCGGCGCGGCTCCTGGCCGTAGAGGAAGGCCAACAACAGGCAGGCGGCCGGCACCGCCGGCAGCACGTAGCCGGGCTTCGCCATGTGGACGAGCAGGTAGAACGAGAGGCCGGGCAGCACCCACAGCGCCGCGAAGCCGGCCAGGCCCGACGCCGGGAGCAGCCGGGGACGGCGCAAGACGAGGTAGATCGGCAGCACCGCGGCGTTGAAGAGGCCGACCCCCGCCAGCAGGGCCTCCGCGGCGTCGCGGAGCTGCCGGTTGAGGATCCGGGCCGACCCGCCGGCCAGGATGCTGGTGGGCTCCGCGGTGGTGACGAAGTGCTCGAACAGGATGTGGAAGTAGGTCGCCGGCCCTGCCCAGAGCAGCAGCGGCCCCGCCCACGCCGCAGTCCCCGCCACGAACGCCACGGCGCCAAGGGCGGCGGACCGCCGTGAGCGGGTATGGGCTCTCCAAAGCGTGGCGGCGAAGACGGGGAGCAGGAACACCGCCCCGGTGACGCGGAAGGCCCCGAGCACGGCGAGGGCGAGGCCGGCCAGCGTGGCGTGGTCCGGCCTTCCGTGGAGCGTCCGGTAGCAGGCATAGGCGACCAGCAGACCGAGGGCGGTCTCGGCCGCGTAGATCTCGGCCACGCTGCCGTAGTACCAGAAGAGCGGGCTGGCCAAGAGCGCCACCAGGGCCAGCCAGCCGCGACGGGTCCGGTGGGCGCGCGAGGCGTGGAACGCCAGGGCGAAGACCAGCACGCCGGCCAGCGCGGTGAACCCCGCGTTGACCAGGACCAGGGCCAGATGGGCGTCTCCGGCCAGCGGCGCCAGCAGCCGGCCGGCGAGCACGTATCCGATGGCGGCCGGCGGATGGGGCTGGTGGGCCGGCAGGTCGAGCCGCTCGACGGCGAGGCTGAAGTTGACCGGATCCCAGGCTACCGGAAGCCGGCTCCTGGTGGGCAGGCGGAGCGCGGCGGCCAGCGCCGAGACCAGGATGACCAGCCAGAGCAGGCCCCGTGACACGGATCGATCATAGCCCAGCCCCGAGCCGGGGCTGGGCCGATCGATCAGGCGCCACGCTCGCTGCCTTGAAGAACGTGCAGCGCGTCAAGGGTGATCCACTTGCTGGGTGCGCCCTGCTGTTCGACGTCCACCAGGAACTTGCCGTTGAACGTGTCCTGGAGGAGCCAGCGCCCGTCCGGTTGGTGCCGTTTCGAGACAAGGTCCAGCGCGTCCTGCAGTCGTGGATCGGTGTCCCCCAGATCCACCAGCAGGCGCGCGATCTCCAGCGTATCCGTCTGGTACATGCGCGGGAAGCCGAATCGGGTGAGGCCCGGCTTGGCCACCCGCGCGAGATCGTGGCTGCGACGATAGACGTGGTGCTGCAGAAGGAACTCCGAGCAGGCGTCGATCGTTTCTCGAACCGCGGTTGACCGTCTCTCTTCGGGAACCGCGGCCAGGGCCTTGAGCCACGAGAATGCACACCTGCAGACGATCGAGGAGACGCTGGGCGGTGCCGGGCGATAGGGGAGCCGGGAGGCCACCAGCGATGCGGAGCCTTCCGCCTTCGGGCGTATCATCGGCACGTCATCCGCGGGCTCGGGGCCCGCCCGGACCCTCATCCATGCAGACTCAGGCCGTCCCGCCCCTCGTCATGGCCGGCGTCGCGCTCTACGTCGGCTTCTTCCACCTGCTCAGCTATCTGCGCGGGCGCGATCACCGCTACGACCTGACCTTCGGGCTGACCTGTCTCGCGGTCGGCGCCTACGACGTTTTCTGCGCTGGCCTCTACGACGCCGCCTCGGTGGCCGAGGGCGTGGTCTGGCAGCGTGCCCAGTTGGCCACCCTGGCCTTCGTGGCCCTTGCCTTTCTCTGGTTCGTTGCCGACTACGCCGGCGCGGAGGATCGGCGGCCCCTCTACTTCCTCTCCGCCTGCCATGTCATCTTCGCGGTCGTACAGATCGTCGACCGCAGCCCGCTGACCCTGCTCACCAGCTCGCCTTCGGTCAAGCAGGTCCGGTTGCCGTTCGGGCTCGACGTCACCTACCACGAGGCCCAGACCGGCGCCCTGACCAACGTCCAGTCCCTGTTCGGGCTGGCCCTGGCCGGCTACGTGCTGTGGCTGGCAGTCAGAGCCATCCGAGGCGAACGTAGACGACGGGCCGTGCCTCTGCTGGTGGCGGTGGCCGTCTTCTCCGCGGGGGTCCTGAACGACACCCTGGTCACCAGCGACGTCTATCACTTCGCCTACCTGATCGAGTACAGCTTCCTGGCGATGGTGCTGCTGATGGCGCTCTCCTTGTCGGCGACGGTGGCGGAGACGGCCACGGCGTTGCGGGAGAGCGAGGCGAAGTTCCGCTCGGTCGTGGAGAACGCACACGCCGGGATCCTGATCGTGGACGACGACTACCGCTTCACCTACGCGAACGACGAGCTCTGCCGGATCGTGGGGTATCCCCAGGCCGAGATCATCGGCCGCGACTTCCGTGAGCTCGTCGACGAGGACAGCCGGGCGCTGGTCGCCGACCGCTATCTCCGGCGGCGGAGCGGGGAGGAGCCCCCGTCCCGCTACGAGCTCACGATCGTCCGCAAGAACGGCGAGAGGCGACGCGCCGAGATCAGCGCTGCCGTGGTCCGGGATGCGGCGGGGAAGGCCCGGACCTTCGGGCAGCTCCTGGACATCACCGAGCGCAGGCGGATCGATGCCGAGCGGGAGCGGCTGGTCGCCGAGCTGGAGCAGCGTAACTCCGAGCTGGAGCGCTTCACCTACACCGTCTCGCACGACCTCAAGTCCCCTCTCGTCACCATCACCGGGTTCCTGGGCTACCTGAGGTCCGACCTCCTGGCCGGGGACACGGGGAGGACTCAGGCCGACATCGAGCGGATCGCCCAGGCGACCGAGAAGATGGACCGGCTGCTGCAGGAGCTGCTCGAGCTGTCGCGTATCGGGCGGGTCATGAACCCGCCCGAGTCGGTGTCGTTCTCCGCCGTCGTCGAAGAAGCCTGCGAGCTGCAGCAGGGCATCATCCAGGCGCGCGGTGTGGCGGTGGAGGTGGCCCCGGACCTTCCGGAGGTCCGCGGTGACCGGATCCGCCTGGCCGAGGTGGTGCAGAACCTGATCCACAACGCCTGTCGGTTCATGGGCGATCAGGCCGAGCCCCGGGTCACGGTCGGGCAGCAGGGACGTGACCCGGAGGGCAAGGTCATCCTGTTCGTGCGTGACAACGGCATCGGGATCGATCCGAAGCACCACGAACGGGTCTTCGGTCTGTTCGAGAAGCTGGACGCCGGATCAGAGGGCACCGGCATAGGGCTGGCGCTGGTCAAGCGCATCGTGGAGGTGCACGGCGGCCGGGTCTGGGTCGAGTCCGAGCCCGGCCGGGGATCCACGTTCGTCTTCACGCTCTGATTCCCGCGACGGCCGTTTCCAGCACGACGTCGTCCTCGGGGTCGCGGCAGACCGGCCGAGGAAGCGGCTGTGGCTCGACCCAGAGGGCATGCCGGCGGTAGAGGGCCAGCACCGGCAAGGTCCTCACATCGATGTCGAGCTTCTCGGTGAGCACCCGCTCGAGCTCCTGCCACATCGCGTGCGAGAGCGGGGGGGTATGGGCGGGGACGTGGGCCTCGAGGATCTCGCGACACAGACCCGGCGCCACGATCCCTGCCACGATCACGTTGGTGTCGAAGACGACTACTAGGGGAGCCGAGAGGCCACCAGGGGGGCGCCACCATGGGCGACCTCGCCGCGGCGCAGCGTCTCGTGGCAGTTGCCGCACTCGCGTAGGGCCGGTCGGTCCTGCTTCGCTGCCTCACGCTCGTGACAGGCGATGCAGGTCTCGTGCATGGCGCTCCGGTAGCCGCGTGCCATGGCCAGGGTCAGCGCCCCTTCCACTTTGCGGGACGGCGCCATGTCCCGGTCGTGGCAGTCGAGACAGGGCTTGGCGGTAGCGGCCGATCGGGCGCCCGCCCGGGTGTGGCAGGCGGCGCAGGATTGGTTTCCGGGGACGACGCCGGAGAGCCCGTCGCGTTTCGCCACCGCTGCCAGGTGGGCGGTGTGGTCGAAGATATCGGTGTCGCGCTCCATGTCCCGGTGGCAGCGAGAGCAGGGGGTCGAGTGGTCCTGGGGCAACGCGAGGTGGTGGCAGTGGCCGCACGAGCTCTCGCCGCCCAGGCGCTTCTGGTGGTCGGCGTGGGGGAAGGCCACGGCCACGCCGGCACGGTTGGCGTCGATGCGCAGCACCCGGCGCTCCAGGTCCACGGCCACCGGCGGTTGCACTGGCCGGGGGGGCAGCTTCCCCGGTTGGAAGGGGGGGTAGAGCAGGACGAAGGCCGCCGGGACCACGAAGACCGCGATCAGCGAGGCCCGGCTCAGGCCGCTGGCCAGGGTCATGCGCCACACCTGCGAGAAGCCGTCGAAGGCCGGCGAGAAGCCACGTCGTGCCCGCTGGAACTCCATCCAGCTCTCGTCGAAGATCGGCAGGGTCTCGGCCGCGAAGAGGAAGACGATGCCGGCGGCGGCGATCACGCCGAGGCTCAGCGCCCACTCGGTGAGGGTCGGCACGTAGAAGGTACCAGCATCCCGGAAGTAGCCGAGGACGCCGACGTTCAAGCGGTTCCACACCAGGCCGAGGGCGGCGCTGGCGGCGGCGGCCCCGATCACGCCGGGAGAGGTGCGGGCTGCGGGAGAGGCCATCAGCAACGCCGGAAGGGCGGCGCCGAGCAGCAGCGCGAGGCCGTAGGACCAGCTCTCCCAGGTCCCGGCGACGAGCTCCCGCCAGGCCCCGGTGGCCCAGAGGTCGGCGAGCTTCACCACCAGGTAGACGGCCAGCACCGACGCCGCCAGCCGGGCGAGCTGCCGGACCATCGGGAAGTCCCGCCCCAGGCAGGCGGGGGCCTCTCCGTTTGCCGAGCCGGTGGCGGGGCAACCCGGACCGGCCCCGAAGACCGCCTCGGGGTCGTACCAGTGCGAGTGGAGCAGCTTGGCCAGCACCACCACCATCAGGCCCGCCCCCATCGCCGAGAGGATGAAGAGGAGGGGCAGGCGCGGCGTGTACCAGAGCGGGTGCAGCCGCTGCGGCGTGACCAGGAAGAGCGATCCCAGCGACGTGTGGTGGAGCGAGGAGAGCATGATCCCGACGGTGACGATCCAGAACGCCACCCGGTGCAGCAGGTGCGCCGGCTTCCGGAGCCCGATTCGCTCCAGCACGGTGGGGGACATCTCGAGAACGGTGACGGTGAGGTAGAGCATCACGCACCACCCCACCTCGAAGAGGAACGAGTGGGGGTTCCACATCACGATCGGGTGCCAGATCCGATGGGGCAGGCCGATGTCCAGGAGCAGCGCGAACGCCGAGCAGCCGTAGCCGAGCAGGGCGATCAGGATCGCCGGCTTGACCAGCGGCCGGAAGCGCTCCAGCTTGAGGACAAAGACCAGGAAGCCGACCGTGAAGCCGCCGGTCGAGAGGGCCACGCCGGCCACCATGTTGAGGATCTTCCAGAGGCCCCAGGGAACCGCGTCGGTCAGGTTGGTGGTGGCCCCCAGCCCGAACCAGAGCCGGAACACGATCGCGACGCCTCCAGCAAGCGCGAGCACCCACAAGAGGTCCTTCAGCCACGCGTTGCGCTCAGTCACGGTGCGCTTCCTCCTCGTGGTGGGCCGACGCCTCGCCCGTCGTTTGCGGCTTCATCAGGCGTTGGCGGCGCTCGATGATCGTGCCCAGCGCCCAGATGCCCAGCAGGACGCTGCCGCCGATCACCGGGGTCTTCTCGATCACCGGATCGGTCAGGCTCGGTATCGAGGGCGCATCCGTGGCCGGCCAGCCCAGCGCCGTCAGGTCCACGTCGGAGACGTAGAGGACCGAGGTGCCGCCCAGCTCCGTCTCTCCCCACACGTGGGGGAGGTAGCGGCGGGAGCCGTCCCGGATCAGGCTCCGCGCCTCCCTCAGGAGCGCGTCGCGCTCGCCGAACCGCAGGGCTTCGTGGGGGCAGGCCTCAACGCACGCCGGCTTCCCGCCGCCGGCCACCCGCTCCGAGCACAGGTCGCACTTGCGCATGAAGGGCAGCACCTGCGACCACTCGTAGCGCGGGACGTGGAAGGGGCAGGCCAGCATGCAGTAGCGACAGCCGATGCACCGGTCCGGGTCGTAGACCACGGGCCCGGCCGCGGTCTTGCGAAGACCACCCACCAGGCAGGCCGAGACACAGCTCGGCTCCAGGCAGTGCATGCAGCTCTTGCGGGCGAAGCGGCCCTCGTCGGCCTTCACCACCGTGCACCAGCGGTTGGCCGACAGCCCGTCCGGGGTGGTGGCGCGATCCCTCTCGGCGGCGAGGGGATCGCGATGGTTGGCCTCGACGCAGGCCTGGGTGCAGCGCTCGCAGCCGCTGCAGCGGGTCACGTCCACCAGGATCGCGTGGCTCATACTCGGGCCTCCTCGCCGAACAGCGCCGCCGCCACCCGGTCACCGGCGCCGGGCCGCAACTGCCAGTGGACCTCCGAGAGTCGGTCGAACGGGAACAGCACCACGTGTGCCAGCTTGGTGAAGGGCGTGATCACCAGCAGCAGCTCCGCGCTCAGGATGTGTAGCAGCAGCATCAGGCTCCACGGCAGCGGGTTGAGGGTGGGATGGGCGGCCAGGAACCCGGTCAGGAACGGAAACAGCACCAGCGCCAGGATCGCGTAGTCGGACGGACGACTGAGGGCGCGGGCGCGCGGGGTCAGCAGCCGGTAGGCGATCAGCACCGGGATGTTGACGATGGTGAGGACCGTCAGCAGGTCGGCGGCTCCCTCCCCGAGCGCCGGCAGGCTGAGCCCGAGGGCTCCTGTCCACAGCACCAGGTGAGCGGACAGGAACAGCGGCACCACCACGGCGCCGACGTGGAAGAGGAAGGAGGCACTGGTCATCACCAGCGTGCTCCGGTCGAGGTGGCTGACCGGAACCGCCCAGCCCAGGGTGCTGGCGGCGATCCGCCGCCAGGCCGCCCCGGAGAGGCGGCGCCCCTTCCGGGTCAGCAGCCCGTGGACCTGAAGCAGCACGTGGCGGGTCAGGCCGAGCACCATCACCAGAAAGCTGAGGGCGAAGAGCGGTCCCTTCGCCAGATCGATCCACTGCTCCATGGGTCCTCCGCTATGCGGTCTCGGCCATCGCTGCCGCGGCCTGCCGATCTTTGGCGCTCTTGCCGCCCGGGATGTCGATCGCCCGCAGCACCAGGTCGTGCAAGCCCATCACCTGGCAGGGGATCTGGTGGAAGTCGACCAGCTCCTTGAGCTGTTTCTTGCAGTTGGCGCACGGGGCGATGACGATCTCGGCGCCGGTGGCCCGGATCTGGTCGGCCTTGACCTTCCCGGCCACCGTCATCCGCCAATGGTGGGTCTCGTCCATCGAGACCAGCCCGCCGCCGCCGCCGCAGCAGTAGTTGGCGCGGCCGTGCGGCGTCATCTCCACGAAGTCCTTGACGAAAGAGCGCAGGATCTCCCGCGGCTGCTCGACGATCCAGCCGGAGCGCGCGATGTTGCAGGGGTCGTGGTAGGTCACCTTCTCGGTGACGACGTCGGGGTCGAGTCGGATCCGGCCCTGCTGCAGGCACTCCAGCGTGTACTCGATGAAGCTCTTGACCGGCATCTCGTCCTGCCCGGCGAAGACCGGCACGAACTGGCAGGCGGAGCGGGAGGCGTGGCCACACTCGCCGATCAGCAGGGTCTTGGCCCGCAGCCGCTTGGCCTCCGCCACCAGGCGCTTGATGATCCGCTCCAGGTGCCAGTCGCTGTAGAAGAGGCCGTAGTTGATGGCGTCGAAGTTCCGGGTGCCGATGGTCC